>DASZYF010000043.1:0-38427 GCA_035545535.1 Mycobacteriales bacterium | reverse complement strand
CGAGCCCGAGGGCGAGTTCGTGCTCCCCGACGTCCTGCCGGCGAAGGTCCTGTTCCTCACCGGCGGCAGCGGCATCACGCCCGTGATGGGGATGCTGCGCAGCCACCGGCTCGCCGATGCGGTCGTGCTGCACTCCGCGCTCACCCGCGACGACGTCATCTTCGGCGACGAGCTGCGGGCCCTCGCGGCCGCCGGCCGCATCACGCTCATCGAGCGCCACACCGACGTCGAGGGCCTGCTCGACATCGCCGAGCTGGACACGATCGTGCCGGACTGGCGCGAGCGCGCGACGTGGGCGTGCGGCCCGGCCGGCCTGCTCGCGGCGGCCGAGAACCATTGGGACGCAGCCGGGCTCGGCGCCGAGCTCCGCATCGAGCGGTTCCGTCCGCTGGTGCTCGCCGCCGACGGCGACGGCGGAGAGGTGACGTTCGCGAAGAGCGGCCGCGTCGCCGAGGCCGTCGGCGCGACGACGCTGCTCGCCACCGGCGAGGACGCGGGCGTGCTGATGCCGAGCGGATGCCGCATGGGCATCTGCCGCGGCTGCGTCGTCCCCCTGCTGTCCGGCTCGGTGCGCGACCTGCGCACGGGCGACACCACCACCGCCGTGCCCGGTGACGCGACGACGTACGTGCAGACGTGCGTCAGCGCCGCCGCCGGCCCGTGCGAGCTCGGCGCCTGACGCCGGCCCTTCGAGAGGAGACCCGATGACCACCACGCTCTCCCGCATGTCCCCCGCGGACGTCGAGGCGTTCGGCGCCGAGATGGACGCCATCCGGGCCGAGGTGCTCGGCTCGCTCGGCGCCGACGACGCCGCCTACGTGCGCCGCGTCATCGCCCTGCAGCGCCGCCTCGAGCTCGCCGGCCGGGCCACGCTGCTTGCGAGCGCGTTCCCGCCCGCCTGGATCGCCGGCACCGTCGCGCTGTCCGCCGCGAAGGTCCTCGAGAACATGGAGATCGGGCACAACGTCCTGCACGGCCAGTGGGACTGGATGCGGGACCCGGCCATCCACTCCACGACGTGGGAGTGGGACAACGTCTCGGCCGCCGAGGGCTGGAAGCACTCGCACAACGACCTGCACCACACGTGGACGAACGTCGTCGGCCGGGACCGCGACGTCGGCTACACGATCATGCGGATGTCGGAGGACCAGCGCTGGCACCCGGTCCACCTGCTCCAGCCGGCGTTCAACGTCGTGCTCGCAGCGTTCTTCCAGTGGGGCATCGCGCTCTACGACCTCGAGCTCGACGAGCTGCGCGAGGGTCGGCGCACGTGGGCCGACATCGGCCGCAACGCGAAGCGGCTCGTGAAGAAGGCCTCGGGCCAGGTGCTCAAGGACTACGTCGTGCACCCGCTGCTGTCCGGTCCGTCGTTCATCCCGACGCTCGCGGCCAACGCGACGGCGAACCTCGTGCGCAACCTGTGGTCGAACGTCGTCATCTTCTGCGGCCACTTCCCCGACGGCGCCGAGATGTTCAGCGTCGACGACATCGAGGACGAGACCCGCGGCGGCTGGTACGTGCGTCAGCTGCTCGGCTCGGCGAACATCGACGGCGGTCCGCTCATGCACCTGATGACGGGGAACCTGTCCTTCCAGATCGAGCACCACCTGTTCCCGGACCTGCCCAGCAACCGCTACCAGGAGATCTCGCCGCGCGTGCGCGAGATCTGCGAGCGCTACGACCTGCCCTACACGAGCGGCCCGCTGCACACGCAGTACCTCTCGACGTGGAAGCGCGTGCTGCGGCTCGCGCTCCCCCCGAAGGTCACCGCTGCTGTGCCGAGCGCCCCTGTGCCGCAGCGCCTCATCGCGGCCTGACCGGAACCGCCGGGCCTGGCGCCCCGGACGAGCACCCGCGCTAGGCGCCGCGCGCCACCCGCAGGGCGAGGGCGATCGCCAGCCGCTGGACCGGATCGTCGAGTGCGGTGCCGAACGCCTCGTGCAGCTGCGCGAGCCGGTAGCGGACGGTCTGCGCGTGCACGCCGAGGGACTCGGCGGCGACCGAGACGTCGCCGTGCGCGTCGAGCCAGGCGCGCAGCGTCGGCTCGAGCCGCGCGCGGACCCCGGACGGCAGCGCGGCCAACGGCGCGAGGTGTCGGGTGACGAGGTCGCGGGCGAGCGCCGGATCGGCGGCCAGCAGGAGCGCGACGAGGTGGTCGTCGGCGCGCACGACCGGCTCGTCACCCAGTGCGCCGGCGGCGAGCAGCGGCCACGCCGCTCGCGCCCGAGCGAGCGACTGGTGCGCCTGCGCCCACGGCACCGTCGGTCCCACCACCGCCGGGCGGTCGCCGAGCGCGTTCACGGTCTGGCGCGCGCGGCCGGGACCGTCCGGGTCGGGCACCAGCAGGACGGCGCCGACCTCGAGCTCGCCGCCGACCGTGCCGACCGGCAGGCGCCGCGCCAGTGCGACGGGATCCGCCGCGCCGGCGACGACCGCCGCCACCGTCTGCGGCAGCGGCCAGTCCGCCGCGCCGGCAGCCTTGTCGATGTCCGCCGGGTCGGCCGGTGGCCACCGCGCGATCAGCTCGACGAGCGTCTGGCGACGCAGCTGCGCCGAGCCGGCGCGCGTGGCCTGCTCCTGCGCGTACCCCTCGACCGAGGCGGCCGACAGCTGGTCGATGTAGGCGAAGATCGCCTCGGCCAGCCGGTAGAGGACCGGCGGTGGGAGGCCTTCGGCCTGTCCCCCTTCAGCGACGTGCCTCCACGCGACCCGCGCGCCGATGCGGTACGCGGACTGCAGCGCATCGAGCGTGCGGCCCTCGCGCAGCTCGCCGCGCCCGAGCACCCGGTAGAGCTTGAGGTCGGGCAGCTCGTCGTCGTGCCCGAGCAGGTCGGCGAACTGGTCGAGCGCCACGCGCACGCCCTCCCGGATCAGGCGGCCGAAGTCACCGGTCAGCGGGCGCGCGTACTCCGGCACCTCGGCGATGACCGCGGCGACGATGTCGTCGCCGACCGGAGGCAGCCGGGGGCGCAGCAGCGGCGCGATCTCGGCCGGCACGTCGGCCCAGGGCCAGCGCGCCCGCGGGCGCCGGGGTGCCTCGGCCACATCGAGAGCCTGGCACGCAGGCCGGCGCGCGGTTGCTCAGCGGGTCGTGCCGTCCCGCGTGGCGGTCAGGTCGATCTCGACGAGCGCGCCGAGCGCGAGGCCGGTGACGCCGATGCACGTGCGCGCCGGGTAGGGCTCGCGGAACCAGGCTGCGTATGCCGCGTTGAACGCGGCGTAGTCGTCGAACGACGTGAGGTAGGCGCGCACGCAGACGACGGCGTCCAGCGAGGTTCCGCAGTGCTGCAGCACCTGGGCGAGGTTGCGCAGGACCTGGTCGGTCTGCTCGCGCACGCCGCCCGGCACCAGCGCTCCGGTCGACGGGTCGATGGGCATCTGCCCGGTCACGTGCAGCACGTCACCGTGCGCGACCGCCTGGCTGAAGGGAGCGATCGCGTCCGGCACGCCGTCGGCCGCTCCGAGGACCCAGGCGCGCACGCCGCTCACCCACCCGCGAACAGTCGCTTCGCGACCGTCGCGTGCACCCCCTGGCGCCCGTCGACGACCTGGGTGACCGTGAAGTCGACGGCCACGCTCATCAGCGAGTACGCATCGTCGCGCGACAGGTCGAACGATCGACCCAGCAGGTCGAGCATCCGCTCGGCCGCCGCCCGCATCGCCGCGTCGAGGTCGTCGCCGAACCCGTGCACCGACCACACGTCGGCGGTCTCGAGCACCGGGTAGGCGAAGCCGAGGTCGGTGCGCACCGTCAGCTCGAGCAACCCGTCGAGCGATGCCTCGAGTGCGGTGCCGCTCACTTCGCCGTCGCCCTGCGACACGTGCGGATCGCCGACCGACAGGAGAGCGCCCTCGACCTGCACGGGGTAGTGCATCGTCGCTCCCGCACCGATCCGCCAGTTGTCGATGTTGCCGCCGTGGTCGCCCGGCGGCACGCTGCTGTGCCGGCCCGGGGCGGCGGGCGCGACCCCCATCGTCCCGAAGTGCGGGCGCAGCGGGACGACGACGCCGTCGAGCGCCGGCTCGCGCACGACGCTCCCCGGCTCGACGATCGTCCCGGGCGCGTCGGCGAGGGGCGTCATCTTCCAGTCGTAGGCGAACGCGGCCCGGGCCGTGCCGCTCACGAGGTCGAACGCGTACACGGTCACCCGTTCCTTGGCGAACATGTCGTAGAGGTGACCCCAGTGCGCCGCGAGGTTCGACCCGTACGGGAGCCGCGGCTCGGCGGTGAGGATCCGGACCGAGAGCGTGTCGCCCGGCCGGGCACCGTCGACCGCGATCGGACCCGTGAGGATGTGCGGGCCCGGGCCCCTGTCGCCCACCCCGCCGTAGACCGCACGGATCTCGTCGTCCATGAGCAGGTCGGGGGCGTCACCGCAGTGGTGCGTCAGCGTGCGGATCCGCACGAGGTCCCCCGACCCGACGGTGAGCACCGGGGGAACGTCGCGGTCGAAGAAGCCCCAGCGCACGGTGTCCGGTGTCGCCGGAAGGTCGTGGAGCCTCGGGACCGTCGCCCGCGCTGCACCTACCTGCACCATCGCCTCCGCCCGTCGCCGGCGGGCTGACGCTAGGGCGAGCGGGTGTCGTGCTCGTTTCGTGCGTGGGTCGGGCCGGTGACGGACCCCGCGGACCTCACGTGCCGAGATCTCTACGCGATGAGCTGCGGCGTGCCGATCAGCTCGATGACGCGGGCCGCCTCGCGGCGGAAGTTGCTCGCGGCCATGCGCTCGATGGAGTCGCGGCCCTCGATCGACAAGGCGTCGTCGAGCTGGCGCACCGCGGCGTCGCGGATCTCCTCGGGCATCTGCGCCATCGTGACGGCGAGCTCCTTGTCGCTGTGCGCGAGCGCGCCCGCGATGACCGACAGCTCGGCGCGGTCATGGCCGTAGCGCATCAGTCGGCTGTCGGCGCCCTGCACGAGCCGTGCGACCTCGCCGCGCACCGCCCCGCTGCACCCGCACGCGACGGCGTGCACGACCAGCTCTCCGGTGCTGTTCATCAGCGGTCCTCCGCGGGTTCGACGGTCCTGTGAGCACAGTCGTCCGGTTGGACCCCCGGTGTGAACACCGTGGGCGCAGAACCACCCGGACGGCCGTCGGCCGTCCGAGTGAGGAGTGCGCGTTCTTATGCCCCTGAGGAACGCGCGTGGCTGGGGCCGATCGGGCCAGCCGACACCGGCCGCGCCGGTGCTGCTGGCGACGACGTCGCTACTGGACCGGCTGGTCCGTCGCGGCGTCGGTGCTGCGCTGCCGGCGGGCACGCGCGGCGGCGACGCGGGCGGCGTCGTCGTCGGCGCGCGCCCGGCTGGCGGAGCGCTGGTCCTCGATGCCCGCCGCGATCTGCGCCCGCAGGTCGCGGCCGAGCACGAACGAGATCGGGAGGGAGAGGACGGCGGCGATGAGCGCGGCCTTGAAGAAGGTCGGTGCGGACGAGCCGTCGAGCGGCAGCATGACCGCACACCCCACGCCGAAGCAGACGGCGAAGACGCCGAACCGCAGGCCGGTGTAGCGCAAGGCCAGCCGGCTGAGCTGCGGTCGGGCCTCCGGGACGCTCGCGGGGTCAGTCATCGTCCTCCTGTCGGGTCGCGGGCTGCGCCGGGGACGGGGCCCGGCCGACGCCGCTCCACGCCCAGCCGCTGAACGCGAAGCAGCCGACGAAGATGAGCAGCAGGCCGAGCAGGCCCGCCGGTCCGACGCCCACGCCGACGGCGCGCAGCACGAGGAACACCGCGAAGCCGGGCACCAGCGTCACGCCGATGCCGAGCGCCAGCAGGGCGCCCCGGTTGGCCCGGATGTCCACACGGCGAGGGTAGGTCGCGCAGGCGTCCCCCTCCTGGCGGGGCGTCCGGCGTAGCGTCCCCCACACGGCAGGCGGCGGTCCGGCCGCATGCGGGGAACCCGACGAGGCTCGGAGGGCGACGTGCGGATCTCGGACGTGCTGCGGACCAAGGGCTCGGGCGCCCACACGATCTCGCCCGATGCGTACGTCACCGACCTCATCGCCGAGCTGGCGGAGCACCACGTGGGTGCGCTCGTGGTCAGCGGCGACGGGAGCACGGTCGCGGGGATCGTCAGCGAGCGCGACATCGTGCGCCGCCTGCACTCGGCGGGGGCCGAGGTGCTCCAGTGGCGGGTCGCGGAGATCATGACGGTCGACGTGCACAGCGCGGCGCCCGAGACGCTCGTCGAGGACCTCGCCCGCGAGATGACCGAGCGGCGCATCCGGCACGTGCCGGTCGTCGTCGACGGCGCGCTGGTCGGCATCGTGAGCATCGGCGACGTCGTGAAGAACCGCATCGACGAGCTGCAGACCGAACGCGACCAGCTCGAGGCCTACGTCCGGTCCTGAACCACCGTCAGGCGACGGGGAGCGGCATCCCCTCGGGCGACGCCGGCGTGCCGCGCAGCTCGGCCAGCGGCGTGGGGCCGTCGTACTCCTTGACGACCCGGTAGCGGGTGTCGCGCTCCACCGGCGTGAAGCCCGCGTCGCGGATGATGCCCAGCAGGTCGTCGCGCGTCATCGTGTTGGGGGTGCCGTAGTGGTCGGCGTCGTGGGTGATCTTGTACTCGACGACCGACCCGTCGAGGTCGTCGGCGCCGAACGACAGCGCGAGCTGCGCGGTCGTCAGGCCGTGCATGACCCAGAAGGCCTTCACGTGGTCGACGTTGTCGAACAGCAGCCGGGACACAGCGAACGTCTTGAGCGCCTCGGCGCCGGTGGCCATGGTCGTCCTGTCCTGCAGGCGGTTCCGTGGGTCGCCGACGGAGTCGTGCTGGTAGCGCAGCGGGATGAACACGACAAAGCCGCCGGTCTCGTCCTGCAGCTCGCGCAGGCGCAGCACGTGGTCGACGCGGTGGCGCGGCTCCTCGATGTGGCCGTAGAGCATCGTGCACGGCGTGCGCAGGCCCTTGCTGTGCGCCAGCCGGTGGATGCGTGACCAGTCCTCCCAGTGGGTCTCGTGGTCGACGATCTGGCTGCGCACCTCCCAGTCGAAGATCTCGGCGCCGCCGCCGGTGAGGGATTCGAGGCCCGCGTCGATGAGCTCGTCGAGCACATCGTCGGCCGGCTTGCCCGAGATGCGCTCGAAGAAGTGGATCTCGGTGGCGGTGAACGCCTTCAGCGAGACCTCGGGCAAGGCCTTCTTGAGCTCGGACAGCACGCGCGGGTAGTAGCGCCACGGCAGCGTCGGGTGCAGGCCGTTCACGATGTGCAGCTCGGTGATGCCGGCGGGGCGCATCTCCTCCGCCAGCCGCACGGCCTCCTCGACGCGCATCGTGTACGCGTCCTTCTCGCCGGCCTTGCGCTGGAACGAGCAGTACGCGCAGGACGCGGTGCAGACGTTGGTCAGGTTGAGGTGCCGGTTGACGTTGAAGAAGACCTTGTCGCCGTTCTTCGCCGTGCGGACCTCGTGGGCCAGGCCGCCGAGCCAGGCCAGGTCGTCGCTCTCGTACAGCGCCACCCCGTCGTCGTAGGACAGGCGCTCGCCGGCGCGCACCTTCTGCTCGAGCTCGGCCTTCAGACCCTTGTCCACCCGGCCATCCTCCCTCGCCCCGCCCGGACCGGCCCGCTCGGGTGGCGCACAGCACGGTCATGCATGCTCAGGGGGTGCAGGAGGATCAGGTGGCGCGCGTCGTCGAGGCGCTGCGCGAGCAAGGCGTGTTCGCCCACGTGCACCGTGAGGGCGTCTACAAGGTCGGGGTCCGGGTCGTGATCCCCGACGGCCGCGAGGCGATCTGGGACACCGACGGCGCGGCCGGGCTCGAGGCCACGGTCATGCGCGACGGCGTGCTGGTCGGGTTCGTCCCGACGATCAGCGGCTCCGAGGAGTTCGACGAGGCGCAGACCGTCGCGGCGATCGCGGGCGCCACCTACGACTGATCGGGCACCCGACCCTCCCAGCGGGTCGACAGCACCACCGTCGTGCGGGTGCGCGCGACGCCCTTGGTGCGGCGCAGCTGCCCGAGCACGTGCTCGATGCCGTCCACGTCGGGCGCCCGCACCTGCAGCATGAACGTCTCCTCGCCGGCGATGACCCAGCACGAGGCCACGGCGGGGATCTCCCGCAGCCGCTCGGCCACGACGTCCTGATCGGCCGCCTCGGTGGTCAGCACCCCCACGAGAGCGACCACGCCCAGCCCGAGCGCGGCGGGGTCCACGTCGGCGTGGTAGCCGCGCACGGTGCCGGCCGCCTCGAGCTTGCCGACGCGCTCGTGCACCGCCGGCGCGGACATGCCCACGAGCCGGCCCAGCTCGGCGTAGGTGGAACGGCCGTTCGCCAGGAGGGCGAGGGCGAGCCGCCGGTCGACCGGATCGAGGGCCATCGCGCGCTCCTACCTAACGATCGAAGGTGTGGAACATCTCACAATGCTCAAGTGTTAGGCATACCAGTACGATGAAGCAACAGGAAGACGGTCAAAGCCCGTCCTGACCTAAGGAAGCAGCTGTGAGCACCTCGCACGACCTGATCCTCGCCCAGGCCCACTTCGCGGACCTGCGCGCCCTCGCCTCGCCGCGCGGCAACCGGGGTCGCCTCTCGGCGAACCTGCGCGCCCGGCGTCGCGCCCGCCGCTCCTAGGACTCGGCGCGGGCGGCCCCGAGCTCGCCCGTCCAGCGGCGCATGAGCCCGTGGGGCACGCCCACCGCGTCGAGCACCCGCGCCGCCACGAAGTCGGCCAGGTCCGCTGCCGTCGAGGCCCCGGCGTAGAAGCCGGGGCTCGCCGGCGCGACGACAGCGCCGGCGTCGTGCAGCGCCAGCAGGTGCGCGAGCGTCGCCCGGGTGAGGGGCATCTCCCGCGGCACGACGACCAGCGGCCGCCGCTCCTTGAGCGTCACGTCCGCCGCCCGCTGCAGCAGGTCCTTCGACAGCCCCAGTGCGATGCCGGCGACCGCCGCCGTGCTGGCCGGGACCACGAGCATCCCGTGGGTCGCGTACGTGCCGGACGACGGCCCGGCCGCGAGGTCGGCCGGCGACCAGTGCCGGACGTCACCTCCGGCCACGTCCTCGCCCAGCCACTGCGCCAGCGTCGCGGCATCGTCGTGCCAGCTGATGCCGGTCTCGTCGAGCAGCGTCAGCCGGGCCGCGCGCGAGACCACGAGGTCCACCGCCCGGCCGGCCCCGAGCAGCCCGCGCAGCACCGCCGCGGCGTACGGCGTGCCGCTGGCGCCGGAGACCCCGACGACCCACGGCACCCGCTCCGCCATGCCCCCATCATCGTCCGCCCTTCCCACCGCGACCCGGCAGCGGTAGAACGCACGCATGACCGATGACGCGCAGCTGCTCGCGATGCACCACACCGCCCGTGACGCGTTCGGCCGTCTCGTCCACGGCGTCGCCGCCGACGGCTGGTCGGCGCCGACGCCGTGCAGCGACTGGGACGTCCGCACCCTGGTCGGTCACGTCGTCGACGAGCAGCGCTGGGTGCCGCCCCTGCTCGGCGAGCAGCGCACCGTCACCGACGTCGGCGACGAGCTGTCCGGCGACGCGCTCGGCGACGACCCGGCCGCGGCGTGGGACCGGGAGGCCGGCGCGGCGTACGCCGTGTGGGACGCGCCCGGAGCGCTCGGTCGCGAGGTCTCTCTCTCGCGCGGCCCCACGGCGGCGCGGGACTACGCCACGGAGATGCTCACCGACCTGATCGTGCACGGCTGGGACCTCGCCCAGGGCAGCGGCCAGCAGTACGCGATGGACGAGGCGACGGCGCAGCTGCTCTACGACTACTGGAAGCCGCACGCCGCGATGCTCGCCGAGAGCGGCATGTTCGCGCCGGCGGTCGCCGTGCCCGACGACGCGCCGGCGAGCGCGAAGCTGCTCGCCCTGTCCGGCCGGAAGCCCTGACCGTCAGGACGGCAGGCGCATCGACTTCCCGGTCTCGAGCCAGGTCTTCATGTCGGACAGAATCATCGGCAGGCCGCCCTTGCCGCCCATCTCCTCGTCGCCCTGGACGAAGCGGGCGGTCGCGGGCGCCGCGTCGAGCTCGTGGGTGACGGTGAGGATGACGATGCCTTCGCCCTCCTCCTCGAGCTCGTACGTCACGCGCTGCGGAGGCTCGGCCGCGGTCTGCTCGGTGAAGTTCGCGTGCCACGTCTGCACGAGCCGCTTCGGCGGGTCGAGCTCGAGCACCTCGCCGTCGATCATCACCGCGGGCGCTCCGAGCTTCACCATCGCCTCGGGCTGGCGCACGAGGAACAGCCCGCCGGGGCGCAGGTCGTACTCGCTCGGCAGGCCGTAGCCGTACCTCTGGTTGAACGCGGGATCGACGATCGCGTCCCACACCTTCTGCGGCGACGCGTTGATCCAGACGCGGAAGACGGTCATGAGCTCTCCTCTTCGAGCTTGTGCTTGAGGTCGGCGAGCATCGCCACGCGATGCTCGGTGAAGCGCGAGATCCACCGGTCGTGGACGAGGCGGATCGGCACCGGGTTGAGGTGGTGGAGCTTCTCCCGGCCCCGGCGCCGGGTGACGACGAGGCCCGCGTCCTCGAGCACGCCGAGGTGCTTCATCACGCCGAACCGCGTCATCTCCGGCACCGCGGCCTCGAGCTCCGACAGCGTCTGGCCGTCGGTCTCGAACAGCAGGTCGAGGAGCCGGCGACGGGTGGGGTCGGCGAGCGCCTTGAAGACGCCGTCGTCCTCCTCCGTCACGCGAGAACGATAGGTGACCTTTTAGTCACATGTCAAGGTCAGGCGCCGAGGCCCCGGGCGAGCAGGTCGAACAGGCCGAACGCGAACAGCGCGATGCCGACGAGGCCGTTGGTGGTGAAGAACGCGCGGTTCACGCGCGAGAGGTCGTCGGGCTTCACGATCGCGTGCTCGTACGCGAACGCGCCGGCCGTGACCGCCACGCCGATCCACCAGAACGCGCCGGCCCCCTCGCGGAGGCCGAACGCGACGAACAGGCCGAGCGTCACGATGTGCGCGGCCTCGCTCACGCGCAGCGCGACGCTGGCGCCGAAGCGTGCGGGCAGCGAGTAGATGCCGCCGGCGCGGTCGGAGTCGATGTCCTGCAGCGCGTAGATGAGGTCGAACCCGCCGATCCAGAGACCGACGCCGAGTCCGAGCAGCACCGACGACCACGACCAGTGCCGCGTCGTCGCGAGCCAGGCGCCGACGGGGCCGCAGGTCTGCGCGAGGCCGAGGATCGCGTGGCACAGCCAGGTGAAGCGCTTGCCGTACGGGTAGACGACGAACAGCGCCAGCGCGATCGGCGACAGCGCGAGGCACAGCGGCGAGAGCACCCCCGCGACGACGACGAACACGACGAGCGAGACGGCCGAGCCCACCGCAGCGGTGCGCACGCTGACCGCACCGGTGACCAGCTCGCGCTGCGCCGTCCGCGGGTTGCGCGCATCGAGCCGCCGGTCGACGATGCGGTTCACCGCCATCGCGAACGTGCGCGCCGCGACGAGCGCGATGGTCACGAGCCCCAGCGCGCGCCAGTGCACGTCGCCGGTGCGATCGAACGACGCGTACAGCACCCCGAGGTAGGCGAAGGGCAGCGCGAAGACGGAGTGCTCGATCATCACGAGCCGCAGGAACGCGCGCACGTGCCCGCGCTGCGGCTCGAGCGCCACCGCCGTCACAGGCCGAGCTCCTTCCACCGGCCGGTGACCTTGGCGATGACGGCCGGGTCCTGCACGATCACCGGCGGCCAGCCGCCGTCGCGCGCGTAGCCCTCACCGGGCAGCTTCGCGGTCGCGTCGATGCCCATCTTCCCGCCCCAGAACTGCTGGTACGCGGAGTGGTCGAGGTGGTCGACGGGGCCAGTCGTGTGCAGCACGTCGTGGTCCCAGTCGGTGTTGCCGAACGCGCGCCACGCGACGTCCCGGTAGTCGTGCACGTCGCAGTCGGCGTCGACGACGACGATCAGCTTCGTCAACGACATGAGACCGGTCCCCCACACCGCGCTCATGACCTTGTGCGCGTGCTTCGGGTACTGCTTGTCGATGGAGATGATCGCGCAGTTGTGGAACACGCCCTCGACGGGCAGGTCGTAGTCGACGATCTCCGGCAGCGTCATCTTCAGCAACGGCAGGAAGATGCGCTCGGTCGCCTTCCCGATGGGCCCGTCCTCCTGCGGGGGCCGGCCGACGACGATCGTCTGGAAGATCGGGTCGCGCTGCATCGTCATGCACTCGACGTGCAGCGCCGGGAACGGCTCGACCGGCGTGTAGAAGCCGGTGTGGTCACCGAACGGGCCTTCCGGCAGCCGCTCCCCCGGCTTGAGCCAGCCCTCGACGACGACCTGCGCGTTGGCCGGCACCTCGAGCGGCACCGTCTTGCAGGCGACCATCTCGACGCGGTCGCGCTGCAGGAACCCGGCGAACATGTACTCGTCGATGTCCGGCGGCAGCGGCGCGCTCGCGGCGTAGGTGACCGCGGGCGGGCAGCCCCACGCGATCGCGACCGGCAGCCGCTCGCCGCGGCGCTCGGCCACCGCGTGGTGGGCGTTCGAGTCCTTGTGGATCTGCCAGTGCATGCCCAGCGTGCGCCGGTCGTGCTTCTGCAGGCGGTACATACCGAGGTTGCGCGCCCCCGTCTCGGGGTGCTTGGTGTGCGTCAGCCCGAGGTTGAGGTACACGCCCCCGTCGTCCGGCCAGGACTGGATGCCGGGCAGCAGGTCGAGGTCGACCTCGTCGCCGAGCTTCACGACCTCCTGGCACCGCGCGCTCTTCACGTGCTTGGGCGGAGCGCTCTTCAGCTCGCCGACCTTGGACAAGGCGTCGCGCAGGCCGGACAGGCCCTTGGGGAGCTCGGGCCTGAGCAGCTCGGCGAGCCGCTGGCCGGGCTCGTCGAGCGAGGACGCGCCGATCGCCCTGGCCATCCGGGCGTCGGTGCCGAACACGTTGATCGCGAGCGGCATGCTCCCGGTCGACGGCTGGTCGAAGACGAGCGCCGGCCCCCGCTCCTTGAGCACGCGGGTGACGATCTCGGTCACCTCGAGGTGCGTGTCGACCGGCACCTTCACGTGCCGGAGGTCGCCGTCGCGTTCGAGGTCGCGCAGGAAGTCGCGCAGGTCGTCGTACCCCTTGCCCACGAGGACGAGCCTGGCACTCGGGCAGCGCCGCCGCCCGTGGGGCGCCACGAGCCCGCGAGTGGGCCTGATCCGGCGCAGGACCGTACGGTGGACGGCGTGTTCCTGGCCCTGGACGGCGTCCTGTTCTTCGCCGTGCTCGCGCTGTGGCTCTTCTGCATCTTCGACGTCATCACCACCGATGCGTCGCTGGTCCGCAACATGCCCAAGGGCTTCTGGATCCTGATCGTGCTGATCCTCCCGGACGTCGGCTCCGTGCTCTGGCTCATCGCCGGCCGGCCCCGCGCCGCCGCGCGCCCGGGCGGCCTGCCGTACAAGGGCAACGCCGGGCGGCCGGCGAGCAGCCCGTCCCGCGGCGCGTCCCGGCGTGGCCCGGTGGCCCCGGACGACGACCCCGAGTTCCTCGCCCGCCTCGACCGCGACACCCTCAGGGCCTGGGAGGACGACCTGCGCCGGCGTGAGCAGAAGCTGCGCGACAGCGACGCCCCGGGCGAGCCCGGCACCGACGCCCCGCCGGACGGCCGTTGATGCCGGTCATCCTGCGCGAGCGGCGCACCTACGACGACGACTGGGTCACCCAGCTGCTGACGCAGCGCTGGGGCTCGACCCTCCAGGTCACCGACGGGCGCGTGCTCGACTGCCTCGAGCTGCCGGGCCTCGTGGCCACCGACACCGGCCGCCGGGTCGGTCTGCTCACCTACGCCGACGACGGCGAGATCCTCGAGATCGTCACCATCGACGCCGTCACGCCCGGCGACGGCATCGGCGGGCTGCTCATCGACGGCATCGCGAAGGTCGCGGCCGACCTCGGCGCGCGCCACCTCAAGGTCGTCACGACCAACGACAACCTCGACGCGCTGGGCTTCTACCAACGGATGGGGTTCGTGCTCGTCGCGCTGCGCCCCGAGGCCGTGAGCGTGTCCCGGCAGTTCAAGCCGGAGATCGCCGAGGTCGCCGCCAACGGCATCCCGATCCGCGACGAGATCGAGCTGCTCCTCACCCTCTGAACCCGCGACCTACGTCGCGACTGGCGGCGTTCTATCGCCGCTGACCGCGACAAACGGCGGGCAGGTCGCGGTGGGCGGCGAACTTCCGCCGCTGACCGCGACAAACGGCGGGCAGGGCGAGATCAGGCGCCGAGCAGGCCCGCCAGATGCCGCACCGGCGGGCTGCCGTGCGCCAGGACGTGGTCGTAGTTGGACGACGCGTCGAGGCCGAGCCGGCGGAACAGGTCGTCCAGCTCGATGTAGCCGACGAAGTAGGTCGACAGCTGCGTCGACGTGAGCAGCGCCCGGCGCCACTTGCCGACCGCCTCGCCCTCCTCCTGGAAGCCGCGGCCCATCATCAGCTCCATCGCCTCGCCCTCGGTCATCCCGCCGGCGTGCACGCCGGCGTCGAGGAGTGCGTTGATGCTCATGCGCAGCTGCATCTTCAGCTGCTGCAGCCGCACCCGCTCTCCGCCACAGCCGCTCTCGGCCATGAGCCGCTCGGCGTGCACCGCCCAGCCCTCGATGAAGGGGCCGCTGTCGAAGATCTGGCGCGCTCGGGTGGACGCCTGGAAGCGCCGCGCGTGATCGAGCTGCACGAGGTGCCCGGGCATGGCCTCGTGCACGACGAGGTCGGCGAGCATCGCGAGGTTGTACTCGCGGTAGAACGAGGCGACGCGCTCGGGCGACCAGTGCGCCGGGGTCGGCGCGACCGCCAGCTGTGTCGCCAGGCCCGGCGGCTCGAGCGGGCCCGGCGAGTCGCAGTACGCGATCGCGACGCCGCGCCGGAACTCCGGCATGACGACCCACTCGTAGGGGTCGTCGTACAGGGTGACCAGGTCGTGCTCGATCACGTGCTCGCGCGCCCGCACGAAGGCCTCCTGCGCGCGCTCCAGGACGTCGTCGTCGTTGGGCACGTCGACCGCGCAGGCCGCGAACGCCGCCCGGACGTCGCCGCCTGAGAGCTCTCGGAGCTGCTCCTCCACGAGCGCGAGGTTCTGCTCGGCCCGGCGGGTGACCTCCGCCGCCGACAGGTCGCTGTCGAGCGTCAGGTGCAGCTTCGCGGCGAAGCGCTGCTCGCCGAGCCGCGGATCGCCGTCGGCGGTCTCGACCATCGCGGCGAGCGCGTCCCGATGCTCGGCCAGCGCCTTCAGCGCGGCATCGCGGGCCGGCTCGACGAGGGGCCGCAGGCCGGGCTCCTGCGCGAGCAGCGCCTCGAGCGGCGCGCCCAGCAACGCGGCCGCCCCCGTGGTCTGGTCGACGGCGGTCTCCACGTGGACGCGCGGTGGCCGCTCGACCGTCTTGCGCGCCTGGGCCAGGCGGTCCGGGACCTGCGACATGCGCGACGCGAGGGCCCGCAGCCGGTCGGCGACGGGCGTGCCCTCGCGCTCGACGAGCGGGAACAGCGCCTCGCCCGGCAGCCACACGAGCGGGTTCCACGTGTGGTCCGCGGTGCCGTCGAGCGAGAACAGGAGCCCATCGATGCCGGTGCGCACGAGCTGCGCGTCGACGGCGTCCTCCGGGTCGAGCGCGTCGAGGTCGAGCGCGTCCAGGGCATCACGGTCCTCGGCGAGGCGAGCACGCTTGCGCGCGCGCCCGTCGTCCGACATGTCGTCGAGCTCGCCGTCGTGGCGGTGCTCCCCGAGCGCGGTGGCGTGCTCCGGGTACAGCGACAGGATGTCGGCGAGGACCGTCTCGACGGTCTCGCGGTAGCGGGTCCCACTCACGACGTGGACGCTACCCAGGTACGACCGGCTCAGAGCCCCGCGTACGAGTGCAAGCCGACGACGAAGATGTTGACGATGTAGTAGTCGAAGGTCAGGCAGCTGAACGCGAGCAGCGCGAGGTAGGCGGCGCGCCTGCCCTTCCACCCGGCGGTCGCGCGCGCGTGCAGGTACGCGGCGTACACGACCCACGTGATGAACGACCAGGTCTCCTTGGGGTCCCAGCCCCAGTAGCGACCCCACGCGCGCTCGGCCCAGATGGCACCGGCGACGATCGCGAACGTCCAGATGGGGAACGCGAAGGCGTTGACGCGGTAGGCGAGCCGGTCCAGCTCGGCGGCCGACGGCACCTTGCGCATGATGCCGCCCCCGACCGTCTCGTCGACGGTCGCCGGGTCGTCACCCGCCAGCGCGAGACGCGCCTCGAAGCGGCTCTTCGCGAGGTAGAGCGCGCTGGCGACCGCGCCGACCATGAACGTGCCCCACGCGATGATCGCGGCGACGACGTGGATCTTGATCCAGTAGTCCTGCAGCGCCGGCTGCAGCGGCTCGGCCTTGGCGTACAGAACCGTCGTGCCGAGCCCGAGGGTGAGCACCACCGGCACCATGACGAACGCGCCGAGCGGACGGACCAGCGGGCGCAGGCGCGGGTTCAGCAGGAGCACCAGGTACGCCGTCGCACCCGCGAGCGTGACCATGGAGGAGAACTCGTACATGTTCCCCCACGGCACGCGGTGCGCCGCGAGGCCGCGCGTGACCACCGAGCCCAGGTGCGCGGCCCAGCCGGCGACCGTGAGCGCCACGGCGAAGCGGCCGAGGACGACGCCGCGGTCGGCCCGGCGCGGCGGCTCGCTGAGCACGTGCGCCTCGGCGACCGGAGGCGGCACGGTCTCGAGCGACGTCGCGGCGTGCACGACCAGGGGGGCGCGGCGGGCGCGCCGCCCGAACGCGAACTCGGCGGCGTAGCCGAGCATCGCGAAGGCGTAGAGGAAGACGGCCGCGGTGACCAGGTCGTTGGACGTGCCCGCGAGGCTCGCGTCGATGACGGCCAGCGCGCTCACTCCTTCCGACCGGGCGACGGGGTCGTCGCAACGGTCAACCGCTGGACGAGCCCCTCGAACTCCTCGGCGAACCCGTCCGCGTCGGTGCGGGCGAGCCCACCGACCTCGACGAGCGTAGAGCCCTCCTCGCCCGGCGTCGCGCGCAGCCACACCCGCCGGCGGCGGACGCGGAGCGAGGTGAGGATCCCGAGGATCATCGTCGCGGCCGCGAGCAGCACGACGAGCTTGCCCGGGTCGCGCTTGACCTGGAACGACGCCCACTGGCCGACGGCCGGGATCTGGAGGGTCCAGCCGCCGGGCAGCCCGGTGAGGACGTTGAACGCCGGGTCCTTGGACAGCAGCACGATGTTGCCGGTCTTCTCGAACTGGGCGTGCGCCGTGTTCAGGCTGTAGACGCTGTGCGCCCGGCCGAGCCCGAGGTCGCCGCTGTAGACGCCGACGATCGCATCCGGGTTGCCGAGCTGCGGGCTCGTCGACGTCGGCCGCCCGTCCACGAACTGGGCGGTGGGCAGGAACGTCACGTCGAACCCGAGCGTGTGCGACGGGCTCTTGTCCGGCAGGTCGGCGAAGACGACCGCGCAGTGGCTGATGAGCGTGACCGTGCTCAGCGTCGGGCAGACGACCGACTGCGTGTACTTCTTCTTCCCGTCCGGCGACACGAGCTGGAAGACCGGCGCGTAGCCGTGGTTCAGCAGGTACACCTTGGTCGCGCCGAGGTGCAGGGGATGGTTGACGCGGATGTCGTCGGTCTGCCACGGCGCGGTCGGCGACGTCCGGTAGGACATGTGCGCGTCGTAGCGCTTCGGCGTGGTGGTGCCGCTCTGGTACGTCGCGACGAAGCTGTCGAGCCGCACCGTCCACGGCGCGAGGTTGCCGGTGTCGACCAGCCGCCCCGCGGAGAAGTCGTCGTACTGGCCCTGCGTGTCGGTGAGCAAGGCCTGCGCCGACGACTTCGCCGGGTCGGCGACCTGTGCCTCGACCAGCACGCGGTCCCCGCGGTAGCCGTACAGCGATCCGTACGCGACGCCGAACAGCAGCGCCACGATCGCCATGTGGAAGAAGAGGTTGCCGGTCTCGCGCAGGTAGCCCTTCTCGGCGCTGACGCTGCGACCACGCCCACGGTCACCGTCGTCGACGATCGTGCGGAACCGGCGTCGCCGGAGCGTGCGCTGCGCGGCGGCGACGACCGCGTCGACCGGCAGCGGCGTGCTGAAGGTCGCGTGCTGGGGCAGCCTCGAGAGCCGGGCCGGCGTACGCGGGGGGCGGCGGAGCATCGCCCGCGCGTGCATGCTCCAGCGCGGCACGAGGCACCCGAGCAACGAGATGACGAGCAGGAGGTAGACCGCCGCGAACCACGGCGACGTGAAGACGTCGAACAGCCAGATGCGGTCCATGAAGCGGGCGAGCGCGCCGTGCCTGGCGAGGTAGTCGTCGACGCGCGCGAGGTCGTTGGACCGCTGCGGCAGCAACGAGCCCGGCACGGCGGCGACGGCGAGCAGGAACAGCAGCACGAGGGCCGTGCGCATGCTGGTGAGGCGGCGCCACAGCCAGCGGGCGGTCGCCAGCCGCGAGGACTGCGCGGCGCGCGGCGCGACCGGGTCGGGCTGGGTCGACAGGCGACCGCCCTCAGCCGTCTCCACCTCGTCGTGCACGACGGTCACAGCTGCGCCCCGTTGCCCAGGTGCGACTGGATCTGGTGCGCCCACGTGTTCCACGTGCCGGCGATCTCGAGCACACCGACGACCACGAGCAGCCCACCGCCGACGAGCAGCACCGCTCGGGTGTGCCGCTTCACGACCGCGAGCACGTTCAGCGCGCGGTTGAACGCGAGCGCGACGAGCAGGAAGGGCAGTCCGAGCCCGAGGCAGTACGCGGCCGACAGCACCGCCCCGCGCGCGGCGGTCGGCGTCGTCGACGCGGTCGCGAGCCCGAGGACCGAGCCGAGCGTCGGCCCGACGCACGGCGTCCAGCCGATGCCGAACAGCACCCCGATGAACGGCGCGGCGCCGAGCCCCACGCCGGGGCGCAGGTGCAGCTTCCACTCGCGCTGCGCGAACGTCACGCGCGAGAAGGCGCCGGCGAACAGCAGCCCGAGCACGACGGTGATGCTGCCGAAGACCACCTCGAGCGTGCGGGTGTGCTGCTTGAGCGTCTGGCCGAACGTCCCGAACAGCGCGCCCTCGAGGACGAACGGTGCGCTGAACCCGACGATGAACAGCGCGGCGCCGGCGAGCACGATGGCGCGGCTGCGCCGATCCTCGGCGCGCAGCTCGGCGCCGGACAGCCCGGTGACGTAGGACAGGTAGCCGGGCACGAGCGGCAGCACGCACGGCGACAGGAACGAGACGACGCCGGCGGCGACCGCCACCGGGAGGGCGAGCACGACCGGCCCGGAGTGGACGAACGACGCAGCGCTCACGCGAGCCGCCTCACGCCGTCTCGGCGGCGACGGCGCGCACCGCGGCCTCGAGCCGGGTGCCGGTGGTCTCGCCGACGAACCGGGTGACGACGCGGCCCTGCCGGTCGATGACGACCGAGACAGGAGGCGCGCCCTGCGTGGGCAGCGGCGAGAAGCTCGCCGTGAGCGTGCCGTCGTCGTCGACGAGCTGCGGGAAGTCGAGCTTGTGCGCGGCGACGAAGCGCTTGGCGTTGTCGTTGCTGTCCTCGACGTCGATCCCGAGGAACTGCACACCGAGCGGTCCGAGCGCGGCGCTGGCCGCGCCGATGCCGTCGGCCTCGGCCCGGCACGGACCGCACCACGAGCCCCACAGGTTGACGACGACGACCTTGCCCCGGTAGCTCGCGAGCGAGGTGGTCATGCCGTCGAGCGTCTTCCCGGACAGCGTCGGCGCGGCGACGCGCTGCGCGGCCTCGATGAGCACGCCGTCGGCCTTGTAGTGGTAGTCCGCCCGGCCCTTGGTGCAGCCCGCGGCGGGGAGCGCCGTCAGGGCGGCGGCGGCCGCGACCAGCGCGGCCCGGCGAGGCGAGCGGGGCACGCCCGCCAGTGTCACCACCGAGGCTGTGACCCCGCGCGGCGGGGCGCACAGGTCACTCTCAGGCTCCGACCACGGTCAGGCTCCTACGCTGCCCTGCGCAACGACACCGGGGCCGCTGGGCTCGGCGTACTCGACGGCGACGCACGTGTCGCCGTCGTAGACGAGCGTCGTGATGCTGCCGAGGGAGCACTGGCGGCGGTCGGGCCGGTGCCACAGCGTGCGGCCCTCCACCCGGCGGCGGGTGACCCACACCGGCAGCTGGTGGGTCACGATGACCGCCTCGTGACCGGCCGCCTGCGCGCGCACGTCGTCGACGGCGTCGAGGACCCGGGCGGCCACCTGCTCGTACGGCTCGCCCCACGAGGGCTTGAACGGGTTGCGCACCAGGGGCCAGGACCGCGGGTGCTTGAGCAGGCCGGGTCCGACGTCGACGACGGTGCCCTCGAAGGCGTTCGTGCTCTCGATGACGCGGTGCTCGATGCCGACCGGCAGACCGAAGGCCGCGCCGATCGGAGCGGCGGTCTGCTGCGCGCGCTCGAGCGGCGAGGCGGTGACGAGCACGACGTCGCGACCCGCGAGCCACTGCGCCGCCCGCTCGGCCATCCGCACGCCTTCGTCGGACAGGCGGAAGCCGGGCAGCCGGCCGTAGAGGACCTTGGTGGGGTTGTGGACCTCACCGTGGCGGACGAGGTGGACGCGCGTCGTGGTGCCGGGGGGGATGCTCACGCGGCGGCCGCCGCTCGGGCCGCGGCGGGCAGCGCGCCGGCGATGCGGTCGATGACCGCATCATCGTGCGCGAGCGAGACGAACCAGGCCTCGAAGGCCGACGGCGGCAACGCAACCCCCTGGTCGAGCATGGCGTGGAAGAACCGGCCGAACGCAGCCACGTCCTGACGCTGCGCCTGCGCGTAGTCGCGCACTCCGTCGACGACGGCTTCGCCGAAGAAGATGCTGAAGAGGTTGCCGGCACGCTGGAGCCGGTGCGGCACAGACGCTTCCGTCAGCGCGGCCGAAGCAAGGTCGCCGATCTTCTGCGCGGTCGCATCGAGGTGCGCGTAGAGCGCGGCGTCGCAGTGCTGCAGCGTCGTGAGACCCGCAGCGGTGGCGAGCGGGTTCCCCGACAGCGTGCCGGCCTGGTAGACGGGGCCGACGGGAGCGAGCCGCTGCATCAGGTCGGCGCGGCCGCCGAACGCCGCGGCGGGCAGGCCGCCACCCATGACCTTGCCGAACGTGAACAGGTCAGGGCGCACGCCCTCGAGCCCGTACCAACCGGCGGGACCGACCCGGAACCCCGTCATGACCTCGTCGAGGATGAGCAGCGCGCCGTGCGCGTCGCACTGCTCGCGCAGCACCGCGTTGAACCCCGCCTGCGGGGCGACGACCCCCATGTTGCCCGCGGCCGCCTCGGTGATGACGCAGGCGATCTCCTCGCCGTGCGCGGCGAACGCGGCGCGGACCGCGTCGGCGTCGTTGTACGGCAGGACGATCGTCTGCGCGGTCTCCAGGCCGGTGACGCCCGCGGTGTCCGGCAGCGCGAACGTCGCGACCCCGCTGCCCGCGCTGGCGAGCAGCGCGTCGACGTGGCCGTGGTAGCAGCCCGCCATCTTCACGACGACCGAGCGCCCGGTGCACCCGCGCGCGAGCCGCACCGCGCTCATCGTCGCCTCGGTGCCGCTGCTCACCAGGCGCACCTGCTCGACCGGCTCGACGCGGCGGGCGATCTCCTCGGCGAGCGCCACCTCTCCCTCGGTGGGCGCGCCGTAGGAGGTGCCCTTCGCCAGCTGCTCCTGCACGGCGGCGACCACGGCGGGGTGCGCGTGCCCGAGGACGAGCGGACCCCACGAGCAGACGAGGTCGACGTAGGTGTTGCCCTCGACGTCGGTGAGGTAGGCGCCTTGGCCCGCCGCGACGAAGCGCGGGGTGCCGCCGACGGCGCGGTACGCCCGCACCGGTGAGCTCACGCCACCCGGCGTGATCCTCTGCGCGCGCGCGAACAGCGCCTCGTTCGTGCTCATGCGGTCAGGGTCAGCCGCGGCGCAGGCGCGCGGCGACCTCGGCGGCCCAGTAGGTGAGCACGATGTCGGCGCCGGCCCGGCGGATCGAGGTGAGGGTCTCGATGATGATCCGGTCGCGGTCGATCCAGCCGTTCGCGGCCGCCGCCTCGACCATCGCGTACTCGCCACTGACCTGGTACGCGGCGACCGGGACGTCGACGGCGTCGGCGATGCGGCGCACGACGTCGAGGTAGGACATCGCCGGCTTGACCATGACCGCGTCGGCGCCTTCGGCTAGGTCGAGCGCGACCTCGCGCACCGCCTCGTCGAGGTTGGCCGGATCCTGCTGGTAGGCGCTGCGGTCGCCGAACTGCGGGGCGCACTCGGCGGCGTCGCGGAACGGTCCGTAGAACGCGGACGCGTACTTCGCGCTGTAGGCGAGGATCAACGTGTCGTGGAAGCCGCTGCCGGACAGGGCTTCCCGGATGACACCGACCTGACCGTCCATCATCCCCGACGGGGCGATCACCGCGCTGCCCGCGCTCGCCTGCGCGACCGCGATCGATGCGTACCGCTCGAGGGTCGCGTCGTTGTCCACCTCGCCGGAGTCGGTGAGCACTCCGCAGTGACCGTGGTCGGTGTACTCGTCGATGCAGAGGTCACTGATGAGCACGGTCGCGTCGCCGAGCTCGGCCGTGAGTTCGCGCAGCGCGCGCTGCACGATGCCGTCGGGGTCGTCGGCGCCCGAGCCGCGCGCGTCCTTCACCATGGGGATGCCGAACAGGATCAGCCCGCCGACGCCCGCCTCGACCGCTTCGACCGCGGCCTTGCGGACCGAGTCGAGCGTGTGCTGCACGACGCCGGGCATCGACGCGACGGGTTGCGGCTCGGCGATGCCTTCCTTGACGAACAGCGGCAGCACGAGGTCCCCGGGCGCGAGCGACGTCTCCGCGACGAGCCGGCGCAGCGCGCCGGTGCGTCGCCAGCGCCGCGGCCGCGACTCGGGGAACCCTGCGGTCACCGCTTGCCCGCCGCCTTGGCCGGCGCCTTCGCGGCCGGCTTCGCGGGAGCCTTCGCGGCCGGCTTCGCCGTGGTCTTCGCGCGGGCCTTCGCCGGCGCGGCCGGCTCGTCGGCCTCGGCCTTCTTCGCCGCGGCGAACGCGACGAGCTCCTCGACGAGTCCGTCGATCCCCGCCTGCGCCGGCTGGAAGTCGACGCGCAGGCCGAGCTCCGCCGCGGTGGCCGCGGTCTGCGGGCCGATCACGCCGATGACCGTCCGCTCGTGCGGGCGGCCGGCGAGCGCGACGAGGTTGCGCACGGTGCTGCTGCTCGTGAAGAGCGCGGCGTCGATGCCACCGGTGCGCAGCGCCTCGCGGACCGGCAGCGGCGGCGCGGGCGCGCGCACCGTGCGGTACGCGGTGACGTCGTCGATGGCCCAACCGCGCTGCTTCAGCCCGGCGGCCAGCGTCTCCGTCGCGATGTCGGCCCGCGGCAGCAGCACGCGGTCGAGCAGGTCGAGCTGCGCGTCGTGCGGCGGGAAGTCGGCGAGCAGGCCTTCACTGGTCTGCTGACCGCTCGGGACGAGGTCGGCCCGGATGCCGAAGTCGAGCAGCACCGCCGCGGTGGCCTCGCCGATGGCCGCGACCTTGACCCCGCTGAACGCGCGGGCGTCGAGGCCGACCTCTTCGAGCTTCTCGCGCACGGCCTTCACGGCGTTGGCGCTGGTGAACGCGACCCACGCGTAGCGACCGCCGACGAGCCCGCGGATCGCGCGCTCCATCGGGGCGGGCGTGCGCGGCGCCTCGACGGCGATGGTCGGCACCTCGACGGGCTCGGCCCCGAGGGTGTGCAGCGCGGCGACGACGGAGCCGGCCTGGTCGCGGGTCCGCGGCACCAGCACCCGCCAGCCGGCGAGCGGCCGGTCCTCCCACCACGCGAGGCGATCGCGCGAGCGGGCGCCCTCGCCGACGGTGAGGAGCGCGGGCGTGGCCGCGGCGGCGCCGAGGCGGGCCGCCACGCCGGCGTCGAGCGTGCCGAGCGTCGCGGTCACCGTGCGCTGACGCGTCGAGACACCGAACACCGTGAGGGCGACCGCCGAGTCCGTCGCCCGGCCGTGCGCGGCGAGCGTCGCCGCCGCGGCGGCCGCATCACCCGCGGTGATGCGCAGCAGCAGCGTGCCGGGGGTCGCGGCGAGGCCGGCCCAGTCGGCGTTCTCGTCACCGTCGGCGATGGTGCGGGCGCCGGTGACCGACAGCCCCGCGTACGCCGGGACCGCGACGTCGTCGGGCAGCCCGGGGACGACCTCGAGCGGCTGCTTCGCCTTGCGGACGGCCAGCGCGGCGTCGACCCCGGCGACCGAGGACATGACGTCGCCCGGGAGCAGGCGGACGGCGGTCTTGCCGTCCCGCGCGGCCGCGATGAGCGACTGCACGCCGTCACCCTCGGGGCCGGTCAGCTCCGCGTCGGCGGGCACGAGCGCGAGCACGCCCTCGGCGACGCCCGGGTCGGCCACGACGAGGTCGGCGGCGGCCAGGGTGGTCCGCGCGCGGACCGTCAGCAGCTCGGGATCCCCCGGGCCGGTGCCGATCAGCGCGACGAGACCGGACTTCCGGGGGATCTTGTTGGTGCGGCGGGTGCTCACTTCACTCCCATCAGGTCACTGGCCCCATCGGCCAGCATCTCCTCGGCGAGCCGCGTGCCCACACCGGCCGGGTCGGACAGCGGCCCGGTCACCGACCGGCGCAGCACCTCCGACCCGTCCGCTGCGGCCACGACGGCCCGCAGGTACATCTCGTCCTCGGCCACCTCGGCGAGCGCGCCGATGGGCGCGGTGCAGCCGCCCTCGAGCGTCGCCAGCAGCGCCCGTTCGGCCGTGGCGGTCGCCCGGCTGTCCGGGTGGTCCAGCGCGACGCGCACGGCGTCGGCGTACGCGGCATCGGTCCGGCACTCGATCGCGAGCGCGCCCTGCGCGGGCGCGGGCATCACGAGCAGCGGGTCGAGCGTCTCGGTCACGGCGTCGAGCCGGTCGAGCCGCGCGAGCCCGGCCCGCGCGAGCACCACGGCGTCGAGCTCACCGTCGACCGCCTTCTTGAGGCGGGTGTCGACGTTGCCCCGCACGGGCACGACCTCGAGCCCGAGGCCGAGCGCCAGCAGCTGCGCGGCGCGCCGCGGGGAGCCGGTGCCGATGCGCGCGCCGGAGGGCAGCTCGGCGACGCCGAGCCCGGCCGGGCTGCACAGCGCGTCGCGCGGGTCCTGCCGGAGCGGCACCGCCACGACGAGCAGGCCGTCCTCGTCGATGCGGGTGGGCAGGTCCTTGTAGGAGTGGACCGCGACGTCGATCTCGCCGGCACGGAGCTCCTCGCGCAGGGCGTGCGAGAAGACACCGGTGCCGCCGATCTCGGTGAGCGGGTCGGTGGAGCGGTCGCCGTCGGTCACGACCTCGACGAGCTCGACGTCGAAGCCGCTGTCCCGCAGCACCTTTGCGACGTCGTTCGCCTGCGCGAGCGCGAGCGGGGAGCGACGCGTGCCGAGACGGATGGCTGTCATGGCGCCGCCTCCGCGTCCGGCGGGACGGGCTCGCTCACGGCCGACACGGCGGAGCGGTCCAGGCCGAACAGCTCGCGCAGCGCTTCGGTGTAGCGGTCGCCCGCGCCGCTCGCCGCCAGCTCCTTCACCCGCACGGTCGGTGCGTGCAACAGCTTGTCGACGACGCGGCGGACGGTCTGCTCGACCTCGGCCCGCGAACCCGCGTCGAGGTCGGGCAGGCGTGACTCGAGCCGTGCCACCTCGTCGCGCACGACCGCCTCGGCCTTCTCGCGCAGCGCGGTGACCGTGGGCGCGACGCGGCGAGCGTGCTGCCACGACCCGTAGGCCGCCACCTCTTCGTCGACGATCGCGCGCACCGCGACGACGTCGGCGCCGCCCTGCTCGTCATCGAGCACCCCGCGCAACGTGTCGAGGTCGACGAGCAGCACGCCGTCGAGCGCGCGCACCTCCGGGTCGACGTCACGCGGGAGCGCGAGGTCGAGCACGACGAGCGCACGCCCGGCCCGGCGGGCCACAGCGTCGGCGACGATCTCCCGCGTCAGCACGAGGCCGGTCGATGCGGTGGAGCAGACGATGACGTCGGCCTGGGCGACCTCGTCGGCCAGGTCGTCGAGCCCGGTGGCCCGGCCCTCGACGACGGTCGCGAGCCGCTCCGCGCGCTCGGCGGAGCGGTTGGCGACGACGACCGGCCCGGCCCCGATGCGGGCGAGGCGCTGCCCGGCGAGCGAGCCCGTGGACCCGGCGCCGATGACGAGCGCCGGCCGGCCGGCGAGCCCGCCGAGGTGCTCCTCGGCGAGGCGCAGCCCGATGTCGACGAGCGTGCGCCCGGCGGCGTCGATGTCGGTCTCGGTGCGGGCGCGCTTGCCGACGCGCGCCGCATGCCGGAAGAGCTCGCCCAGCGCACGGCCCACGGTGCCCTCGTCCTCGGCGATGCGGAACGCCTCGCGGACCTGGCCCTGGATCTGCGCCTCGCCGACGAGCAGCGAGTCGAGGCCGCAGGCGACGGCGAACAGGTGCTGCACCGCCCGCGCCTCGTGCAGCGGGTAGAGGTGCTCCTGCAGCACCTCGAACGGCAGGCCGGAGACGCGCGCGAGCAGGTCGCCGATCTCGGCGACGCCGCCGTGGAACGTCGCGCTCTCGACGTAGATCTCGACGCGGTTGCAGGTGGAGACGATCACCGCCTCGCTGACGTGCTCACCCTTGACGAGCTCGTGCAGCGACTTGCGGAGCTCGTCGCCCGACAGCGCCGCCGCCTCGAGCACCGAGGTGGGCGCGGAGCGGTGCGACAGGCCGACGGCGAGCACGCTCATGACGTCGCCACCCCTGTGAGGACGCCGACGGGCTCGCCGCCCTTGCGCACGTGGTGGAAGGACAGGATCTGCAGCTCGGTGGCGAGGTCGACGCGCCGCACGTCGACGTTGTCCGGGACGTTGAGCACGACCGGCGCGAAGTTGAGGATCGACGTGACGCCGGAGTCGACCATCGCGTCGGCGACGTCCTGCGCGGCGTCGGCCGGGGTCGCGATGACGCCGAAGCGCACGGCGTGCTCACGCACGATGTCGCCCAGCTGGTCGTAGGGGCGGATGCGCTGCCCGTGCACCATCTCGCCCTGCCGCTGCTGGTCGGCGTCGACGAGCCCGGCGATGTGGAAGCCCCGCGACGCGAACCCGCCGTAGCCCGCGAGAGCCCGGCCGAGGTTTCCGATGCCGACGATGACGACGCTGCGCCGCTCGTCCAGCCCGAGCTCGCGGGTGATGTGGCTCGCCAGCGCCTCGACGTCGTAGCCGACGCCGCGGGTGCCCCAGCTGCCGAGGTGCGACAGGTCTTTGCGGACCTTCGCGCTGGTGACGCCGGCGGCGGTCGCGAGCTCGTCGGAGCTGACGGTGGACAGCCCCTCGTCCGCGAGCGCGGCCAGCGCGCGCAGGTAGACCGGGAGGCGGGCGACGGTCGCGTCCGGGACGCCGCGCGCGGGGCGCGGCGGACGGGGCGACGAGGTCACGCGGACTCCACGGCGGACAGGGCTCAGGTCGATCCGGCCGACCCGCGACGGCGGCGGCCAGAGAACTGATCCTACCCCTCGTGAAACCGTTCACGAGCCAAGTTGATCTTGATCCGGGACTGATCTTGGTCAGGTGGCCGGGCGACCGTCCAGACGCGCCCCTACCGGGGCAGCCGGCGACCGCGCCGGCGCACCGCCCGCGCGACCTTCTCGGGGTCGACCCGGCCCCAGGCGACCTGCCGGCCGTCGACGAGCACGACGGGCACGTAGTCGCCGTGCTCGTCGCGCAGCACCGGGTCGGCGTCGACGTCGCGCTCGACGAACGGGATGCCGAGCCGCGTCAGGTCGGCCTTCGTCACGTCGCAGAGGTGGCAGTCGACCCGGGTGATGACCTCGACCCGGGCCGGCTCAGGCATCGACGGCGAGCTCGCGCAGCGCGACCCGGCGCACCTTGCCGGTCGCCGAGTGCGGGAGCTCGTCGACGAACTGGACCGCCGTGGGGCACTTGAAGCGGGCGAGCGACTTCGCGGCGAAGTCGATGACCTCCTCCGCGGACAGCCGGGCACCTTCGCGCTTCACGACGAGCGCCTTCACCGACTCCCCCGTGTACGGGTGGCGGATGCCGATGACGGCGGACTCGACGATGTCCGGGTGCGCGTCGAGCACGTCCTCGACCTCACGCGGGTAGACGTTGAAGCCGCTCACGAGGATGAGCTCCTTGCGCCGGTCGACGAGGTGCAGGTCCCCGGTCTCGTCGCAGTACGCGACGTCGCCGGTGCCCCACCAGCCATCGGCGTCCGGGCCGTCGACCCCGTCCGGCCAGTAGCCGGAGAACAGGTTCGGTCCGCGGACCACGATCTCGCCCGGTTCGGCGTCGTCGATGTCGACCTCCTCGCCGTCGACGTCGAGCAGGCGCACCTCGAGGCCGGGGACGGGGCGGCCGATCGAATCGGCCTTCGCCGCCTCGGACAGCAACGTCGTCGTCACCACCGGCGCGCACTCGGTGAGGCCATAGCCCTCGAACACGTGGTGACCGGTCGCGTCGAGCACGCGCCCGAGCACGTTGGCGGGCAGCGGCGCGGCCCCGCTGATCGCGAGGCGCACCGAGGAGAACGCCGACTCGACGTCGGGCAGCATCGACCACGCGACGTACATGGGCGGCGCGCCGACGACGATCGTCACGTCGAGACGGGTCAGCAGCGCGAGCGTCTCGACCGGCTCGAACCGCTCGGCGAGGACCGCCGTTGCCGCGTGGAACGCGACCATGCCGAGCCCCGCGTTGAGGCCATAGATGTGGAACAGCGGGAGGACGAGGAGCGCGACGTCGTCGGCGGCGAACACCGGCGGCTCGATCGTGCTGACCTGCTCGAGGTTCGCGACGAGGGCGCGGTGCGTGAGCATCGCACCTCGGGGACGGCCGCTGGTGCCGCTCGTGTACACGATGACCGCGAGGTCCTCACCGGCCCGCACCGAGCCGTCGACCGCCTCCGCCGCGGCAAGGGCCTCCCACGCAGGAGTGCCCGCGCTGACGACGTGCTCGAGGCCCGCGACCTCGTCGGCGAGCGCGGCCGGATCACCCACGTCCGCGCGCCCGGCGAGCAGCACGCGCGCCCCGACGTCATCGAGCAGGTACTCGAGCTCGGACGCGGTGCACCCGGTGTTGACCGGCACCGCCACCAACCCCGCCCGCAGCGCGCCGAAGTAGGCGAGCGGGAAGTCCGGGGTGTTCCCGATGAGCAGCGCGACGCGGTCGCCCGCGGCGAGGCCGAGCCCGCGCAGGCCGCCGGCGAAGCGCGACACCGCGGCATCCAGCTCGGCCCACGTCGTGCGGTCGGAGTCGGTGAGCAGCGCGATGCCGTCAGGACGCGTCTGCGCGGCGCGCGCAACCAGGTCGGCGACGTTGCCGACCGTCGTGCCCCACGCCCGTCCCTCGGCCACGCCGCACCCTCTCACGCCGCGGAGCGGGGACGGGACAAGCCGGGCGCCCGGGGTCAGGGCGTCGGTACGGGTGGAGGCGGCTCGGTCGGCGGCGGGGCGGCCTCCGTCGTGGGCGCGGCCGGCGGGGTCGGCGGGCTGCCCCCGGGACCGCCGCCCCCGGGGCCGCTGCCCGCGCCGCCGTTCCCGGTCCCGTTGCCGGCGCCCTTGCCGGGCTTGCCGTTGCCCTTGCCGGGCTTGCCGCTGCCCTTGCCGGCGCCCTTCGACGGCGACGCCGAGCTGTGCGGCGCGCTCACCCCGCCGTACGGAGCGGCGGGGACGTTGCTCGGGTTCGCACCGTCGGGCAGGGGCGACAGCCCCTTCGCGGTGCGGTTGGTCTCGTACTCCTGCATCGTGTTCCGATAGATGTCGGCGGGGAGCGTGCCGCCGAACACGCCACCGCCGATCGCCATCTCGTGCGGCAGGTTGTAGCCCATCCACGTGACGAGGCACAGCGTCGGGTCGCAGCCGACGAACCACGCGTCGAAGAAGTTGTCGGTGGTGCCCGTCTTGCCGAACAGGTCGTGCGGCGCGCCGCCCTGCGCGCCGACGCCCGTGCCGTACTTCACCACCGAACGCATCGCGCTGACGACCTCGTCGGCGACCTCCGGCGTGATCTTCGTCTTCGTGCCCGGGTCGTCCTTCGTCGTGTCGAGCACGGTGTCGCCGGCCTTGGTGACCGCGGTCGTGAAGTAGTGGCGGTCGTGCCGCGTGCCGTGGTCGGCGAGCGTCGCGTACGCGGTGGCGAGGTCGGCCGGCGAGGTCTCGACACCGAGCGCGTTGCTCGGGTAGACCGGGCACGCGCCCTTGCCGCTGTAGTCCGCCTTCGGGATGCCCGCGGAGACGCCGTAGCTGCGGACCTTCGGCAGGCCGATGTCCGCGGCGAGCGGGGCGTAGACCGTGTTGATCGACAGCGACAGCGCGGCCGCCAGCGTGTAGGTGCCGTTCTCCTCGCCGTCCGCGGCGTTGTGGAACTGCACGGTCCCGCAGCCCGGCGCGGTCACGGTCGCCGGGTCGACGGCCGTGTAGGGGCTGTACAGCGTGTAGCCGTTGTCGAGCGCGGCCGCGAGCGTGAACGGCTTGATCGTCGAACCCGACGTGCGGTGCAGGTCGAGCGCGAGGTCGAGTCCGCCGCGTTGGTAGCCCCCGTCCTTGCGCGTCGCGATGGCCCGGATGTCGCCGTTGCGCGGGTCGATCGCTATCGACGCCGCTTCCGGCGCCTCCTTGCCGTACGGGTCGAGCACCGTCTTGATCGAGTCCTGCAGCGCGGTCTGCAGCTGCGCGTCGAGCGTCGTGTGCACGACGAGCGGGCCGTGGCTGAACAGGTCGTCGCCGAGCTTGTCCTTGAGCTCTGCCGACACCGCGTCGGTGAACTCGGGAGCGATGTCGAGCTGGGTGCCCGGGTTGGCCTTGCGGATGTGCAGGTCGGCCTTGTACGCCTCGGACGCCTGCGCATCGGTGTACTTCGACGGCTTGTCCGCGACCATGCGCTTGAGGACGTAGTTCTGGCGCTCCTTGGCCAGCGTGTAGCCGTCCTTGGTGCGCGGGTTGTACGTCGTCGGCGCCGGGAGGATGCCCGCGAGCAACGCGGACTGGGCCAGGTTCAGCTTCTTCGCAGGGATCCCGAAGTAGCCCTGCGACGCCGCCTCGACGCCGTACAGCCCGGACCCGAAGTAGACGGTGTTGAGGTAGAGGCGCAGGATCTCCCGCTTCGGCTTCTGCTGCTCGAGCCGGATCGCGAGGGCGGCTTCGCGGATCTTGCGCAGGTAGCTGTGCGCGCCGCCGGTGTACACGCGCTTGACGTACTGCTCCGTGATCGTCGAGGCGCCCGACTTCGGGCCGCCGGTGGCGTCGTCCCACGCGGCGCGGACGACGGCGAGCGGGTCGATGCCTTCGTGCGAGAAGAAGTTCTTGTCCTCGGCCGACACGACCGCGTCGACCATGAACGGGCTCACGTCGTCGAGCGTGTTCAGCGGCGCGCGCACCTCGGCCGGCGAGATCTCGGCGACCTTCGTCTTGCCGTCAGTCGCGAGCAACGTGACGGCACCGCTCTCCTGCACGGTCGCGTCGGACGGGAACGGCGCCTGCAGCAGCCCGCCGAGGAACGCCAGGCCGAACACGAGTGCGCCGACGCCCATCCAGGCGACGATCCGCAGGATGCGGCGGGCCCGCGAGCGCGGCCGGCTCGGCGGGCGGCCGAGGCGGGCGCCGATGCGCGACAGGGTGCCCCTCACCGAGGGAGGCACGCGTCGCGTGGTGGCCACCGACCGACGGTAACCGCCCGATCGGCGCAAGCCCGCGTCGGCGCGGTCACGGTCCGTGCGGGTGCACCACCGCATCGGCGGCTCCATGCGCCGGAGGGGCGTGCCGAGACAGACGGCGCCGGTGGTGGCAGAGTGCGCCGCACGCCGGCGAGGGAGGTCGCAGGGATGGCGTGGGGGATGCGCGCGTGCCGACAGCGCAGGCACGGCGCGGGCCGGGACCGCGCATGACGCTGCGTGTGATCGTCGTCGACGACACGGCTCACGTCCGTCGCATGCTCGCGGAGATGCTGCGCCTCGACGGCTTCGACGTCGTGGGCGAGGCCGCGGACGGCGCGCAGGCGGTCGCGCTGTGCACGACCGTCGAGGCCGACGTCGTGGTGTGCGACCTGCGGATGCCGCTGGTCGACGGGCTCGACGTGACCCGGCGCGTGCACGCGCTCAAGCCCGACCTGCCGATCGTGCTCTACACCGCCTACCTGGACGCGGACATCGAGCGCGAGGCGCGGGCGGCCGGCGCGGCCCTGGTGCTGACCAAGATCGACGGGCTGCCCGTGCTCGAGCGCGAGCTCAACCGGGTCGCGCTCGAGGTCCGGCGCGAGGCCTGAACCGGGGCCCCGGTGATCCGCGTGTCCGGTTCGTCCGGATCGGTGGTGCCTGAAGAGGTGGTTTCCGCCCGTTGTGGCCCGAAGCCGGCCCGGGCCGACCTACGATGACGCGTTGGTTTGACGTTCCGGCGCGCTTCGGCATCAGGAGATCGACCGGATCCACCGATGGAGAGAGCGTGACGCGGCCCCACGCACCGCACCGGCGTCGCGCCCTGCTGCCCGTCGAAGGCCTCGAGTCGCTGCGCGCCGCGGTCCGGCTGGCCCTCACCGTCCCGGCCTTCACGCCGGCGATGCTCGCCGCGGCGCCCGGCGTCGGCGGCTTCATGTCCGCGAGCGCGGTCACCGGTCCCGTCCCCACACAGGTCCGCCGGGCGGCGCACTCGCCGGTGCCCGCGCAGGGACCGGCCGGCCCGGTGCGTGACGCCGACCCCGACCTCGACGCCGAGGAGACCGGCGTCCCGGCCGAGCACGCCGCGGTCGCCGCCATCGTCACCCGCGCCCAGGCCGGGGACCCCGAGGCGTTCGGCGAGCTCTACGACCGCTACGTCGACCTCGTCTACCGCTACGTGTACTACCGGGTGAACTCGGCGACGCTCGCCGAGGACCTGGTCAGCGAGACCTTCCTCCGGGCGCTGCGCCGGATCACCTCGTTCAGCTGGCAGGGCAAGGACTTCGCCGCCTGGCTGGTCACGATCGCCCGCAACCTCATCGCCGACCACTACAAGTCCAGCCGCTACCGCCTCGAGGTCTCCACGGCCGACCTGCTGGGCAGCACCGGGGACCGCCCCGACCAGGGCGCCGGCCCGGAGAGCGCGGTCCTGTCCTCGCTCACCAACGCGACGCTGCTCGAGGCGGTCAAGAAGCTCGGCGCCGAGCAGCAGGAGTGCGTGGTCCTCCGCTTCCTGCAGGGCATGTCCGTGGCGGAGACGGCGCTGGCCATGGGGAAGAACGAGGGGGCCATCAAGGCCCTGCAGTACCGGGCGGTGCGTGCCCTGGCCCGCGTGCTCCCCGAGGGCTTCTCGATCTGATCACGGTCTGATCTGCGCCGGCCCGGGGCCGCTCCTGTGCGCCGCCTGTGGCCCTGCGATCTGCGTCACCGAACCCGTCACCCACGGTGACCCCTGTCGTTGATCACACTGAGCGGGGCGGAATGCCGCTCTTGTCAGTGGATGTCCGATCTGTCCCCGTTCCGGGGACCGCGGCGAGAGGAGGCGATGCCGGTGGCGATCCGACCCCTGCGCCCCGTCGCCTCCGGTGGCGACCCCGCCTTCGCGCTCCCCGTCGCGCTCGCCGGCCTCGGCGAGGCGCTCCGGGCCCGCCCGATCGGCCCTGACCCCGACTTCCGCGCCGCCCTCCGGGCCCGCGTGGTCGCGGTCGCCACGGTCGCCCCGCACCAGGAGGCGGCCGCCCGTGAGGCGAAGCGCACCCGCCGCGTCGACCTGCGGGTGCGCGTCGCCCGGGCGAGCATCGCCGGCATCGCCGCCTCGGTCGCGGTCGCCGGCGTGTCCGTCGCCACGAGCCGCTCCCTGCCGGGCGACCCGCTCTACGGCGCCAAGCGCGCCACCGAGTCCTTCCAGCTCGCCTTCGCGGGCAGCGACCTCGACCGCGGCCTGCTGCACCTCGAGCTCGCCCGCACCCGCCTCGGCGAGGTCAAGGACCTCGTCGCCCGCGACGACAGCGCCCTCCCCTACCAGCTCGCCGCCGGGTCGCCGCTGTCGGGGACCGGTGTGCCGCAGGGCCTGTCCCCGCACACCGCGAAGCTCGTCGCCTCGACCCTCGCCGCCATGGACCACGAGACCCGCCTCGGCGCCGAGCTCGTCACCACGTCCTACCTGCGCCAGCGCAAGGCCGCTCCCATCGCCAAGCTGCAGACCTTCCTGGCCGACCAGTCCGCGGGCCTGACCGCGGTCATCCCGGCCCTGCCCAGCAGCGCTCTGCCCCAGGCGAACGCGTCGCTGCAGCTGCTGAACGCCGTCAACGCCCAGGCCAACGCGCTGCTAGACACCGCGCCGCCCGTGGTGCCGCTGCCCGCGCCCCGCCCCATCGTCATCCCCACACCGCGCTCCGACGGCCCGGGCTCCGTGGTGGTCGTGCCCTCCAACGGCCCCAACGCCCAGAACGGCGGCGGGCGCCCCACCGACGCGCCCGCCACCGGCGCCCCGGTCGTGCCCCCGAGCAGCGCGGTCCCGCCGTCGGCCGCCCCGTCCGGCGACACCTCCTCCGGCTCGGAGGCCCCGTCGCCGTCGGCTGAGCCGAGCACCGCGGGCTCGCCCAGCCCGTCCGACAGCTCCTCGCCCAGCCCCTCCTCGGCCCCGCCCACGAGCAAGCCGGCCCCGTCGCCCAGCGCGTCGCCGAGCTCGCACGGCATCCTGCCCTGGCCGTTCGGCACCTCCAGCACCTGATCACGGCCCCTGATCGCGCGGCTGCGGCAGCTGAGGCCTGCGGCAGCGCGGCCGCCGGACCGTGGCGTGCGCCACATCTGCGCCTGCGCGGCGCGTCGCGTCGCGCGACGGGACGGCCGCCCGGCATGCTCGCGCCGACCCCCCTCGCCCCCACGCCGGCCGGTCCGCGCCGATCGACCGGACAGCGCAGTCGGACAGCGGACATTCGGTTGTCGATTCAGGCGCGCGGGTGACATACCGACACAGAGCGTGACGAACCGTCCCGCTCGTGGACGGCCCGCACCACCCACCCAGCAGCAGGAGGACCCAGCCATGAAGTCGCTCACCACCGGACGCGGAGCCCGGCTCGTCGCCGTCGCTGTCGCGGGAGGCACGGTGATCACGGCTGCCGGTAGCGCCAGCGCCGCTCCCCGCCGCGCCCACGCCGCGGCCGGGACCACGACGGGCTCGGCCGAGTCCGACGTCGTCTCGGTCTCGCTGAAGACCCCGCTCGACCAGGTGCTCGACAGCCTGCTCAAGCTGGGCTCGCCGATCACGCTCAACCTGGTCTCGGCGAGCGGCAACTCGATCAACACGACGAGCCAGCAGGACGTGAACGGACGCTCGGACCTCGCCAGCGGCACCGTCGCCGACTCACCGCTGCTGTCCGCGATCCTCAAGCGCAGCGTCGTCGCCAGCAAGAAGGCCCCGGTGCCGGCCGCGCAGAACCTGCTCGACGTGCCGGCCAACCCGCTCGGCCTGCAGCTCACCGCCGCCCCGCAGTCGGCCGCGGTCAGCCCCACGGCGCTCACGAGCGTCGCCCGCACCCAGGTGGCCACGAGCTCGCTCGGCTCGCTCGACTCCCTCGGGCTGTCCGGCGTGCTGGACCCGGCGTTCAGCGCGCTCAACACCGCGGTGCAGCAGCTGGTGTCGGCCCTCGCTCCGGCCGTGAACCAGCTGAACAACATCCCGACGGTCGCGCTCGGCTCCATCCCGAACCCGCTGAACCTGCTGCTCGGCAGCGGCCCGGCGACGATCACGCTGCCCTCGGTCGGCGGGTCGACGCTCGTCAACCTCGTCAACGGCCTGCCGGCGACCGTCAAGCAGCTCGAGGACGACCTCGAGTCCGGCGCGCTGATCTCGCTCGACGGCGTCGACGCCCAGGAGGCGGTCAGCCCCACCGCGAGCAGCACCAAGAGCACCGCGATCGCAAAGCTCGCCGACCTGAAGCTGCTCGGCGGCCTCATCACCGTGTCCGGCTTCGGCAGCAACGTGACGGCGCTGGCCAACGGCATCGACCCGAAGCAGGCCGGCGGCTCGAAGGCCACGGCCGACGCCCAGCTCGTCAGCGTGACCATCGACGACGGCTCCAACACCGCCCTCGGCCACCTGCTCGAGGCGGTCGTGGACAGCAACGGGATCACCGCCGACGTGCTCAACCAGCTCGACCCGAGCGTCTCCCAGACGCTCACCTCGGGGGTCGACGCGGTCACCAGCGCGGCCAACACGCTGCTCACGGCGCTCGGCGTCACCATCAAGAAGTCCGACGTCGCCACCCAGCAGACGGCCACCCACGCCGAGGCGCACGCCTCGGGCGTGCTGGTCGAGGTCGCGCCGCCCGGCACCGGCCTGGACCTGAAGGTGCGGGTCGGCGCCACCGACGCGGAGTCGAACTACGCGGCCCCGACCGCCGTGGCGCTCCCGGCGCCGCACGCCCCGCCGGCCGGCACGAAGGCGCCGGTGAAGCGCCTCGCCTACACGGGCTCGGACCTGCCGCTGCTCGGCCTCACCGCCCTGCTGCTCGCGGGCTCCGCGGTCGCGGTGCGGCGTCGCCGGGTGGGCTGACACCCGCAGAGCACGTCACGTCGCCCTGAACCGGGCGCACCACACCCCGAAGGCCCCCTCCGTGACCCGGAGGGGGCCTTCGTGCTACCCGGGCGGGTGACGGCCCGGCCGGTCCGCCAAGAGGGTGAACCGCGGACTGGTCAGATCGGACGGATCCGGACAAGCCACCTGCGGCACCCGGGTGATGTGTCCCAGGTTGAGCCGATCGGCGTGTCGCGGTACGCCTTACGGCCTAGCGCGAAGGGGTGACGAAAAACTGGTCCCTTCAAGTCCGTCACCCTTCCGCCGACACATCGTTGCGTGGGGTGACGTACCCAGTACGAGCGCTCGAGGGGGGCGCTCGCGTCATCGATCCAGAGGGGACCACCAGCATGAGCGCACGTAGCGCACGCTCCAGCCGCCTCGTGGCGCTCGCGGTTGCCACCGGCACCGTCGTCGTCGCGTCCGGCCTCCCGGCCGTAGCGGCCTCGCACGACAGCACCGCCACCGCGAAGTCGTACGCGGCGCAGACCAACGGCTTCGCGCTGAAGGTCGGCCTTCACCTCCCCGGCGCGCTCTCCGCGCTGAACATCGACGAGACCATCGCGCTCGCCAACGGCACGGTCCAGAAGGTCGTCAACGCGAACGGCGCCAGCAGCCTGAAGGGCAACGGCACCGCCGCCCTCTTCGGCTCGCAGGGCCTGCTCGCGCCGGTCTTCGACGCCCTCAACAAGGTCGTCAACGTCGCGCTGAACGGCAAGCTCGAGGACACCCAGAAGCTGCTCGACACCTCGGGCACCGCCCTGTCGAACCTGCTCGCCGGTGCCGTCGGTGTGGTCAACGCCAAGCTCGTCCCGACCGTCGACGGCATCACGCAGTCGGTGCTCGGCTCGACCGTCAGCTCGCTCAACGTGGGCATCGCCCCGAGCCTGATCGACCAGGTCAAGACCGCCCTGAACGGCGTGGAGACCCAGCTCGACACCGTGCTGTCGGGCGTCCTCGGCCAGGCGGCCGGCGCGCTCACCCCGGTCACCACCGCGGTGCAGAACCTGCTGAACCAGCTCATCCAGAACACGCCGGCCAGCACGCTCATCCCGAACCTGCAGCAGCTCGTCGGCAACCTGCAGAACCTGCCCACGATCCTCACCGACGCGGTCAACAACCTCGTCGACGCGCTCAAGGGCATGCTCGGCAGCATCGTCAACGTCGACCTGATCAAGACCGCGCAGACGGTCGTCCCGGACGGCGCCGGCCTCAAGGCCGTCACCACCTCCGCGCTCGGCACGCTGAAGCTGCTCGGCGGCCTCGTCGAGGTCGACCCGCTGACCTCGGTCGCCACGGCCGACGCGAACGGCAAGGCGAACGGCGCCTCGGCGACGATCACCAAGTCGCTGCTCTCCGTCCACCTGGGCAACCAGCTGCAGCCGGCGATCGACGCCGTCACCGCGGCGCTGAAGAGCATCACGAGCCAGCTCGCGGCTCCGGGCCTCACCGCCCTGCTCGACCAGGTCGTGGACACCGTCAACGGTGCGACCCAGACCCTGACCACCCAGCTGCAGAACCTGCTGAACACGGTCAACGGCCTGCTCATCGCCCCGGCGTTCGGCACCCTCGGCACCGACGTCAAGAACGTCAAGGCGGACGGCACGGCCGCGACCGCTTCGACGCAGGGCTTCGGCGTCGCGATCCCGATGCCGGCTGCGCTCGCCTCGCTCCTGTCGGCCATCCCGGCCGCGCAGAAGTCGCACGCGACCTCGGTGCCGGACCTGCTCGACATCCAGATCGTGCCGGCGTCCGCGTCGGTCGAGCAGGCGCAGCCCGCCGCCGCTCCGGCCAAGGCCCCGAGCCTGCCGAAGCCCAAGGTCGCGGCTCCGTCGCCCCACAAGAAGCTCGCCTACACGGGCGCTGAGCTTCCGATCACCGCCGGTGTCGCGAGCATGCTGCTCGTCGGTGCCGCGGCTGCGACCCGTCGTCGCCGCCACGCGGAGATCTGAGCACTGATCCAGTAGCCGAAGAGGCCGCCACCCGCGAGGGTGGCGGCCTC
>DASZYF010000042.1:0-16284 GCA_035545535.1 Mycobacteriales bacterium | reverse complement strand
GGCGACCGGGGCGGCGGCCACGAGGGCGCCCGCGGCGTTGAGGACGACGGCGTCGCGGATCGGGCCGCGCTCCTCGCCGGCGAGCACCCGCAACGCGCAGTCGGCGTTGGCGGCCGCGTCACCGCCGACGAGCGCCTCGACGGGCGCGCGGCCGCAGCCCGCGTCCTCGGGCGTGAGCGTCCCCGGCGTCACCTCGCCGTCGCGCACCTCCCACACCTGCGACGGGCCCGCGAGTGTGAGCTCGTCCAGCCCCTCCTCCCCGCGGACCACCAGCGCCGCCGCGCCACGCGCGGCGAGCACGTCGGCGACGATCGGGGCGAGGCGAGGGTCGGCCACGCCGACGAGCTGCGCCGCGGGCTGCGCGGGGTTCGCGAGCGGGCCGAGCACGTTGAAGAACGTCGGGACGCCGAGCTCGCCCCGCGTCGGGCCGGCGTGCCGCATGGCCGGGTGGAAGACCGGCGCGAAGCAGAACCCGATGCCCGCCTCGGCGACGCACCGGGCGACGCCCGCGGGTGGCAGCCCGACCGGGATGCCGAGCGCCTCGAGCACGTCGGCCGAGCCGGACGCCGACGACGCCGCCCGGTTGCCGTGCTTCACCACGGTCTCGCCCGCGCCCGCGACGACCAGGGCCGCCATCGTGGAGATGTTGACGGTGTTGCGACGGTCGCCGCCGGTGCCGCACGTGTCGACCAGCCGGCGGGCCGCGACCTCGGCCGGCAGCTCCAGCCTGGTCCCCGCCGCGAGCATGGCGGCGACGAGACCGCTGATCTCGGCCGGCGTCTCGCCCTTGGCGCGCAGCGCGACGGCGAAGGACGCGATGTTCACCGGCGTCGCGTTGCCGGCGAGGATCTCGCCGAGCGCCCAGCTGCAGGCGTCGGCGTCGAGGTCCGTGCCGGCGAGCAGCGCGGCGAGCAGGTCCGGCCACCGCCGCTCGGTCATCGCGGTGGGGGCTAGGAGGGGAGCAGGCGGCCGAGCAGGCCCTTGCGGGCGGGGGGCTCGGGCAGCTGCGCCGCGGCGTGGGTCAGCAGCCGGGCCAGCGTGCTCGCGACCTCGGCCGGGTCCAGCGGGGTGGTGAGGACCGCGTCGGCCATCGACCACTTGCCGAGCCAGCGGTCCGCGTCGCGCGCGATGACCACGAGGATCGGCGGGCAGCTCGGCACCTCGTTCTTCAGCTGGCGGCACACGCCGAGGCCGCCCGCGGGCCAGGCCTCGCCGTCGAGCACGAAGGCGTCGATGCCTCCCTCGGCGGCCGCGCGCACGACCGCTCCGGACGCCGCGGCCTCGACGTAGTCGACCGGGCCGAGCTCGGTGCCGCCGGGCAGGCGGCCCGCCGCGAGGCGGATGCGCTCGCGGAACACGGGGTCGTCGCCGTACACGAGGACGGTGGGCACGCTCGGACCTTATCGACAGCGGCGGCGTCCTCCCCGCCCGGGCGCGAGACCGGTGGGCGACGCGCGCTACGGTGAGACTGAGAAGCGTTCTCACCGTGTGCGAGGATCAACGACCGTGACCGTCCCGACCGCCCCCGACCTGCGGCTGACCCCGCAGCGCCGGGCCGTGCTCGACGCGCTCACGGCCTCGCACGACCACCCGACCGCCAGCGAGGTCTACGAGCGCGTCAAGGCGAGCACGCCCGGGATCGGCGCGGCCACCGTGTACCGCACGCTCGCGTTGCTCGTCAGCACCGGCCTCGCGCTGGAGCTGAAGATCGGCGAGGGCGCGGCCTCGCGCTACGACGCGCGGGTCGACCGGCACGACCACCTCGTGTGCGAGTCCTGCGGCCGGGCCCTCGACGTCGAGGCGCCCGTCCCGACGGCGCTGCTGCAGTCGGTCGCCGCGACGACCGGCTTCGCCGTCACCTCCTACGACCTGCAGTTCCGGGGTCTCTGCCCGGACTGCGTCACGAACCTGCCCGACCTGTCCTGAACGTCGAGATCGAGAAGGGAAGACCCATGCCGAGCCTGGCTGGCAGCAAGACGCACGAGAACCTCAAGGAGGCCTTCGCCGGCGAGAGCCAGGCGAACCGCCGCTACCTCTACTTCGCGCGCACCGCGGACATCGAGGGCGAGACCGACGCCGCGGGCCTGTTCCGCGACACCGCCGAGGGCGAGACCGGCCACGCGTTCGGCCACCTCGACTTCCTCAAGGAGGCCGGCGACCCGGCCACCAACGAGCCCATCGGCAGCACCGAGAAGAACCTCGCGTCGGCCGTCGCCGGCGAGACCTACGAGTTCACCGCCATGTACCCCGGCTTCGCGAAGACCGCTCGCGACGAGGGCTTCGACGAGATCGCCGAGTGGTTCTCCACGCTGGCGCGCGCCGAGAAGACGCACGCCGGTCGCTTCTCGAAGGCGCTCGACGCGCTCAAGGCCGACGCCTGATCTGAGACGAACGCCTCACGGAGGGCCGGGCCGCCGCACGGCCCGGCCCTCCGTGCGTTCCGCCGCACCTCTACATGAGCTGTTGCCAGCGGGAAGGATCGGCACATGCCCCAAGCCGTGCTCAGCGCGAGCGCCATCACCACCGACCACGCGGCCTACGCCGCGCGTCGCCAGGAGGTGTTCTCGCGCCTCGTGCCGCTGCGCCGTGATCGGCGCGTGCGGCTGGGCGACCTGCTCGCCCTCGAGTTCGAGAACGCCGAGACCCTGCAGATCCAGGTGCAGGAGATGGTCTACGTCGAGCGGCTGTCGACCCCGGACGACGTCGCGCACGAGATAGAGGCGTACAGCCGCCTGCTGCCGACGTCGCACTCGCTCGTCGCGACGCTGCTCGTCGAGCTCGACGACCCGGGCGCGATCCGCGCCACGCTCGCCGACCTCGACGGCATCCAGCGGGCGATCACGCTCCGCGTCGGGGGCGAGGTCGTGACCGCCGTCGAGATCCCGGGACCCGACGAGGACCCGGACGCGCCCAGCGAGACGGTGAGCGTGCACATGCTGCGCTTCCCGCTGACGGACGAGCAGCGCGACGCGTTCCGCGATCCCGCCGTTCCCGCCGAGGTGGTCGTCGAGCACCCGGCCTACTCCGACGCCGCGCCGATCACCGGCGCCACCCGCATCGCGCTGCTGGCCGACCTCGCCCTCTAGGACTCGCCCTCCAGCAGCGGCGCGGCCGCATCAGCCGTTGAGGCCGGCCAGGTAGGTGTTGTAGGCCTCGAGCGCGGCGTCGTCGTCGCGGTCGGCCTGGCGGTCCTTGCGCTTGGCCTCCCGCTCGTCGGCGCTCATCCACTGCGCGACCGCCGCGAGCAGCAGGACCAGGTTGATGAGCTCGCCCGCGGCCCACATGACGCCGGCGCCGGTGTGCTGGTCGGACAGCGGTGAGGCGCCCCAGGTGCGGGGATGCGACTCGTACCAGCCGTCCCCGAGCACGGTGCTGCCGGAGAGCAGCGCCACGCCGAGGAACGCGTGGAACGGGATGGCTGCGAGCAGGGTGAAGATGCGGCCGACGTGCGAGGGCCGCCCAGGGATCGGGTCGACCCCGATGACCACGGCGGCGAACAGGAAGCCGGTCACCAGGAAGTGCAGGTGGACCAGGTCGTGCAGCCAGGCGTGGCGCAGCGAGTCGCCGTAGAGGCTGGTCAGGTACAGCGCGTACATCGAGCCGACGAACAGCGGCAGCACGACGAACGGGCTGGTCAGGACCTTCGCGACCCGGGAGTGCAGGACGGCCAGCAGGGCGGCCCGACCCCGCGGCGGCAGCGTGCGCAGCGCCAAGGTCACCGGGGCGGCGAGGGCCAGGGGCAGCGGGGCGACCATGTTGAGCAGCAGGTGCTGGACCATGTGCACCGAGAACAGCGTCGTGTCGTAGGTGCCGAGCCCGCTCATCGTCGCGATCGCCACGATCCCGAGGCCGCCGAGCCAGCCGGCGGTGCGGGCGACCGACCAGGAGTCGCCCCGTCGGGTCAGCGTCCGGACGCCCGCCAGGTAGGCCGCGGCCGAGGCGGCGAGCACCAGGAACAGGACCGGGTCGACGGTCCAGTCGCCCACGAGGCGGCCCGCCGTCAGAGGCGGAAGCACGGGGTCAACAGTAGGCACCGCAACGAGTGCGCGCCCGCCGGTGCGTCCCGGCGGGTGTCGCTTCTACGGGCGTGCCAGGATGCTCAACGTGGCTGCAGCGACCGCCGTGGAGGCACGGGGCCCAGCGCCCGCGATGCACCACGACAACCGCCCGTCGTTGGTGTCCGTCGGGACGATCGTCTGGCTCTCCAGCGAGCTGATGTTCTTCGCGGCTCTGTTCGCGATGTACTTCACGCTCCGCTCGGTCGAGGGCCCGTCGAACTGGCCGCCCGTCGACGACCCGAAGCACCCGGTCCACCTGGAGGTCGGCTTCTCGCTGATCTTCACCACGATCCTCGTGCTCTCGTCGTTCACCTGCCAGATGGGTGTGTTCGCGGCCGAGCGCGGCAACGTGCAGGGGCTCCGTCGCTGGTTCGTGATCTCGCTGCTCATGGGCGCCGTCTTCATCGGCGGCCAGAGCTATGAGTACTTCGTCAAGAACGAGTTCGCGATCGACAGCCACCCCTACGGCTCGGTGTACTACCTCACGACCGGCTTCCACGGCTTGCACGTGCTCGGAGGCCTGATCGCCTTCGTCATGGTGCTGGCCCGAACGTCGTTCGGGCCGTTCACTCCGCAGAAGGCCACGAGCGCGATCGTCGTCAGCTACTACTGGCACTTCGTCGACGTCGTGTGGATCGCGCTGTACTCGACCATCTACCTGCTGAAGTGAGGGCTCGCTCGATGCGCCGTCCGGTTGGCGGGGTGCGGCGCCCCCGCCGCAGTCGCCTGGTCTCCTCGGCCGCGTTCGTGCTCGCGCTGGTCACCCTCGGCGCGCTGTGGAACCTGGTGTTCCCGTCGGGCGGCTCCGCGCGGGCAGCGACCGGGAACCCCGACCCGAACAACTTCACGGCCGACCAGGTCAGCGAGGGCGCGAAGCTCTTCGCCGAGGGCTGCGCGAGCTGCCACGGCTCCGCCGGCCAGGGCGGCACGCAGGCGCAGGCCCCGCCGCTCATCGGCGTGGGCGCCGCCGCCGCGGACTTCCAGCTGACGACCGGTCGCATGCCGCTCAAGGCCCCCGCGGCGCAGGCGCCGGTGAAGCCGGTGCAGTACTCGCCCGAGCAGATCCTCGCGCTGGACGCCTACGTCGCGTCGCTCGGTGCGGGCCCGCAGATCCCGTCGGTCGACGGCGCCAGCGGTGACATCGCCGTCGGCGGCCAGCTCTTCCGCGCGAACTGCGCCAACTGCCACAACTTCGCGGGCCAGGGCAACGTGCTGTCCAACGGCAAGTACGCGCCCGCCGTCACTCCGGCCACCGACCTGCAGGTCGCCGAGGCCGTGCGCACCGGCCCCGAGTCGATGCCGAAGTTCGCGCCGACGCAGCTGTCCCAGAACGACGTGAACTCGATCGTGCGGTACATCGAGTTCCTGCGCGCCCCGAAGGACCCGGGCGGCCACGGCCTCGGCCACCTCGGCCCGGTCCCGGAAGGTCTCGTGTGCTTCCTGGTCGGCATCGCCGGCCTGGCCATCATCTGTCTCTGGATCGGCGAGCGAGCGAAGGCATGAGCGACACCGACGACAGCACGGGCGGCACCATCGGCGAGCGCCTCGGTGTCCCGTCCCTGGAGCGCGCCGCCGTCGCGCCGACCGCCGAGCACGTCGGTCCGGTCCATCGCTCGCACGCGGACGCGGGCAACCCGCTCTCGGGCGGCGACGAGCGCGACCCCGAGCCCGACGAGGCCAAGGCGAAGCGCGACGAGCGTGTGGTCGCCACCCTGTTCACCCTGTCCGGCGCCGCCGCGATCTTCTTCGTCGCCTACTACTGGGTCGCCAACCTGCACGACCGTTGGTACAACCAGATCCTCGGCCTGTCGCTGGCGGTGTCGCTGTTCCTGATCGGCATCGCGGCCATCTACTGGGTCAAGACCCTGATGAACGACGAGGAGGCGGTGCAGGAGCGCCACCCGCTGTACGACCAGCGCGAGAACGAGGTCGCCGGCGAGGTCTTCATGGCCGGTGTCGCCGACTCCGCGTTCCTCAAGCGGCCGCTGCTGCGGCGCACGTTCATCGCCAGCCAGGTGCCGCTGCTGCTCGCGCCGGTCGTGCTGCTCCGCTCGCTCGCCCCGACCCAGCCGAAGAAGGCCTTCGAGCACACGCACTGGAAGCCGGGCGACCGCCTCTTCGACGCGCAGAAGTTCCAGCCGCTGCAGCTGCTCGACCCCACCAAGGGCGTCACGCTCGACATCGGCGGCTTCGTGACCGTGCTCCCCGAGAGCGCGATCACCTACGAGCAGACGACGGACACCGAGGGCAACGTGATCGACAGCGTGCCCCGCGTCGACCCGCAGGTCGAGGCCGACTCGGTCACGATGCTGCTCCGCCTCGACCCGAACGACTTCGACCCGAACAACCACCGCACCGACTACCGGTACGTGGTCCAGGGCCACGTCGCGTACTCGAAGCTGTGCACCCACCTCGGCTGCCCGGTGAGCCTCTACGAGCAGCAGACGCACAAGCTGCTCTGCCCGTGCCACCAGAGCCAGTTCCTCGTCACCGAAGGTGCTCGTCCCGTGTTCGGCCCGGCGGCCCGCAGCCTGCCGCAGCTGCCGATCATGGTCGACGAGGAGGGCTTCTTCCGCTGCGTGAAGGACTTCGACCAGCCCGTCGGCCCCGGCTACTGGGAGCGGACATGACCACTTCCACATCGGATCCCGGGGCCCCGAACCGTCTCGGCCGGAACCCGGGCATCCCCCCGGTCCCGAAGCGGGCGAAGGACTCGACCACGATGGGCGGCGCCGCGCTCGGCGGCACCGGCAAGTGGCTCGACGAGCGGCTCGGCATGGCGCCGAAGCTGCGCCGCACGCTCAACAAGGTCTTCCCGGACCACTGGTCGTTCATGCTGGGCGAGATCGCGCTCTACAGCTTCGTCATCCTGCTGCTCACCGGCACCTACCTGACCTTCTTCTTCAAGGCCAGCAGCACCGAGGTCGTCTACCACGGCAGCTACATGCCGCTGCGCGGCACGACCATGACCGAGGCCTACGCCTCGACGCTGAACATCAGCTTCGACGTGCGCGCCGGCCTGATCATGCGCCAGATCCACCACTGGGCGGCGCTGCTGTTCGTCGCCTCGATCTGCGTGCACATGATGCGCGTGTTCTTCACCGGCGCGTTCCGCAAGCCGCGCGAGCTGAACTGGGTGATCGGCGTCGGGCTTCTCGTCCTGGCCATCCTCGAGGGCTTCGCCGGCTACTCGCTGCCGGACGACCTGCTCTCGGGCACGGGTCTGCGCATCGCGTACTCGATCACCGAGTCCGCACCCGTCATGGGCTCCTACCTGGCCTGGTTCCTGTTCGGCGGGGACTTCCCCGGTGATGCGTTCATCTCCCGCCTGTACGCGGTGCACATCCTGCTGATCCCGGGCATCCTCGTCGCGCTCATCAGTGCGCACATGGCGCTGCTCGTGCACCAGAAGCACACCCAGTTCCCCGGACCGGGCCGCACCGAGACCAACGTCGTCGGCTCGCGGCTCTTCCCGGGGTTCTCCGCGAAGACCGGCGGCTTCTTCTTCATCGTCTTCGGCGCGTGCGCCGCGCTGGCCTCGCTGTTCCAGATCAACCCGATCTGGCTGTTCGGCCCGTACGAGGCGCGCAACGTCTCCGCCGGCTCGCAGCCCGACTGGTACATGGGCTTCCTCGACGGCTCGTCCCGTCTCATGCCCGGCTGGGAGATCCGGCTGTTCGGCCATACGATCCCGCCGATCGTGTGGCCCGCGGTCATCCTGCCCGGCATCCTGATGGCGCTGGTGGGCGGCTACCCGTGGATCGAGCAGAAGCTGACGGGCGACAAGAACTACCACCACCTGCTCGACCGTCCGCGGGACCGGCCGGTCCGCACGGCCGCGGGCGCCGGGTTCATCGCCTTCTACATCTCGCTGTGGCTCTCGGGCGGCAACGACGTCCTCGCGAGCATCTTCCACATCTCGCTCAACGCGACGACGTTCGCGGGCCGCGCACTGGTGGTCTTCTCACCACCCATCACCTACCTGGTGACGAAGCGGATCTGCCTCAACCTGCAGGCCCGCTCCGATGCGGTGGCGCATCACGGCGTGGAGACCGGCTTCATCTCGATGTCGCCCGACGGGCAGTACGCCGAGATCCATGCGCCGGCACCGCAGCCGAAGCACCACACGCCGATCCCCGTGCTGCCCGACGACCTGCGCGAGCTCGAGGCCGGATCAGGGCACTGACGGTCCGACCGGCCTGACATGGCACTCGGGTACGCGGAGGCCTGCGTCATCGGCGCGCTGCAAGGCGTCGCCGAGCTGTTCCCCGTGTCCAGCCTCGGGCACTCGGTCCTGCTGCCCGCGCTCATCGGGGGGACGTGGGCGACCGACCTGTCGGTCCGGTCGTCGGACTCCCCCTACCTCGCGTTCGTCGTGCTGCTGCACGTCGCGACGGCGCTGGCGCTGCTGATCTTCTTCCGCAAGGACTGGGTCCGCATCATCGGCGGGCTGCTCACCTCGATCCGCAAGCGGCGCATCGAGACCAGCGCCGAGCGGCTCGCATGGCTCCTCATCGCCGGCACGGTCCCCGTGGGCCTCGTCGGCCTGGTGCTCGAGCACCAGCTGCGCGTGCACGCCGGCACGCCCCGCGCGGCCAGCGCGTTCCTCATCGTCAACGGCCTCGTGCTGCTGCTCGCGGAACGGCTGCGGCGCCGGTCGGTGGCTTCCGGGGCTGCGGGCACCGGGACCGCCGACGGGCCCGCCGGCCATCACGACGCCGATGCGGCGCTCGCGAGCGACGAACGGCTGTCGACGATGCCGTGGCGCGACGGTGTGATCGTCGGAGCCGCGCAGATCGGCGGCCTGCTGCCGGGCATGAGCCGCAGCGGCGTCACCATCAGCACGGGCGTCCTGCGCGGCCTGTCGCACGAAGACGCGTCCCGCTTCGCCTTCCTGCTCGCGACGCCGATCATCCTGGCGGCCGGCGTCTTCAAGGCCGGCGACCTCACCGACGACAAGCTCAACCCCGGCGGCCACCTCTGGGGCCCGTTCCTCGTGGGCGCGGCGCTGTCGTTCGTCGGCGCGTACGTGTCGGTCAAGTTCCTCGTGAAGTACTTCCAGACGCGCACCCTCACCCCGTTCGCGATCTACTGCCTGCTGGCCGGGACGGCCTGCCTCATCCGGTTCACGGCGTAGCCGGCCGTTGTTCCGGACGACCCCTCGCGGGGGGCGATCCGCCCCTACGCTCCGGCGTGGAGGGAAACCATGAGCGCTGACCTGAGCAAGCTTCGCGACGTCCTCTCGGGCCGGGTGCTGCTACCCGGTGACGACGGCTACGACACCGCCCGAGCGCTGCACAACGGCGCGATCGACAACCACCCGGACGCGATCGCGCAGCCGGTGGACGGCCAGGAGGCGGCCACCGCCCTGCGGTACGCGCGCGACCGCGGGCTGTCCGTGAGCGTGAAGGGCGGAGGCCACGGCGTCGTTGGCCACGCGACCGCGGGTGAGGTGGTCATCGACCTCGAGGCACTGCGCGGCGTCCGGATCGACCCCGCCGGCCGCCTCGCGGTCGCCGGCGGCGGCGCCCGCTGGAGCGACGTCGACGTGCCCGCGGCCGAGCACGGCCTGGCCGTCCCCGGCGGCCGCGTGACGCACACCGGCATCGGCGGGTTCACGCTGGGCGGCGGTGACGGCTGGCTGTCCACCCGCTTCGGCCTGACCATCGACAACCTCGTCGGGGTCGAGCTGGTCACCGCCGACGGCGCGCTGCTCTCGGTCGATGCGGACAGCGAGCCGGACCTGTTCTGGGCGCTGCGCGGCGGAGGTGGGAACTTCGGCATCGTCACCGAGCTCCGCTACCGGCTGCACGAGGTCTCGGTGGTCCTCGGCGGCATGCTCGTCTTCCCGCTGCCGTTGTTCCCGCAGGTGGCCGCGGTCATGGACGAGCTCAACGCCGCCGACCGCGACGAGTGGGGCGGGGCCATGGTGCTGCTGTCCGCCCCGGATGCTCCGTTCGTGCCCGCCGAGGCGGTCGGCCGGCCGGTCGTGTCGGTCGTCCCGGTGTGGAGCGGCGACATCGACGAAGGCATGGCGTTCATCGCGCCGCTGCGCGCGCTGTCCCCGGTGGTCGACCTCGCCGCCCCGATGCCCTACCCCGCCCTGCAGGGCCTCATCGACCAGGGCAACCCGGACGGCCTGCGCAACTACTGGACCTCCGCGTTCGTGAAGACGTCACCGGCCCAGATGGTCGAGCCGCTCATGGAGGCGGCCACGCGCTTCCCAACGGTCCTCAACAACATCATCATGGCGCCCATCGCCGGCGCCATCACCCGAGTCCCCCTGGAGGACACGGCTTTCCCGGTCCGTGAGGACTGCTGGTTCATCCACCCGATCGGGCGCGGGACGAGCCCGGAGACCGACGACGCGGTGCGGGCCTGGGCGAAGGGTCTGGGCGCGACGTTGCGCGCCCACGAGTTCTCCACCTACCTCAACACCGAGTCCGAAGACGGCGCGTCACGGGTGAAGGACGCGTTCAGCGACGCGCGCCTGGACCGGCTCAAGAAGGTCAAGCAGACGTGGGACCCGGACAACGTGTTCCGGCACTGCGCGAACATCGCTCCTTAGAGGCGCCCTAGACCCAGCGGCGCAGCAGCGCGGTGGACAGGGTGCGGGTCACCTCGTCCGGTGAGTCCCACATGAGGTTGCCGACGAGGCGGGCCCAGCGGACCCCGTGCAGCGCGTTGACGGCCATCACGCAGTCGGCGCCGAGCAGCGCGTCGTACGGGTAGGGCTCCAGCCGCACGGGGATGCCGTGGTCGCGGGCGAGCTCGAGCACCACCCGCCGGGTCACGGACGGCAGCACCCGGCCGTCGAGCGGATGCGCCCAGAGCTCGTCGTGGTCGACGACGAGGACCGCGTCGCGCGTGGTCTCGAGCACGAAGCCGGCCCCGTCGACCATCAGCGCCGCCCCGTCCGGCGGCTCCACGCCCGCCAGCTCCTCCACGGCGTGCCACGGCTCGCGGTCGGCCCACTTCACCGCACCCAGGCCGTCGCCGCCGACGACGGGGACGAGCACCAGCCCTTCCTGCCCGTCGACGTGGCGGGGCGGGGGGCGGTCCGTCACGCTGACGCTGACCCCGTCGTCGCGGCGCACCAGCCGCACGCGGTGCCAGCCCGGGCCCGCCAGGTGAACGGCGCGCCGCACCTGGATGTGCGTGCGCGCATCGTCGCGACCGAGCCGGGTGAGGTGATCGGCCAGCTCGAACGCATGGCCGTCGTGCGCGAGGAACGTCGTCGTCACGCCTTCGTCCACGTCGATCAGCGGCAGGGCGGCCGGTGCCTCCTGCGGCAGGGTGCCGCCGCACGCCGCGACGAGCGGGCCGGCCTTGTCGAGGCACTCCTGCCACTCGCGGTGCGGGATGGAGCCGGCCGTCACGCCCCCGCCGACACCGATCCACGCGTCCCCGCCGTCGACCTCGAGCGTGCGGATGGTCACGGCCAGCTCGAGGCCCGCGAGCGGGCTGACGAGCCCGTACGCGCCGGTGTAGGCGCGCCTCGGCCACCGCTCCACCTGCGCGATGAGCGCGCACGCCGCGACCTTCGGAGCGCCGGTCACCGAGCCCGGAGGGAACGTGGCCGCCAGCAGCTCCGCGTCGGTCACGTCGTCGCGCAGCGTGGCGCTCACCGTGCTCACGAGGTGCCACACGCCGGGGTGGGGCTCGACGACGAGCAGCTCGGGTGTCGCGACCGTGCCGACGGCCGCGACCCGGCCGAGGTCGTGCCGCACCAGATCGACGATCATCACGTGCTCGGCCCGCTCCTTGTCCGAGCTCATGAGGCCGGCGGGATCGCTCGCGCGCGGACGGGTGCCCTTGATCGGGCGGCTGCGCACCGCCCGCCCGTCGCGGGCGAGGAACAGCTCGGGTGACCAGCCGCCCACCGCCCGCGCGGCCCCGTCGGTGAACCACGCGGCGTACGGGGGGGCGAGCTGCTCGGCCGCGTTCAGCCACAGGTGCGCGGGCTCGCCCTCGACGCGGGCGCGCACCCGCGTGCAGACGTTCGCCTGGTAGACCTCGCCGTCACGGATGGCGTCCTGCACGCGCTCGACCGCCACCACGTGCGGCGTGGTGCCGTCGGTGACCACGTCGGTGAGCCGGGCCGCCGCGGGCGGCCGCGGCGCGGCGGCCAGCCAGGACCGCGCCTGCGCGCACCAGTGCTCGATGACGCCGGCGCGCTCCGCTGTCTCGAGCGATTCGAACCACCACTCGCCGTCGGGATCGCAGCGCAGCACCCAGTCGTGGAACGCCAGCGCGGAGAGCCCGCCCTCGTCGAGCGCGTGGTGGTCCAGCCACCCGAACCAGCCCCCACCGACGACGCAGCCGTCGGCGGGCGTGACCGCGGGCTGGTCGTCGAGCACGTCGGTCGTGCTCGCGCGGCGCACCGGGTCAGCGGTGAGCAGCGCCGTCGACCCGGCCCAGACGCCGAGCAGGACGACCGGCCCGGGCGCGTCCGCCGCGAGCAACGCGCGAGCGACGTCGGCGGGAGCGGCTCCGCGCCCGAGCGAGCGGACCCGCGCGGTGGCGGGACCGAGCGGCTCAGTGGTGCGCGGCGTGGCTGTGGTCGTGCGGGTCGGCCGCGTTGCTCGGCGGAGTGCCGTCGTGCAGGTTCTCGAAGAGCATCCCGCACACGCTGGCGATGACGAACGACAGCCCGATCATCGACAGCCACACCCCGAACGCCAGGCCGGCGCCGGTCAACGCCGCGGAGCCGGCGATCATGATCGGCCACCACGACGATGCGGTGAAGTGGCCGACGACTCCCGCGCCGTCGCTGACCTCGGCGTCGATGTTGTCCATCGGCTGCAGGCCGATGCGGCGCGAGGTGAACAGCAGGTAGAAGCTGATGAGGAACGCCAGCCCGGACGTGATGCCGAGGCAGGCGGTGCCGGTCGGGTCCTTGCTGGTGAACCAGTAGACGATGTCCGACCCGATGCAGAAGACGCAGATCAGGGCGAAGATCAGGCCGTTGCTCTTCACGGTCCGCTACCCCTCGATGATCGGCGTGCCGGAGGCGATGGTCGCGCCGCCCTCGGGGAGCGGATCGACGCGTCCCGCCATGTGCGGGTAGTGCAGGTCGAAGGCCGGGCGCTCGCTGCGGATGCGCGGCAGGCGCAGGAAGTTGTGCCGCGGCGGCGGGCACGTGGTGGCCCACTCGAGCGAGTTGCCGAAGCCCCACGGGTCGTCGGCGACAGCGACCTCGCCGCGCTTGAGGACCATCGTGTTCCACACGTTGAGCAGGAACGGCAGCGTCGACGCGCCGAGGATGAACGCGCCGATGGAGGACAGCGTGTTGAGCGTCGTGAAGCCGTCGTGCGGGCCGTAGTCCGCCACGCGGCGCGGCATGCCCTTGGTGCCCAGCCAGTGCTGCACGAGGAACGTCAGGTGGAAGCCGAGGAACAGCGTCCAGAAGTGCAGCTTGCCGAGGCGGTCGTCGAGCATGCGACCGGTGAACTTCGGCCACCAGAAGTAGATGCCGGCGAACGTGGCGAACACGACGGTGCCGAACACCACGTAGTGGAAGTGCGCCACGACGAAGTAGCTGTCGGAGACGTGGAAGTCCAGGGGCGGCGCGGCGAGGATGACGCCGGTCAGGCCACCCAGGAGGAACGTGATGAGGAAGCCGAGGCAGAACAGCATCGGCGTCTCGAACGTGACCGAGCCCTGCCACATCGTGCCGATCCAGTTGAAGAACTTCACACCGGTCGGGATGGCGATGAGGAAGGTCAGGAAGGCGAAGAACGGCAGCAGCACCGCGCCGGTGGCGAACATGTGGTGCGCCCACACGGCGAGCGACAGGGCGGCGATGCCGATGGTCGCGAAGACCATGCCCTTGTAGCCGAACAGCGGCTTGCGGGAGAACACCGGGATGACCTCGGTGACGATCCCGAAGAACGGCAGGGCGATGATGTAGACCTCGGGATGGCCGAAGAACCAGAACAGGTGCTGCCACAAGATGGCGCCACCGTTGCCAGCGTCGAAGACGTGGGCCCCCAGGTGCCGGTCGGCGGCCAGCGCGAGGAGCGCGGCGGTGAGGACCGGGAACGCGATCAGGATGAGCACGCTCGTGACGAGCATGTTCCAGGTGAAGATCGGCAGCCGGAACATCGTCATGCCCGGCGCGCGCATGCAGATGATCGTGGTCGTGAAGTTGACGGCGCCGAGGATGGTGCCGAGACCGGAGACGGCGAGGCCGATGATCCAGAGGTCGGCGCCGACACCGGGCGAGCTCACGGCCGACGAGAGCGGGGTGTAGGCGAACCAGCCGAAGTCGGCCGCGCCGCCCGGCGTGAGGAAGCCCGCGATGACGGTGAGCGCGCCGAAGAAGTACAGCCAGTAGCCCATCGCGTTGAGGCGCGGGAAGGCGACGTCGGGCGAACCGATCTGCAGCGGGACGATGAAGTTGGCGAAGCCGAGCGCCATGGTCGTCGCGTACAGCAGCAGCATGATCGTGCCGTGCATGGTGAAGAGCTGGTTGTACTGCTCTTCGTCGACGATCTGCAGGCCCGGGCGGGCGAGCTCGGTGCGCATGACCAGGGCCATGATCCCGGCGAGCATGAAGTAGACGAACGACGTGATCATGTACAGGAAGCCGATGTCCTTGTGGTCGGTCGTCGTCAGCAGGCTGACGATCGTCCGACGCGGCTTCTTGAGGATCTCGGGCGTGCTCGCCCCGCTCGGGAGCGCGCGGGCGTCACCGGAGTGCACGATGGCGGCGGTCACGATCAGCTCCCTGCCTTCACGGGGATGACCTGCGGGGACGTCGTTCCCTGCTGCTGCGCCATCCACCTGTCCCAGTCATCCGCGTTGAGCACGGTGACCTGGAAGTTCATGCGGTCGTGGAACACGCCGCACAGCTCGGCGCAGCGGCCCACGTACTCACCCGGCCGGTCCGGCGTGAGCTCGAAGACGTTCTCACGGCCCGGCAGCACGTCGCGCTTGAAGACGAAGGCCGGCACCCAGAAGGAGTGGATGACGTCCTCGCTGTCCTCGACGAACTGGACCTTGCGGCCCGCGGGCAGCACGAGGTGGGCCAGCGCCTGGGGGGTGCCGACGGACTCGACCCGGTCGCCGTTGTCCTTGCCGGCCGCGACGGCGGCCGGGTCCGGCGCGTAGTCGGCGTAGGTGAACTTCCAGTTCCACTGGAAGCCCGTGACGTCGACGACGATGCCCTTCTCGGCCACGAGCTGGGCGTGCGGGGTGGTCTTGTCGAGGTAGTTCTCGTCGCGGGCGGTGAAGTAGAAGAGGCCGGCAACGACCACGAACGGGACGACCGTGTAGAGGATCTCTACGGGCAGGTTGTAGCGCACCTGCCGGGGCATCTCGTCGTCACGCTTCCGGTACGCGAACGGCGCGTAGAGGATGAGCGCGATCATGAACGCGCCGACGCCCACGGCCGCGACGCAGGTCCACTTCCAGAAGTCCTCGATGCGGTGGCCCTGCTGCGACGCGATGTGCGTCGGGTAGCCGAAGATCGGCACCCGGCAGCCGGTCGCGAACACGGCGAGCGAGCTGAACGCGGCGACGCGGGAGGCGATCCGACCGAGACGGCGGCGACGACCACCTTCGGGGCGCGTCGGAGGAGCAGATCGGCGCAGGCCAGGCACGCGCGCACACTATCGCCATGCCTCCGGCCGGTCCCGCCGAGACGCGCGCGCCCGGCACGCCGGGAAGCGCTGCGGAGCAGGACGGGTTGCGGGGGTTCTTCGACGCGGTCGGCGGAGGACCGTTGCACCCGCTGGCCGCGCAGGCGCTGCAGGTGGGCTACGACGCCGGATCGACAGGCGTCTGGGCCGATCCGCGGGCGCTGCACGGGCGTGGACGGCACGCCCGCCGGCTGGCCGACGGCGCGCGCGAAGCGATCGCGGGCGTGCTCGGCGTGCGGCCCGACGAGGTGCGGCTGACCGGCTCGGGCGACGTCGCCCGGCGGACCGCCGTCGTAGGGCTCGCGGCCGCGCGGCACCGGGCCGGGTCGCGCGTCGTGACGTCAGCCGTCGAGCAGGCCGCGGTGCTCGACGCGGCGGGCGAGGCCGGACAGGCCGTGGCGGTGGCGGTCGACGAGCGGGGGCACCTCGACCTCGACGCGTTCACGGCCGCGGTGCTCGGCGGCACGGCGTGCGCGGCGGTGCAGCACACCAACCGGGAGGTCGGCACCGTGCAGGACCTCGCGGCCGTCGCCGCGGTGTGCGGCGAGGCGCGGGTGCCCCTCGTGGTGGACCTGGCCGCG
>DASZYF010000041.1:0-3120 GCA_035545535.1 Mycobacteriales bacterium | reverse complement strand
TCGAGCCGCGCACCGCGCGACGCGACGGCCACCCGCCAGCCCGCGATGCGCAGCAGCTCGGCGGCCCGCGTGACCTGCTGCGCCGCTTCCCGGTCGGCTCCGGCACCGGCGCGCCGGTCCGACCAGCTCGCGGTGTCGAGCAGGATCGCCACACCGGGCCCGCTCCCGCGCGCGCGGGCGAGCGCCGCGACATCGTCGTCGTCGAGCGTCCCGCACACCGCGACGAGCAGTCCCTCCCCGCGGGGTCCGAGGCCGGCGAGCGCGCTGCGCAACCCGGCCGAGCGCGACGGGGTGATGACCGCGAGCGACTCGAGCAGGACCTCGCGGCACAGCTCGGGCGGCCCGACCGTGAGCGATGCTCCGGTGTCGGTCAGCGCGCGCAGCTTGTCGCCGCGGGCGAGCAGGTGCACCGACACCGACGCCGCGGCGCTCACCGCGAACTCGAAGGACGAGTGGAGGCCCTCGCCGCGGTGCGCGCTCGCGCGGGAGTCGAGCAGCACGGTGACGCTGCTCTGGAACGGCTGCTCCTCGCGCCGCACCATGATCTCTCCGGTGCGCGCGGTCGAGCGCCAGTGCACGCGCCGCAGATCGTCGCCGTGCCGGTACGGGCGCGTCGCCACGTCCTCGTCGCCGACGCTCGCCAGCGTGCGCGTGCTGCTCTCACCACCGGTGGTCCACGTGCCGGACGTGAGGACCGGCGGCAGGTCGTAGACGGTCGGCGTGACGATGAGCGCGTCGGTGCTCGTGAAGGCTCGTCGCACGATGCACAGGCCGAACGGGTCGGCGAGGCGCAGCTCGACCGGACCGACCGAGAAGCGGCCGCGCACGGGGCTCGTCACGTCGTAGACCGCGGTGCGCACGCCCGATGCTTCGACGCGTGCGAGCGTGAACCGCGGTGACGGTCCGAGCGCCGGCGGCAACGTCTCCTCCGCGAGCAGCATCGCGGTCGGCAGGCGTGAGACGTTCTCGAGCGTCAGCGTGACGCGCGCGTCGTCGCCCGCGGGAACGCGCGGCGGTGACACCGAGCGCCGGCACGCGATGCGGTACCGCGTGCGGCTCACGGTGAAGGCCGCCGCCAGCGGCAGCAGGACGAGCAGCACGCCGACGGTCTCGAGATCGGGCAGCCCGGCGATGAACGAGAACGCCGCGAGCGCACCACCGGCGAACAGCAGGCCACGCCCGCGCGGCGTCAGGCCGCGGAAGGCTTCCTGCAGGCCTTGCCCCCGACTCATGGGGCCCGCTCGCAGGCTCCCGGCGCCCGGCTCATCTGGCCCGCTCGCAGGCTCCCGGCGCCCGCCTCACCGGCTGGACGACCGGCCGAGGGGCACCCGGGCGACGATGTCGCGGACCACCTGGTCGGTCGAGCGACGGGCGATCTGCGCTTCGGGGGAGAGCAGCAGCCGGTGCGCGAGCACGGGCACCGCGAGCTCCTGCACGTCGTCGGGCAGCACGTGCCCGCGACCGTTGAGCGCGGCGTACGCGCGCGCCGCGCGCACGAGCTGCAGCGTCGCGCGCGGCGAGGCGCCGAGCCGCAGCTCGCGGTGCTCCCGGGTCGCCGCGGCGAGCGCGACCACGTACGCGCGCACCTCGTCGGCCACGTGGATGCCGCGCACGACCTCGGTGAGCTTCGCGATCTCATCCGCGTCGGCGACCGGTTCGAGGTCGTCGAACGGAGTCCCGGCCGCGTGGGTGTCGATCATCTCGAGCTCGGCGGCCGCGGACGGGTAGCCCATCGACACCCGCGCGGTGAAGCGGTCGCGCTGCGCCTCGGGCAGCGGGTAGGTGCCCTCCATCTCCAGCGGGTTCTGCGTGGCGACGACCATGAACGGCGCGTCGAGCACGTAGGTGACGCCGTCGACGGTGACCTGCCGCTCCTCCATGCACTCGAGCAGCGCCGACTGGGTCTTCGGTGAGGCGCGGTTGATCTCGTCGCCGACGACGATGTTGGCGAACACCGCGCCCGGCTTGAACTCGAAGGCGCCGGCCTGCTGGTCGTAGACGCTCACGCCGGTGACGTCGCTCGGCAGCAGGTCGGGCGTGAACTGGATGCGGCGCACGCTGGCGTCGATGCTGCGGGCGAGCGCCTTCGCGAGCATGGTCTTGCCGACGCCCGGGACGTCCTCGATGAGCAGGTGCCCCTCGGCCAGCAGCACCACCAGGGCCGTCCGCACGACCTCGGGCTTGCCGTCGATGACCCGCTCGATCTGGGCCTGCACGCGCCCGGTGACCTCGGCCAGCCGGTCGAGAGACGCCTCGCTCGTCGCCCCGGCCCGCCGGCGCGGCCGCGCCGGGCGGGAGCCCCCTGCTTCCACCACGTGCGCCGTCCTCTCACGTCCCGGGTCAGTCCCGCTGCGTCACCGCCGCGTCACGTGCCAGGGCCGCTGGGGGACCCCTGACGAGTCTGCAACAGCCCTGACGCGCCGGGGGTCACAAGGTTGCGTCTGATCCCTTCGGGGGATCTGCCCGGAGCAACGCTCTGAGAGGCCGATAGGTTCGATCCGTGGCGACCGCACCCAAGACCGCCGGCACCTCCGCGGTCGGCGAGGGCGCGCCCGACTACATCGACATCAACAAGGTCTTCCACGACCACGAGTGCGCCTACTACGACGAGCGGTTCGCCATCGTCCACGACGAGCGCTCCGCCAAGCAGGCCGTCGCCGAGGTCGAGGGCCTCATCGGCCGCCCGCTGCGGGCGGGGGAGCGCGTGCTCGACGCCGGCTGCGGCACCGGCTGGTTCGCCGCCGGCGTGCGGCGGGCCCGCCCGGACGTCGTCGTGCTGGGCAGCGACCTGTCGGCGGGGATGCTCGGCAAGGCCCGGGACGCGGGGGCCTGGCCCCTCGTCCAGGGCGACTGCACCACGTTCCCGTTCGCGACCGCGTCGATCGACGTCGTCGTCGCCCGCGGGGTGCTGCACCACCTGCCGGAGGTCGTGCCCGCGCTGGCCGAGTGGCGCCGGATCCTCGCGCCCGACGGCGTCGTGGCGCTCTCCAGCGAGCCGACGCCGGTGGTCGAGGCCCACGGTCACCTGCTCCTCAAGGGCCTGCTGCCCCTGCTGCGCCGGCCGCTCACCGCCGAGGAGGACTTCTGGGAGGTGGCCTCGATGGCCGCCAACCTGCACGT
>DASZYF010000040.1:0-47812 GCA_035545535.1 Mycobacteriales bacterium | reverse complement strand
GTGGCGGCCCCTGCAGCCGCCACATCTCCGATGTCGGCCGGTGCACCTGTCGGTGCACGTGTCGGGGCGCGGCGCAACGATGCACGGATGAGCGACGCGGGGTTCGTCTACAGCGGTGACTTCGACGTGCAGCACACGCGCGAGCTGGCCGGCCGGTCCTACTTCCTCGTCGACCTGTCCGGCTCCCGGTTCCGCGACTGCGACATCTCCCACGTGCGCTTCGTCGACTGCTTCGCGACCGACGTCGTCATCGGCGGCGACGTGCAGCGGCTCGTGGTCAACGACGTCGACGTCACCGCCTACGTCGAGGGCGAGCTCGACCGCCGCTACCCCGAGCGCGTCCCGATCCGGGCGCTGCGCGCCGCGACGGAGCCCAAGGCCGACGACGTGCGGGCGCTCTGGCGGACCGTCCGGGATGGCTGGACCGCGACGGTCGCGCGCGCCGAGCAGCTGCCGGAGGACGTGTTGCACGAGCGCGTCGAGGACGAGTGGTCGTTCGTCGAGACGCTGCGCCACCTGACGTTCGCGATCGACGCGTGGGCGAGCCGCACGATCCTCGACGAGGAACGGCCGTACCACCGGCTCGGCCTCCCCGCCGGCGGCTACCCCGCGGGCGACGCGGCGGCGCTCGGCCTCGAGCTTCGCGCCCGCCCGACCTATGCCGAGGCGAAGCAGGCCTGGCAGAGCCGGCAGGCGGTGATCGACGGAATCGTCGCCGGCGTCACCGACGCCGAGCTGCTGCGCATGTGCACGCGCACGCCCGCGCCGGGCTACCCCGAGCAGGAGGTCGCCGTGCACCGCTGCCTGCGCGTCGTGCTCGCCGAGGAGACCGAGCACCGCCGCTACGCCGAGCGCGACCTGGCCGTCCTCGAAGGACGTTCTGGCTAGGTTGAGCGCTGTGAGCGACGGGCGCCGGGAGCCTGCGAGCGGGCCCGATCAGAGCCGCGGGCGCCGGGAGCCTGCGAGCGGGCCCGATCAGAGCCGCGCCGCGGATCCGCAGCACTTCCGTCACGTCCTCGGCCACTTCCCCACCGGCGTGGTCGTCGTGACCGCGATGCAGGCCGACGGCACCGGCGCGGGCATGGCGGTCGGCTCGTTCACGTCGGTCTCGCTCGACCCGCCGCTCGTCGCGTTCCTGCCCGACAAGAGCTCGTCGAGCTGGCCGAAGATCCAGGCGACGGGGTCGTTCTGCGTCAACGTGCTGACGTCCGCGCAGGAGCACGTGTGCCGTGCGATGGCGAGCAAGGCGGCGGACAAGTTCGCCGGCCTCGGCTGGCGGCCGGCCGAGTCGGGCGCGCCGATCATCGACGGCGTCGCGGCGTGGATCGACTGCGACATCGACACCGTGCACGAGGCCGGCGACCACTACATCGTCATCGGCCGGGTGCGCGACCTCGACATCGCCGATCCCGTGCTGCCGCTGATCTTCTACCAGGGCGGGTACGGCCGGTTCTCCCCGCGCACGCTCGCCGCGAACGACGCGGACCTCGTCGACCAGCTCGCGGTGGTCGACCTCGCCCGCACGCACATGGACGCGCTCGCGCGCGACCTCGAGGTCGAGTGCCTCGCGAGCGCGGTGGTCGACGACGAGATCGTGCTCATCGCCAGCTCCGGGGCGCCGCGCGCCGGGCGCCGGCCCACCCGCGTCGGCAGCCGCATGCCGTTCCTGCCGCCGCTCGGCTACATCTTCGCGGCGTGGGCCGACGAACCGATCGTGACCGCCTGGATGAAGCGGCTCGACCGCGTCGGCCACGCGGATGACGAGGGGCTGCACCGCGAGAAGCTCGCACGGGTGCGCGAGCGCGGCGTCTCGCTCGGCCTCGGCGGTGACGCGCACGCCGAGTTCGAGCGCGCGCTGCTGCGTCTCGCCAAGGAAGGCAACGCGCACCCCGACGAGGAGATGCACCGCATCGTCGCCGAGCTCGCCGACGACTACGAGCCCGAAGACATCACCAGCGCGGCGACCTACCCGATCGAGACCGTCACCGCCCCTGTCTTCGGCAAGGACGGGACCGTCGTGCTGGCGCTGGCGTTGTTCGGCCTGCCCGACGAGCTCACGCGCGACGAGCTGCAGTCCGCGATCGGCCGGCTCACCGCCGCCGCCGACGCCGTCACCCGCGCGGTCGGGGGCAACCCGCCCGCCTGAGGGAGATGCTTCCATGCCGAATGGAAGCTTCCTCTAGGCTCGGCGCGTGCGGGACGACGACCTCGACCGGATCGAGCAGGCGCTCGCGCAGCTCGTCCGCCTGGTCGGCAGCCGTCGCATCCACGAGGAGCGGTCGCGCGCGACCGGCATCGACCTCTCGCGCACGGCGCTGCGCTTCCTGCACCACGTCGCCGACTCCGGCCCGGTCGCGGTCACCCGCATCGCCGAGGTCATGGACATGAGCCAGCCCACCGCCAGCCGGGTGCTCGCCGGCCTCGAGGCCGACGGCCTCGTCGCCCGTGTCTCCGACCCCGGTGACGCGCGCGTCGTCCGCTACGAGACCACCGCCAAGGGCCGCAAGGCCCGCGAGAAGTACCAGGCGGAGAACCGCGCCGCGCTGACCAAGACGCTCGAGGGCATCTCCGCGACGAAGCTCGCCGCGCTCGCCGACAACGTCGAGGAGCTCGTGCACCGCCTGCAGCAGACAGGAGACGGGTCACCATGAACGGCCCCGTGAAAGGCATCCGATGACCACCCGTCAGGCCCCCGACCCGTCGCCGCACCTGCGGCCGCGCCCCGGCATCAACCGCGACAACCAGTTCTTCTGGGACGGCTGCCGGCAGCACGAGCTGCGCATCCAGCAGTGCCAGGGCTGCCGGCGCCTCATCGCCCCGCCGACGCCGCGCTGCGGCGCGTGCGGCTCGTTCGACCAGGGCTACGTCGTGGCCAGCGGGCGCGGCACGCTCTACTCCTGGGCCGCGCCGCACTACCCGCAGGTGAGCGGCTTCTCCTACCCCGTGCTCGTGGGCCTCGTCGAGCTCGAGGAGGGCACCCGGCTCGTCAGCAACATCGTCGGTGTCACGCGCGACGAGCTGCAGATCGGCATGCCGCTGCAGCTCGAGTGGCTCGACTCGCATGAGGCGCTCGTCGAGGGCGCGACCGACTCGCGCGGCCCGATCACGATCCCGCAGTTCCGGGCGGTGAAGTGATGGGGCGGCACGCGTTCAGCGGCCAGACCGCGATCGTCGGCATCGGCGCGACGGAGTTCAGCAAGAACAGCGGGCGCAGCGAGCTGCGGCTCGCGCTCGAGGCGTGCGTCGCCGCGTGCGAGGACGCCGGGCTCGACCCGAAGAAGGTCGACGGGCTGTCGACGTTCACGATGGAGACCAACCCGGAGACCGACATCATGCGCGGGCTCGGGATCGACGAGCTCAAGCACTTCTCACGCATCCACTTCGGGGGCGGGGCGCCGTGCGGCACCGTGCAGTACGCGGCGATGGCGGTGAACGAAGGCGTGGCCGACTACGTCATCGCCTACCGCGCGTTCAACGAGCGCAGCGGTGCGCGCTTCGGCGCCGGGGTGCAGGCGCGTCCCGCCGGCGTGACCGCAGAGGAGGCCCAGTTCTCCTGGACGTCGCCCTACGGCCTGCTCACGCCGGCGTCGTGGGTCGCGATGTTCGCGACGCGCATGATGCACGAGCACGGCATCACGAGTGAGGACTTCGGCCGCGTCACCGTCGCCGACCGCAAGCACGCGGCGAACAACCCGGCCGCGCACTTCTACCAGCAGCCGATCACGCTCGAGGACCACCAGAGCAGCCGCTGGATCTGCGAGCCGCTGCACCTGCTCGACTGCTGCCAGGAGACCGACGGCGGGCAGGCGATCCTCGTAACGACCCTCGAGCGCGCCAAGGACCTCGCGCACGAGCCCGTCGTCATCGAGGCCGCCGCGCAGGGCATGGCCGACGAGCAGCAGATGATGCGCTCCTACTACCGCGACTCACTCGCGGGTCTGCCCGAGATGGGTACGTGCGCGAAGCAGATCTGGGAGAACAGCGGCCTCGGTCCCGACGACGTGCAGACCGCGGTGCTCTACGACCACTTCACGCCGTTCGTGCTCGCGCAGCTCGAGGAGTTCGGCTTCTGCGGCCGCGGCGAGGCGAAGGACTTCATCAAGGACGGCGCCATCGAGATCGGCGGCCGCCTGCCCGTGAACACCCACGGCGGCCAGCTCGGCGAGGCCTACCTGCACGGCATGAACGGCATCGCCGAAGGCGTGCGGCAGGTGCGCGGCACGTCGGTCAACCAGGTCGACGCGGTGGAGCACTGCCTCGTCACCGGCGGCACCGGCGTCCCGACGTCCGCACTGATGCTCGGCAAGCACCGCTAGCGGACGCGGGCCCGTCGGTCACCGTCCGGTGACGGCGGAGCCCCACGGCATGCCCCCGTCGCCCGACGCGGGGCCGCACCGTCACCGCTGGGTGGACGACGAGCCCCGCGTGCGGGCGCGCAGCACCGCACCGGCGCCGAGCGTGAGCAGCAGGGCCACGACACCGAGCGTGCGGGGCACGCCGGTCGCGGCGAGGCCGTGGCCGGGCGGCGTGACGGTGGGGTGCTTCGCCGGAATCTTCACGGGCGTCTTGGTCGGTGGGCGCGCCGGTGCGACGTGCGGGCGCAGTGCGCCGACGAAGCCGTGGGTCTGGTCGTTCGACGCGACGCAGCCGGCCGACTTCGCCGTCGGTCCGCAGTCGGCGTCGAAGCTGCCCCACACCGTGCCGTCGGGGCCGATCGTCACGCCGATGAAGTCCTGTCCGGCGGACAGCGGCCCGGCGATCGGCTGGATGCCCAGCGGGAACGGGTCGGGCACCGCGATCTGCCCCTGTCCGAGCACGATGTAGCCGGCCCCGGAGATGTGGCTCGCGTAGAGGATCGGTGCCGTGTTCGTGACCGCCGACCACAGCAGCGGGGACGCCTCAAGCGCGTTCGTCGTCGAGGCCATCACCGCGTCGAAGGTCGACTGACCCGCGCGCTGCGCCACGAGCGACAGCGCGAGCTCACCCGGGTGCCGCACGGCGACGGACCAGCGCAGGATCGATGCGACACCCGGCGGCGTGATGTCGGCGGGCTTGGACCACGTGAGGCCGCGGTCGGTGGACGTGATGAGCAGCAGGTGCGTCAGCGAGCCACCACCGCTGGAGGGATAGACGACGTAGAAGTTGTCGTGGTCGTCGATGCGCAGCTGCGGGCCGCTGCCGAGGTTGAGCACCGAGTCGACCGGCAGCGTCAGCTGCACCGGGCCCGATGCCGTGTGCACGACGGGGAACGTCGCGGCTTCGTCGGTGCTGCGGGCGAGGAACGTCTTCCCGCCGCACGCGACGAGTGTGTAGAGGGATCCGTCGCGCGTGCTCTCGGGGTAGTAGCCGTCGACGGCGGTGAGGTTCTCGCCGCTGGTCCCGCACTCCGCATGCCGTGGCACGAGTGCGTTCAGCAGCTGGCTGCGCATCGTCCAGGACGAGCCGCCGTCGAGCGATCGGTAGCAGAGGCGGCCGACGATCGCCGGGCTGGTGAACCCGACGTTGGTGTTCGCGCAGAAGTAGAGCACCGACGGGTAGCCCCCGCCGGGGGTCGGTTGGCCCGACGGTGCGATGCCGGACGTGAAGCGCGGGTTCTCCGGCAGCGTCAGCCCCAGCAGCACGCTGTGCTGCCACGTGTGCAGATCATCGCTCCACGAGATGTAGGCCGGTCCTTCCTGATCCGCGCCGAGCTGCGGCGCGAGCGGGATCGGTCCGTAGTCCTCGAAGAAGAACCGGCCGCTGCGCGGGTCGACGTACTCGCCGTGGTCGGTCGGGTTCCACGTCACGCCGTCGGGCTGCACCATCGACCAGTGCTCGCCGTCGTCGGCGGTGACCGCGAGGCCGCCCGGCGTCGCGTTGCCCTGCGTGCTGCCGGCGACGCCCGGCCCCTCGCCGGTGCCCACCAACCCTGACGGCGCGACCGCCGGCGTGAACACGACCTGCCCCTTGCCGGTGACGACGATGTGGCTCTCCGCCGCCGGGAAGCCGGTGGTGAACCCGCAGACCCTCGGCGCGTTGCTCGGTGGGTTCGCCAGCACATGCCCCGGCCGGTAGGCGACGGGCGCGGCGCGTCCGGCGCACCCGCTCGGCGGCGGTGACGCGGCGAGCGCCGGGCTGAAGAGCAGTGCGGTCGCGGCGGCGCACGGGGCCAGCAGGAGGGCGGCCCGCGCGTGCATGGGGCCTGAGTCTGGTCACTCGTCGCCGGCCGTGAGGTGCGGCGCCGCCGCCGTCCCCCGGGGCCTCGTCCGCGACCATGGACCCATGACCGGCGCCCTCGTGACCCTCGGGTACGAGCAGCGCACGCTGACCGAGCTCGCCGATGCGCTCGTCGATGCCGGCGTCGAGATGGTCGTCGACGTGCGGCTGACCCCGATGTCGCGCAAGCCCGGCATGTCGAAGAAGCGCATCTCCGAAGCCGTCGAAGCGGTCGGCATCGAGTACGTGCACGCGAAGGCGCTCGGCAACCCGAAGGACAACCGCGACGGCTTCCACCGCGGCGAGCCGGCGGCCCTCGCCCGCTACCGCACCGTGCTCGACTCGGTCGAAGCGTCGACGGCGCTCGACGACATCGCCGACGCGCTCAAGACGAAGACCGTCGCCCTGCTCTGCCTCGAAGCCGACCCACAGATCTGCCACCGCACCCTGGTGGCCGAGGCGGTGCGGAAGAAGCGCCGCGTCCGACTCCTCGAGCTCTGACGCCCCGACGGCGCCGCCGGTCAGCCGCCGATGCCGAGCTTGCGGTGGTCCCAGCTGACGGTCTTGTCGACGTGCACCTTCACGCCGACGCGCTTGTTGAGCATCATCTCGACCATCGGCTTCATGGACTCGTCGTAGGTGAGGCCCTGGTAGCGCTCGAAGACGCTGATGCCGAGCGCGAACAGCTCGTCGCCGGGATCGACGATCTCGGCGCGGCCGACGAGCGAGACGCCGCGCAGCTCCTGGTACTGCTCACCATCCTCGACGAGCACCGTGATGCGGTCGGACCGCTTGATGTTCTGCACCTTCTGCGACTTGAGCTTGGTCTCGAACCCGATGGTGCCGTCGGGGTAGAAGCCGTACCACATGGCGACCATGTGGATCGTTCCGTCCGGGTTGATCGTGGCGACCGACATCGAGTTGCGGCCCGCGAGGAACGTGTCGATCTCGTCCTGGCTCATCACGATCTGCGCCCGCTGGTTCACGCCTGGGGTGCCCGCGCCGGGCATCGTCGGTGACGTCATCGTTGCTTCGTCCCTCTCATCAGGCCCAGCGGTGTCACTGCGCGAGCCATTCGATCACAAGGTCGTTGACGACCTTCGGCTGCTCGAGGTGCAGGAAGTGGCCGACGCCGTCGATGATCTCGACCCGCGACCCGGCCGCGAGGTTGGCGACGACCTCCTCCTTCCCCGGTGCGGCGAGCGCTCCGTCGCGCGTGCCGTGCAGGTAGAGGTAGGGCTTTGGCGGCGTGTTCGCAGCGACCGCCTGCTGCGCGGCGTAAGTAGGGCCGTTGCGGTCCGGCTGCAGCATCGCGCGGTAGTAGCCGATGGCCGCGGCAGTGCGCGCGGGGTCGCGCAGCGCCTCGCGCACGTGCGACACGTCGATGGCCCCGTCGTAGCCGGGCGACCAGTCGGCCCACAGACCTTCGATGAGCGCGAAGTCGTTCATGGGCACCGCCGCTTCGGCCAGCGGTGTCTGGAACAGGAACACGTAGAACGACCGCTTCAGCTGCGCGTGGGTGAAGAACGTCGACATCGTCGCGGCCGTGGGCGGCACCGCCATCGTCACGTAGCTCCTGAAGCGTTCCGGGGCGTACGCGCCCACGCAGTAGGTCGCGAACGCGCCCCAGTCGTGGCCGACGAGCACGTCGTCGTCGGAACCGCCGAGCGCATCGGCGAACGCGAGGGCGTCGGCGGCCAGCGCTCCGACGCCGTACTCGCCATCGGCGGGGACCGACGTGGGTGCGTAGCCGCGCAGGAACGGTGCGACCGCGCGGTAGCCCGCGTCGGCCAGCCGGGGCAGCAGGTGCCGCCAGGTGTGCGCCGTGTCGGGGAACCCGTGCAGGCACACGGCCAGCGGGCCGCTCTCGCCGCACGCCAGGTAGGCGATGTCCAGGCCGTTCGCGCTGACGCTGCCCTGCGTGATCTCCACCGCCCTACCCTGGCACGACAGATCCATGCGCTCCAAAAGTAACGCTGTACCAGAGCGGTTGCCGCGGAGTAGCGTCGCCCCGGCGGGCGGGCCCGATCAGAGCAGGAGGGCGATGTGACGGACGTGCCGGAGGGCGTGGGGCAGCGCACGAGTCGCGACCCCGCCGAGCTCGGGAAGCGGCTCGAGGCCTGGCTCGCCGAGCAGCTGCCGGCGGGCGCCGACCCGGCGGTCACCGACGCGCACGGCACCGCGGCCAACGGCATGTCCAGCGAGACGCTGCTGTTCACCGGCGCGTGGACCGAGGACGGCGTGCGCCACGAGGAAGGGCTCGTCGGCCGCATCGCGCCGGACCCCGACGACATCCCGGTGTTCCCCACCTACGACATGGGTGCGCAGTTCCGCATCATGCAGCTCGTCGGCGAGCTGACGCCGGTCCCGGTGCCGCGCGTGCGCTGGCTCGAGGAGAGCAGTGGCCCGCTCGGCGCGCCGTTCTTCGTCATGGACCAGGTGCAGGGCGTGGTTCCGCAGGACAACCTGCCGTACACGTTCGGGTCCGTGCAGCCGAACTGGCTCTACGACGCGACCACGGCGCAGCGCGCGCAGCTCCAGGACGCGATGGTCGGCGTGCTGGCCGACATCCACGCCCTGCCCGTCGACGACCCGCGCTTCGCCTTCCTGCAGGCGAAGGAGAGCGGCCCGACCACATGGCGCCGGCACCTGGCGCACACGCGCGCCTGGTACGACTACTGCGCATCGAGCGGCATCCGCTCGCCACTCATCGAGCGCACGTTCGCCTACCTCGAGGAGCACCTTCCGACCGAAGAGGTCGCGTCCGTCGTCTCCTGGGGCGACTCGCGCATCGGCAACGTGATGTTCGACGACTTCGCGCCCGTGGCCGTGCTCGACTGGGAGATGGCCGGCATCGGCCCGCGCGAGCTCGACGTCGCGTGGATGATCTTCGCGCACCGCGTGTTCGAGGACCTCACGAACCTCGCCGGCATGACCGGCCTCCCCGACTTCATGGCGCGCGCCGACGTCACCGCCGCGTACGAGCAGCGCACCGGTGCGACGCTCGAGCACCTGGACGTGGCGTTCGTCTACTGCGCGCTGCAGTGGGCCATCGTCTTCCTGCGCACCGCGCAGCGCGCCGTGCACTTCGGCGAGCGCGAGATGACCGAGGATCCCGACGACCTGATCATGACGCGCGCGGCGCTGGAGAAGCTGCTCGCCGTCACCTACTGGACAGACCTCAACTAGAAGGGATGCCGAACCGTGCCTCATCCGTTGGACGAGTTCCCGATCCACCAGACGCCGCTGTCGATGTCGTACGCGGGCACGAGCGACCGCAGCTTCTACGACCGCAGCTACTTCAACGCGCACGACCGCACGGGCGAGACGTTCCTCATCACCGGCCTCGGGATCTACCCGAACCTCGGCGTCATCGATGCGTACGCGCTGCTGAAGCGCGGCAACCTGCATCACTGCGTGCGGATGAGCGACGCGTTCGACGACGACACCGACCGCCTCAACCAGAAGGTCGGCCCGTACCGGATCGAGATCATCGAACCGCTGCACAAGGTGCGCCTCGTCTGCGACGCCGACGCTCACGGCCTCGGGTTCGACGTGACGTGGGAGGGCTCGTTCCCCGCGATGGACGAGACCCGTCACGTCATGCGCACCGGTCCGCGCATCACGCTCGACGCGCAGCGCTTCGCGCAGCTCGGCTCATGGAGCGGCGAGATCCGCGTCGGCGGCGAGACGCTCGCGGTCACGCCCGAGACGTGGGTCGGGAGCCGGGACCGCTCGTGGGGCATCCGCCCGGTCGGTGAGGCCGAGCCGCCCGGTCGCGCCGCGGCCGAGCCCGCCGGCGGGTTCTGGTGGCTCTACGTGCCGCTGCGCTTCGAGGACCACGCGCTCGTCATCATCTGCCAGGAGCAGGTCGACGGCTTCCGCACGCTCAACGATGCCGTGCGCATCTACAAGGACGGCCGGCACGAGCAGATGGGCTGGCCGCGCATCGACTTCCGCTACCGCTCGGGCACCCGCCACCCCGAGGGCGCGCGCCTCCACCTGACCGACAGCACCGGCAAGGCCGTGGTCGTCGACGTCGAGACGCTCGGTGGCGTTCCGCTGCACGTCGGTGCCGGCTACGGCGGCGACCCCGACTGGGGGCACGGGCAGTGGAAGGGTCGCGACTGGATCGAAGGTGTGACGCTCGACGTCACTGATCCGGCCGTCGCGCCCCGCATCCCGTTCGGCGTCATCGACCACGTCGCCCGCGCGACGTGTGAGGGCCAGGAGGGCTGGGGCCTGTTCGAGCACGCGACCGTCGGTCGTCACGACCCGACCGGCTTCGCCGACTTCATGTCGGTCGCTCCCTGACGGCCGCACTGCGGGCGCGAGCGACCTTGGCCGGCTGATCAGCGGACCGATCTGCCGGGATTGTCGGCACGGACGCGACCGCGGTTCCGCCGCACCGCGGAGTCACCCGTTCGCGGGTTGTCCGCGCACCACGCTCGAGCAGCGAGACAGTGGTGGGGTGGACATCGCCGTGGTGAAGGGCGACGGGAAGCACCGCGTCGTCGCGACCACCCCGGAGCGCAGCGTGCAGGTGGCGGTGGCCGACTACGGCACCGCGCTCCCGCACGAGCTGGCCCACTTCGTCGTGGAGCGGGCCCTCGGCCTGCGGCACGGCTTCTGGGGGCTGCTCGCCGCCGGCGCCGACTTCGCCGCGGTGATGGCGTTCAACGCCCGCTCGCCCAAGACCGTGCAAGCGCCGACCGATCCGCTGGTCGCGGCGCACCTCGACGAGCTGCTCGAGGCCGAGCGCCTGGTCGCCGAGCTCTACCAGCTGGGCGCCGGCGCGACCGACGAGCACGGCGTGGACCCGGCGCAAGCGGCCGGCATCCGGGAGGAGATCGACGCGCTCAACGCCCTGTGGCAGGACCTGCCGGTGGGCGATGCGCTGCGACTGACGTGGACCTGATCAGCCGACCTGATCAGCCGACCTGATCAGCCGCCCGACTTCCGTCGGAACGTCTTCTGCTTCTTGGTGTTGCTGCCCGGCACCACGACCTTGCCCGGGTCGTGCGGCTGCGAGCCGGCACCTCCGCGCGCCTTCTTCTTCTCCAGGGCCTCGCGGAAGCGGGCGCGGGCGTCCTGCTCGGGACCGGACGCGCCGGAGGTCTCACTCATGGCCGACAGTCTCTACCGCGCGGGGCTGATGGGCCACGTGGAGCAGGAGCACCTAGATGAGGCCGTGCTCCATTGCGAAGAGGGCGGCGGCGCCGCGGGTGGACACGCCGGCCTTGCCATAGATGTTCTGCACGTGCCGATCGGCGGTCTTCGCCGAGATCACGAGCTCGGCCGCGACCTCCTTGGTGGTGAGGCCGCGCGCGATGAGGCGCAGCACCTCCACCTCGCGCTCGGTGAGACCCGAGGGGAAGCTCGCCCGGGCAGACGCCGGTGCGTGGCCCGCGGCGGTGAGGACCGACTCGAGGGCGACCGGGTCGAGCGTTCCCACCGCCGCGCGTTCGCGCAGGGCCGCGGCGGCTGCGTCCGGCGTGAGGGCCGCGCGATGGGCGCGGGGCTCGAGCATGGTCTGGTAGCAGTCGGCGGCGGCGAGCAGACGCGCGGAGGCGCCGAGCTCGCGCACCGTGAGCCGCCGGTGGTAGCCCGTGCCGTCGACGTGCTCATGGTCGCTGCACGCGGTCGGGGCGAGCACGGCCAGCGCGCGGCTGCGCCGCAGCAGCTGGTCGGTCACCAGCGCGTGCGTCTCCATGCGGTCTGCCTCGGAGCGGGTCAGTGGCTTCGGCTTGTCCCAGATCGAGTTGGGCACCGCGACGCGGCCGAGGTCGTGGACCAGCGCGGCGCGGCGGGTCGTGGCGTCGGCCCCGGCCGCGGCGACGAGCTCGGCGATGCGCCGTGAGTGCCCCCCGGTGAACGGCGACTTGAGATCGGCGAAGTCGGCCATGACGAGCAGCGCGTCCTCGTAGGCCGCGTCGGACAGCGCGTGCGACTCGGGCGCGCACGCGAGCACGGCGGCCCATGGGTCGAGGTCGTCGAGCGGCGCGCAGAGCTCGCTCACGATCGGGGCGACGAGCTCGACGAGCGCAGGGTCGTAGGCCCGGCCGGACCGGCGCCGGATGACGCGGGTCGCGTCATCGGGACCTTCGATGCGAGCGAGCACCTCGAGCTCCTGGCCCAGGTGCACGACGCGCACCGGCAGGGGGAGCTGCTCCCCCTTGGCCCGGTTCGGGAAGCCCCGGCCACCCCAGCGTTCGAAGCTGAACGCCAGCGCCTCCCGTGCAGCGGTGGGGATGCCCAACCGCGTCGCGAGCTCATCGGCGACCTCGCAGCCGGCCCGGAAGCCCGACTCGGGGAAGCTGCGGCCGCCGGCGAGTACGGACAGGACCGTCCGGAACCGCGCGAACCCCGGCTTGTCCGCGCCCGCATGGCGCACGATCTCGCGCAGGATCTCGTTCGGCTCGCTGAAGTCCCCGACGAGCGACCGGGCCCTCAGCTCGAGCTCGTCGCCCCACACGACGGCGATCTCGTGCGCGTGACCCGTGCAGCCGAGGTAGCGCAGCACCCCGAACCACCACGCCGTCGCACGCTCGTCGGCCGAGAGCCCGGCCCGCTCGCCGATCCACTGGCCGAGGAGCGTGCCGCGCAGCATCGCGTCCGGCGGCTGTGCGAACGCGTGCGCCTGGGCGACCGCGAGCAGCGCGCACACCTCGGCCCGGGTCGGTGTGTCCCCCACGATGCGCACCGTAGCCAGATGGGGAGTTCTCCCGATGAGCGTGGGCTGCGCCCGGCCCGAACCTCGAAGGGAGCGCGCGACGGGCGCGCCACCGACGAGGGGAGCACCACCATGAGCACCGCGCTCACCGACCGCTACTACGCCGCGCTCAACAGCCGGGACTGGGCGGCCTACGACGAGCTGTTCAGCGCCGACGCCGCCCTCGAGGGCCCGGGCGGCGCCTCCGGCAACGGGGCGGACGCCATGCGCGCGTTCGACCGTGGCTTCGTCGCCGCCGCCAGCGACTTCCGCCTGACCGCCCTGACCGTCTACGCGGCCGGCGACCGGATCGCCTACGAGCTGCACGCCACCGGCACGCACGACGGCCCGCTGGCGACGCCGCAGGGCGACATCGCGGCGAGCGGCAACCCGGTGTCCGTCAAGGGCGTCGGGGTGTTCGAGATCCGCGACGGACGCATCGCCGCCCAGCGGGTGTACTTCGACCGGCTCGCGCTGGTCGAGCAGATGACCGGCGCGCTCGCCCCGGCGGTCTGACGTGACCACGGTGACAACGCAAGGCGCCAGCGTCATCGACCGGTACTACGCCGCGTTCAACGCGCGGGACTGGGCGGCCTACGACGACCTGTTCACCGCGGACGCGGTGCTCGAGACGCCGAGCGGAAACGGGGTCGGGCCGGAGGCCGTACGCGCCTTCGACAGCGGGCTCGTGACGGGCTACAGCGACTTCACGATCACCACGCTCGGCCGCTACGCGACGGGTGACCGGGTCGCCAGCGAGAACCTCGCCGAGGGTGTGCACGACGGCCCGTTCCCCACGCCCGCGGGGGAGATCCCCGCGAGCGGCAACCAGGTCGGCGGCAAGTACGTCGGCCTGTTCGAGCTGCGCGACGGCCGGATCAGCGCGCAGCGGATCTACTACGACCAGCTCGCGCTCGTCGAGCAGATGACCGGGACGGTCTGATCTCTAGGGGTGCGGCAGCACGTCGTCCGCGGTCGGTGCCGACGGTGCCGGCCGCGGTGGCGGGAACGGCGCGGCGTCGGACGGAGGCGGGAAGCCTCCGGCCGACGCTGCCGTCGCCTGCAGATCCGGTCCGGCGGTCGTCACCCGGCCGGGGAGCGTTGCGAGGCCGAAGCGGGCGGCGGGGTCGGCTGCGCTGTGCTGCTGCGCGAGCGCCGTCTGGGTCGCGGTGAAGGTCGCCAGCCGCTCGGCTTCCGCCTGCTCGCGGTCCGCGGACTGGCGCACCCAACGACCGGTCAACGACCATGGGCTGGTATCCCAGAGCAGCAGCCGCTTCCACGGGCTGACCTTGGTGTACCGGCGCATCTGTCGCACCCGCACGGCGGTGCTGACCGTCGCGATCGCCACACCCACCACGATGATCAGGACGACGAGCGCGGGCGAGTGGTGCACGCCCGACGACGACACGTACGCCATCGCCACGCCTTCTGTCATCGGTCGTCACGTCACAGGTCTTGACCCACGGCGAGGGTCGAGCCTCGTCACCGTCCGTGGTCGATCCCTCCCCCATGACTCACCCTGCCCCGTGGCGTCATCGCCGAGGTCGCGTCCTGACCCGCGTCGCCGCGACCACCGTCCTCGCCGCCCTCGTCGCGGCGACCCCCGCCGCCGCGCAGGCCGCCCCGCGCGCGAAGGCGCTCGCCGTGCCGCGCATCAAGGTCTCGCTCCCCGCGAGCATCGAGGACATCCCGCCCTACGTGCCGCAGGTGAGCTGCGACGCCACCGCGAAGCCGGGTGCGATCGCCCTCATGAACCTGCTGCTGAAGACCTACCCGGGCAGCACCAACATGGGCATCGTGCATACCTGCGCCGAGGAGGGCATGACGAGCGAGCATGCCGAAGGTCGCGCGCTCGACTGGGGCGTCAACCGCAACGTCGCGAAGCAGAAGGCGCAGGCACAGTCCTTCCTCACCTGGCTCTTCGCCACCGACGCGGACGGCAACGAGCAGGCGATGGCTCGCCGGCTCGGCGTCATGTACGTGATCTGGAACGACCGCATCCGCATGACGGGTGGCGACTGGCGCCCCTACGACGCGTCGATCTGCGGCAAGAAGGGCCACAGCCCGACGACCTGCCACGAGAACCACGTCCACATCTCGCTGACGTGGGCGGGCGCGTGGAAGCGCACGTCTTTCTGGACGGGCAAGGTCGCCCCCGACGACTACGGGCCGTGCAAGACCGCCCTGCAGATCAAGACCAACAAGCCCGCGCACAAGTACACGAAGATCAACCTCACGCCCTGCCCGGGCACGCGCGGAAGCCACGGTGGCGGCTCCGGCAGCGGCGGTGGCAGCGGCGGTGGCTGGGGCGGTGGCTCCGGCAGCTCGGGCGGCTCCGGTGGGTGGGGCGGTGGTTCCGGTGGCTCCGACGGGTCGACCGGCGGTTCGACGGGCGGCGCCGGCTCGGGTGGCCCCGACGACGGCTCGAGCCTGCAGTGCCCGGACGGCACGACGCCCATCGGCTGGCAGGACGGCGTGCTGGTGTGCCTCGTCGGCCCGGGCAGCTCCGGCGCGGGCGGCGCGAGCGGCGGCACCGGCGGGACGAGCGACCCGTCGTCAGGTCCCTGATCCCTCGGCGGGCTGCGCCATGCTCCTGGCATGGCGACCACCGAGCAGGCCGAGCTCGCCCGGACCGCGATCGCGGCCGTTCGCTCCGCGTTCGGCACGCATCCGGGCCGGCGCGCGCTGCACGCGAAGGGCAGCTGGGCCGAGGGTGAGCTGACCGCGACACCCGCGGGCACCGCGCTGTGCCGCGCACCGTTCCTCGACGGGACGCCGGTGCGCGCGGTGGTGCGCTTCTCGCACGGCTCCGGCGACCCGCTCGTGCATGACGGCGGCCGCGCCGGCCGCGGCATCGCGGTGAAGCTGTTCCTGGCCGACGGCTCGCGGACCGACCTGCTCGGCATCACCGCGCCGGCGTTCGTCGTGCGGCGGCCCGAGGACTTCCCCGCGTTCGTCGAGGCGACGAAGCGGGATCCCGCGACCGGTGCGCCCGACATGGACAAGCTCGGCGCGTTCATCGCGGCCCACCCGGAGTCACTGACCGCGATCCAGGCCGCGCCGGTGACGCCGCCGCCCGCCAGCTACCTCTCGATCGTCTACAACGGCATCCACTCCTTCCGCTGGACCGCGCCGGACGGGTCGCGTCGCTGGGTCCGCACCCGCTGGGTCCCCAAGCAGGTCGAGGTGCTCGAGGACGCGGATGCGATGGCGCGCGACCCCGACTACCTCTCGGCCGACCTGCGCGACCGCATCAAGCCGGGCGCGGCGACGCTGACGCTCGTCGCCCACATCGCCGGGGACGGCGATCCGATCGACGACCCGACCGCGGCGTGGCCCGAGGAGCGCGAGTCGGTCGAGGTCGCCCACCTCGTGCTGCGCAAGGCGCTCGACGATCCCGAGACCGCCAGTGACATCCGCGTCTTCGACCCCACCCGCGTGTGCGACGGCATCGAGCTGTCGGCTGATCCGATCCTGCTGTTCCGCAGTGCCGCCTACGACGTGAGCGCCCGCGGCCGCTGGTCCGGCTGACGGCCCGTGCACTGGCCAACCCCCGCCCGGCGCCGGGCCGCGCTTCACGCCGGGGTCCGTCTCTACCTGCCGATCCTCGCGACGTTCGCGACCGTCGCACCGCTCGCCGGCGCGCACCACCTCGGTGACGGTGCGGTGGTGCTCGGCGTGGTCATCGGTCTGCTCTCCGGCCGGGCTGTCGCCCGCGGCGGGCGCAAGCACGCGCTGACCACGTTGCTGCGGGTGCCGTTCATCACCGCCGCTGTCGCCGGGCTCGCGGCGTTCGAAGGCCACCACCGCTGGCTGCTCGACATCGCGTTCGTCGCCGTGGTGACGGCCGCGACGTTCGCGCGCACCTACGGCCCGGTGGTCGCCGGCGTGGTGCGCACGTTCGCGACACCGCTCGTGGCGCTGTTCATCGCACCCGGACCCGTCACCGGCCACCGCGCGCACGACGCATGGTGGTCGGTCGCCATCGCGCTCATCGCGGTCGTCTACGTCGTGCTGCTCGCCATCGTCTGGCCGACACCTGCACAAGACCATCCCGCTCCGCACGCGCCGATGGCCGTCGCCGCGAGGCTGGCCCTGCAGCATGCGCTGACGTTGACCGCGGCGTTCGTGGTGTCGCAGAGCTTCTTCCCTGACCACTGGTCGTGGATGGTCATCACGGCCTACGTGGTGACCGCCGGTGCGCGTTCGCGCGGCGACGTCGTGCTGAAGGCGATCCAGCGGCTCGGTGGCGCGTTCGTCGGCACGGCAGTGGCGACCGGCATCGGTGCGCTGATCGGCGGTCATCGCACGACGGCCGTCGTGGTGATATTCGTGATGATCGGGATCGGCCTGGTGCTGCGCGAGCTCTCCTACGTGTGGTGGGCGTTGATGGTGACCGCGCTGCTCGCCGTGCTCTACACGCTGCTCGGCCAGCCGGCGACGCTCGGCCGCCTCGGTGAGCGGCTGCTCGAGATCTTCATCGGCGGTGTGCTCGCCGTGCTCCCGGCCTGCGTGGTGCGGCCGATCCGCACCGGCTCCGTCGTGCGTCGCCGTACGGGCGCGTCGTTGCGCGCGATGCGCGAGCTCGTGGAGAAGGCGGACGACCCGCTCGTGCGGCCGATCGCGGCGTCGCGCCTCGTCGAGGAGCTGACCGTGCTGGGGCAGGCCGCGGCGCCATTGATGTGGCTGCCACAGACGCGGACCCGGACCGAGGCGCAGTGGGCGAAGCGCATGGCGAGCGGCCTGCCGCCGGCGCGCTCGCTCGCCCGCGCCACCGGCCCCACCGACGACGCCGTCGCGGGGTCGGTCGCCCGGCTCCGTGCGCTGCTCCGCGAGGTCGGCCGCGAGTACCGGGCGACCGGTGTGGCCGGAGGTCAGTAACGTCGGCGCGTGAGCCAGCTGCGGATCGGGGTGCTGGGTGCGGCGCGCATCGCGCCGAACGCGCTCATCAAGCCGGCCCGCGCGCTGCCCGAGGTGTCGGTCACCACCATCGCCGCACGTGATCCGGAGCGGGCCCGCGCGTTCGCGAAGAAGCACGGCATCCCGCGCACGCACGCCACCTACGAGGAGCTGCTCGCCGACCCTGACGTCGACGCGGTCTACAACCCGCTGCCCAACGCGCTCCATGCGCAGTGGACGATCGCGGCTCTGCACGCGGGCAAGCACGTGCTGTGCGAGAAGCCGTTCACGTCGAACGAGGCGGAGGCGCTCGACGTCGCCGATGCGGCGAACAAGAGCGGGCTCGTCGTCATGGAGGCGTTCCACTGGCGCTACCACCCGCTCGCCGCGCGCATGCACGAGATCACGCACGACGGGCGGCTCGGCGAGATCACCGAGATCAGCGCGCAGCTGTGCTTCCCGCTGTTCGGCAAGGACGACATCCGCTGGAGCTATCCGCTCGGCGGCGGCGCCTTCATGGACGCGGGTTGCTACGCGCTGTCGTGCGTGCGGCACCTCGGCGAGGGTGAGCCGGTCGTCACCGGTGCGAAGGCGCTGCTGCACGCGCCGGACGTCGACCGCCGCATGGACGCGGAGCTGCGCTTCCCCAACGGCGCGGTCGGCCGCGCGACCGGGTCGATGTGGTCGCGCCAGGTGCTGGGCATCACGGCGAAGGCCGTCGGCACCCGTGGCACCATGCGCGTCCTCAACTTCGTCATGCCGCACGCGTTCAACCGGCTGAAGGTGACGGTCGAGGGGACGACGACGCGCCACCGCGTGAAGGGCGAGCCCACCTACACCGGTCAGCTGCGCGCGTTCACCGCCGCTGTGCTGCGGGGAGAGCCGTTCCCGACGACCGTCGACGACGCGGTGGTGCAGATGCGGCTCATCGACGCGGTCTACGCCGCCGCCGGCCTGCGGTTGCGCGGCCTCTGAGGTCGCTCGTCCGTAGCAGGATCGGCCTGTGAACGACGGGGCCGTGACCTACCAGTCCTACCTGCACATCCCGGAGCTGCTCGCGCTCCAGGACCCACCCCGCGCGCACGACGAGCTGCTGTTCATCGTGGCGCACCAGTCGCACGAGCTGTGGTTCAAGCTCGTGCTGCACGAGCTCACCGCGGTGCGGGACCGGATGCTGGCCGACGACTGCCGGCACGCCATGCACCCGATCAAGCGGGCGATCACGATCCTGCACGTGCTCACCGCCCAGTGGGACGTGCTCGACACCATGCGGCCGGCGGGGTACCTCGAGTTCCGGCACGAGCTCGGCACGGGCAGCGGCTTCCAGTCGGTGCAGTTCCGCGAGATCGAGTTCCTCTGCGGGCGCAAGGACCCGTCGTACCTCGACAACGACTGGCTGTCCGCGGCCGAACGCGACGACCTCACGCGACGCCTCACGGAGCCGAGCCTCGCCGAAGCGATGCGCACGCTGTTCGCGGCGCGCGGGGTCCGGGACGTGCCCGCGCTGCTCGCCGAGCAGACCGCGCAGCCGGACCTCTCGGACCTGTGCGACGCCCTCGTCGACCTCGAGGTCGCGTTCGGCATGTGGCGCGCGCGGCACGTGCTGATGGTCGAGCGCCAGATCGGTCACAAGCCCGGCACAGGCGGCTCCTCGGGGACCGAGTACCTGCGCAGCACCACGACGATCCGCTTCTTCCCCGAGCTCTGGGAAGCACGCACCGAGCTCTGAGCGCCGGGCTCCTTGATCAAGGAGAAGTGGGATCGACCAAGGAGAAGTGAGGGTCAGATCCGCGAGATCGGCCCCGGTTGTCCTTGATCGACTGCAGAAGGATCGGGCTCTAGCCGGGACGAAGGAAACGGATCACGAGCGGCGGCTAGGCGTGCTCGCTGGCCGTCCAGGCGGTCGGGCCGGTCCAGTAGCCGGACAGGTGCGGCTTGCCGACCCGCACGTCCTGGTGCGTCCACGCGATCCAGTGGCCGTTGCGCTGCTTGCCGAGGCTGCCGAACGTGTCGAGCACGTCGGCCTGCGGGTGGTAGCTCTCGATGCCTGCCTCGAGGGTGCGGCCGGTCTCGACGCGGCCGGTCGTGCAGCGGTAGACGACGTGGCCGTCGAGCAGGAAGTCCCACACGTGCGGGTTCAGCCGCTCGCGCACGATCGCGTAGTCGTGGCTCGTCGTGTCGGCCGGGAACGTGTCGTAGACGCCGGTGTTGCCGGCGTCGGCCGTCGTCACGTTGCCGGCCTGGTCCATGGCGACGATCTGCTGGTGACCGTTGGGCTGGTTGATCTCGAGGTAGCGGTAGGCCTGGAACGTCCCGGGTTCGCCGACCGCGAGCACCGTGTAGCCGATCTCGAGTGAGGTGCCGCTGCCGAGGATGATCCAGATGGCGCCGTTGACGTCGTCGCTGTGGTCGGTCGGGTCGAGCGGGTAGGTCGGCGCGAAGTCACGGAAGCGACCGCGCACCCCGGTGAACCGGTCGCCCGTCTGGTACGCGATCGAGTACCCGTGGAACTCCTTGGCCGCGGCGGTCGAGATCGCGGGCGCGGCGGGCAGCGCCGACGCGAGCCCGGCCGTCAGGGCGGCGGTCAGGACGGCGGGGGCACCCCACCGCCGGCGCCGTCCCGAGAGCACACAAGAGGGTCGCATCCTTCGGGCCTGCGCTGTAGGTCCCGAATGGCGCATTGATCCACTTCTAGGTGTCCGTTGTCTCGGCGGTTTCCGGGGCCGCCCCGACCCACGAGCCGCGCAGGTCGGACAGCCACTCGGGGTAGGTCAGCTCGGGGTCGGGCAGCGGTGTCACGCCGTGCTCGGCGCGCAGGCGCTCGAGGGCGTCGGGGTCGTCGCCCCACGACCGCGGGTCCCCCAGCATCACCTCGAACAGCACCGCTCCCTCGTCCCCCGCGCGCAACGGGCCGAACGCGGCGCCGTAGGGCAGCTCGACGTGGGTGCCGGCGGGGCAGTCGCGCTCGCCGATGCGCACCGACCCGCTGATCACGAACAGCACGTGCGGGCTGTGGTGACCGTGTCGTCGCACGATCATCCCCGGGTCGTAGCGCGCGTACAGCGACAGGTACTGCGGCTCGGCCGAGAACGCGAGCCACTTCTCCCACACCGAGGACGTGCTGCCGTCGGCGTTCCGCTGCACCTTGACCTGCTGCCAGGAGACCTCGGGATCGTCGAGGTGGCGGAAGGTCGGTTCGCGGCCCGGGACGCGGGGATCGGTGCGGTCCGGCTCGGCCACGATCCGACCTCCGGAACCTGTGCGCGGTACGGGCGGTCCCACATCTGACGCCCCGTCATGTAACGATACGGATCCCCCGGCACGACCTGGGCCCAGTGGCGGGCCCGGCAGGAGGTGGGCATGCCCCGCAGGCCAGGACGCGCGGCGGCGGGGGCAGTGCTCGCGCTCGCGTGCATCGTCGCCTCCGGCTGCGGGGCCCGGCTGTCGCCACGCCAGCACGCGGCCGGCGTGGCTCTGACCAGCGGCAGCGGCGGCACGGCCACCACGGGGCCGCAGGGTGTGGCGACGACCGCCCCACCGGACATCTCCGCGCCGCAGACCGGGCCCACCGCCGCGGCCACGGGCACCGCGCCCGGCGCCGTCACGCCGACCGGCGGCCCGAGCACCGGCCCCCTGGGCCCCACCGGCGCGGTGGGTCAGCCGAGCTCCGGGACGTCAACCGCCCCGCCGTCCAGCGGCTCCAACGGGCACGCGACCACCACGCCGGGCAGCGCGTGCCCCGCCGGCACGCTCGGCGCCAGCGACACCGGCGTCACCGCCACGACGCTGAAGATCGGCAACTCCGCTGACATCACCGGCCCGGTGCCGGGTCTGTTCCAGACCGCGCAGGACGGCGCGAAGGCGTTCGTCGCCTACTTCAACGGCACCAACCAGACCGTCTGCGGCCGCAAGCTCTCGATGGACACCTACGACTCGCAGACCTCAGAGAGCGGCGACCACGACGCCGCCGCGGCGGCGTGCACGCGGGACTTCGCGCTGGTCGGGTCGATCTCCGCGTACGACCAGGGCGGCGCGCCCGTCGTGCAGCAGTGCGGCATACCCGACCTGCGGTCGGCGGCGGTCACCGGCGCGCGCCAGGCGGTGCCCAACACGTTCGGCGCCGAGTCGACGAGCGAGAAGAGCTACTCGAGCACCACCCCCGACTACTTCAAGAACAAGTTCGGGGACACCGTCACCCAGCACGCGGCGTTCCTCTACATCAACGTCGGTGTGGGCGTGGAGCAGGAGAAGTTCACGTCGGCCGCGTGGAAGCAGGACGGCTACAACTACGTCTACGAGGCCGGCATCGACATCAGTGACTTCAACTACGCGCCCTTCGTGCAGACGATGAAGAGCAAGGGCGTGCAGATCGTGCAGTTCATCGGCGCGGAGCAGCAGGCCGCCAACCTGATGAAGGCGATCAAGTCGCAGGACTTCCACCCCACAGCGGTCGTGCTGCAGGCCAACACCTATGACGCAGTGTTCCCGCAGTCGGCGGGCGACGCGGCGACCGGCGCGTACACCTACATCCCCGGACAGCTGTTCAGCGAGATCGGCAGCAACAAGGAAGCCCAGCTCTACGTGCAGTGGCTCAGCCGGGTGGCCCCCAACGCGCAGCCGAGCTTCTTCGGTGAGTTCGCCTGGTCGGCCATGCGCTTGTTCGTCGAGCAGGCGCAGAAGATCGGCCCCAACCTCACGCGCAAGGCGATGATCACCGCGCTGCAGGGCGTGAAGGACTGGACGGCGAACGGCATGCACGCGCCCCAGGCCGTCGGCGCGAAGGCCACTGGCGTCTGCGAGTCGGTCATCCAGTGGAACGGCAGCGCATGGGTCCGGGTCACGCCGGCCCCGTGGACGTGCGGCCGATTGCTCGCGAGCAGCTGAGACACGAGCAGCCGAGACACGAGCAGCCGAGGCAGAGGAAGATCTGAGGCATGGCACGCATCCCGCTCCCCGACGGCGACGGTCCCGAGGCGCTGCGCGCGCTCGCTCTGCGTCCCAAGCTGGCCGCGGCCGTGGGCGCGATAGAGGTCGCGGTCGGCCAGAGCTCGCTCGACCGGCGGATGCACGAGCTCGTGCGGATGCGCATCGCGCTCATCAACCAGTGCACCGTGTGCATGGACTGGCGCAACCCGACCTGGCTCGAGGACGAGCAGCTGCTGCTGTCCGTCGAGGACTACGCCACTGCGCCCGGCTTCACCGACGTCGAGCGGCTCGCGATCGAGTACGCCGAGCGCTTCGCGACCGACTCGGCGAACATCGACGACGACCTGCTGGCGCGGCTGTCCGCGCACCTCGACCCGGGCGAGATCGTCGAGCTCACGCTCGTGATCGGCAAGTACGTCGCGATGGGCCGCTTCATGCAGGTGCTCGGCCTCGACCAGGCTTGCGTCCTGCACTACGACGAGACCGGCACCCTCGCCAAGGTCTGACCGCTCGGCCGGCGCTAGCTCGCCGTCGCAGCCGGGTGCAGGCTCATCGCCTCCACGACCGACTGACCGCCGGGGCAGACCAGGTCGACGTCGTGCTGCCCCCACACTGACTGCGTGATCGCGGTCGGGCCACCGGCGAACGAGTGCGTGCACCCGGCGCGCAAGGCGGGCACCCCTCCGGTGCCGATGGCGTACCACTCGGGACTGCCCGCAGGGGGTGACCACCCGCCGGTGATGCGTTGCCACTGGAAGCTCGTCGAGTAGTAGCCCGCTCGCACGCCGGCCTTGCGCAGCGTCGCGTCGAACGCCGCGAGCAGCGCGCGGTTCGCACGCCGCTGACCGCTCAGCCACGGCTGCGTCGAGCGGAGCTCGACATCGGCCCAGAGCAGATCGGTCTCCCAGCCCGTCGATGCGAGCGTCCGCAACGCGTCGAGCGCCTCCGCCGCGCCGGCGTTGCCGAACGCGCACACGACCCGGTTCGAACCTCGGCTCGTGCACGTGTGCAGGGGCCCGTCCTGGTCACGCGCGAGCTCGGCCCGGGTGGGCGGGTTCACCATCGTGTAGGCCGCGAGCGACCGGTGCGACCCGACGCCCCATGCGAGCTGCGTGCGCAGGCACGGGTTGCGGTGCAGGGCGGTGCCGTCGGTCAGCCCGATGATCACGAAGGCGCCCGGCCGGGGCAGCGGCATCCCGTGCGGGCACTGCGGCCACGACACGTCGTGGCCGACCAGCGCCCCGACCGGCCGGTGATCGACGGCGGAGGCGGCGGGGGTCAGTGCGAGGGCCGGTCCGAGCGCGAGGCCGAGGGCGAGCAGGAGTGAGCGGAGTGCGCGGGGCGGGTTCATGGCCTCGTGGGGGTGGGGGTGGTCGCCGGGCCTTCCGGCTCACCGCCACGATGCGGGCCGACCGGGCGGCCCACGCCCGAACCCAGGAGCGTTGGTCAGCGATTGTGGGGAGCGCCGTCCGAACCGGACATCTCGGACCCGATCCCCGGAACGGTCACCACACCCCGGTCGACATCGGCGATGTGGCAGGTTCCCGACGGCTTGAACCGGCACAAGTCCGATCTCGGCCGGGGCGGTCAGGCGAGCGCGGCGGCGACGCGGGCGGGGACGGCGGGATCGAGGGCCCAGCCGAGCCCCCCGGCCGGCAGCACGACGAGCTCGCTGTGGGGCAGCGCCGAGGCGACGTCTTCGGCCACCTCGACGGGGTGCAGCGGGTCGTGCTCGTGCGCGAGCACCAGCACGGGGCAGCGCACGGCGAGCAGCGCCGTCCGGTCGGGCACGGGGACGAGGTCACGCGACACGGGCTTCGGCGGACGCCGGGCGGCGAGCAGCGCGGCCTTGCGGTGCGCGGCGAGCCGGGCCCCGCGGTGCGCGGCGACCTCGGGCGGCAGCTCGGCGAGGAACGCGTCGCGCAACGTCTCGACGTCGCCCGCGAGGACGGCGGGTTCGAGCGCGGCCAGGCGCTCGGCCGCGGCGTCGGTGCGCGGCCGGTCGACCGATGCGGGCATCACGAGCACGAGGCTGCGGAAGCGGGCCGGCTCGTGCGCGGCGAGGTGCAGCAGCACGCCGGCGCCGAGCGAGATGCCGAGCGCACGGTGCGCGCCGTAGGCGTCGGCGGTCTCGGCGATGTCGCGGGCGAGCAGCTCGTAGTCCCAGCCCTCGGGCGGGAGCTCGGGGCTGCCGCCGTGGCCGCGGAGCTCGGCGTGCACCGCGGTGCCGGCGAGCGCTGTCGCGTAGGGCCGCGTGTCGACCGCTGACCCGGCGACGCCGTGCACGAGCAGCGTCACCGGATCGCCTTCGCCGCGGGTCACGCACGCGAGCGGCGCGGTCGACTGCGCGCACGTGTCAGGCAGGACCGTCACGGCGGTCGTCCCCTGGCGCGGGCGGGCTCAGGCGCCGACGGCGTGCACGCCGCCGTCGACGTGGACGACCTCACCGGTGGTCGCGGGGAACCAGCCGGACAGCAGCGCGAGGCAGGCCTTCGCGGCGGGCTCGGTGTCGCCGGTGTCCCAGCCGAGCGGCGCGCGCTCCTTCCACACCAGCTCGAACGTGTCGAAGCCGGGGATCGCGCGGGCGGCGTAGGTGCGCAGCGGGCCGGCGGCCACGGCGTTGACCCGCACACCGTCGGGGCCGAGCTCGCGGGCGAGGTAGCGCGACGCGCTCTCGAGCCCGGCCTTCGCGACGCCCATCCAGTCGTAGGCGGGCCACGCCACCTGCGCGTCGAAGTCGAGCGACACGATGCCGGCGCCGGGGACGAGCAGCGGGCGCAGTGCGCGGGCCAGCGCGACGAGCGAGTAGGTCGACACGTGCACCGCGGTGGAGACGTCCTCCCACGTCGCGGTCATGAAGCCGCCGCCGAGCGCCGCCTCGGGCGCGAACCCGATCGCGTGCAGCACGCCGTCGATGCGGTCGCCGAGCACCGCCTGCACCGCCGCGGGAAGGGCGGCGAGGTCCGCTTCGGACGTGACGTCGAGCTGGATCACCTCGACCGGCTGCGGCAGGCGGGCGGCGATGCGCTTGGTGATGCCGAAGCCCTTCGGCGGTGCCGTCAGCACGATCTCGGCACCCTGCTCCTGCGCGAGGCGGGCGACCGCGTACGCGATCGAGCTCTCGGTGAGCACGCCGGTGACGACGAGCTTCTTGCCCTCGACCAGTCCAGCACTGTTCCCCATCACGACTTCCTCTCGGTCAGTGGCCCATGCCCAGGCCGCCGTCGACCGGGAGCAGTGCTCCGGTGACGTAGCCCGCGGCGTCGGAGCAGAGGAACGCGACGACGGCCGCGATCTCCTCCGGTGTGGCGAAGCGGCCGAGCGGGACCCGGCTGCCGATGTCGGTGCGCTGGCTCTCGGTGAGCTCTTCGGTCATCGCGGTCTCGACGAAGCCCGGTGCGACGACGTTCGCCGTCACGCCCCGCGGGCCGAGCTCGCGCGCGATCGAGCGGGCGAGACCGACGAGGCCGGCCTTGCTCGCGGAGTACGCGGCCTGGCCCGGGTTGCCGAGGTGACCGACGACGCTGCCGACGAAGATCAGGCGACCGAAGCGGTTGCGCGCCATGGGCCCGGCGGCGTGCCGCGCGAGCCGCAGCGACGCGGCGAGGTTGGTGTCGAGCACCTCGCGCGCGAGCTCGTCGGTGGTGCGCAGCAGCAGCGTCGACCTCTCGATGCCCGCGTTGGCGACGAGCACCTCGACCGGGCCGTGCGTCTCGGCGACGAGCGCGAACGCCTGCTTCACGGCGACGTCGTCGGTGACGTCGCACGTGATGCCGAGCAGGCCGTCGGCCGTCTCGCCGCTGCGGGACGCGACCGCGACCTTGTGCCCCTCCGCCGCGAGCGCACGGGCGCAGGCGAGACCGATGCCCCGGCTGCCGCCGGTGACGAGGACGCTGCGGCCGGTCATGTCTTCTCCTGTGTCACAGCTTCTCCTGTGTCACAGCGGGATGTTGGTCAGGCGCGCCCGCTCGTGCGGCGCGTGGGCCAGGGCTTCGATGATGGCGACGCGCGTCTCCGCGGGCTCGATGATCGCGTCGACCACCTTGAGCTCGAGCGCGCGGGACAGCCCGCCGGTGGTGCGTGCGTGCTCGGCGGCGAACGCGGTCTCGGCGTCGGCCAGCTGCTCGGCCGGCACGGCCGCGAGCTCCCGCCGGCGCAGGATGCGCACCGCAGCGGTGGCGTTCATGACGTCGACCTCGGCGCCCGCCCACGCGTAGACCTTTGTCGCGCCGAGCGACTTGGAGTTCATCGCGATGTAGGCGCCGCCGTAGGCCTTGCGCGTGACGATCGTGATCCGCGGGACCTTGCACGCCGCGAACGCGTGCAGCAGCTTCGCGCCCCGTCGCACGACGCCGTCGGTCTCCTGCTTGAGCCCGGGCAGGTAGCCGGGCACGTCCACGAGGACGACGAGCGGGATGCCGAACGCATCGCACAGCCGCACGAACCGCGCGGCCTTGTCGCTGCTCGCCGCGGTGAGGCAGCCCCCCATGCGCAGCGGGTTGGTCGCGACGACGCCGACCGGGCGGCCGCCGAGCCGGCCCAGGGCCGTGACGACGTTCGGGGCCCACTTGGGCTGCAGCTCGACCGGCGGTGCGTCGAGCAGCGCCTTCACGATCGGGCGCACGTCGTACGCGCGTCGGGCTTCGGCGGGCAGGAGCGACCCGGGGTCGACCGCCTCGCGCACCGGCACCGCGCGGTGCGCGCGGCTGAGCAGGCCGACGACCTCGCGCGTCGCGGTGATGGCGGCGTCGAGCGTGGGCGGGCAGAGGTGCGCGACACCGCTGGTGCCGGTGACGTCCGGACCGCCGAGGCCCGCCATGTCGACGTCCTCGCCGGTGACGCTGCGCACGACGTCGGGGCCGGTGACGAAGACCCGGCCGTCCGGCGCGGAGATGACGACGTCGGTGAGCGCCGGGCCGTAGGCGGCCCCGCCGGCCGCCGGGCCGAGGACGAGGGAGATCTGGGGGATGACACCGCTCGCCAGCGTCATGGCGGCGAAGACCTGGCCGACGCCGTCGAGGCTGGCCACGCCCTCGGTGAGGCGAGCACCGCCCGACTGCCAGACACCGATGATGGGCAGGCGGCGCTCCATGGCGATCTCGTACGCGGATGCGATCGCGGCGCACCCGTCGGCGCACATGGCGCCGCCCTGCACGCGCGGGTCGGTGGCGAACAGCACCGCGTCGACGCCGTCGAGGGCACCCATGCCGACGAGGACGCCGTCACCGGCGATGAGGCAGACCAGAGAACCGCTGTCGCACAGCGACTCCAGCCGCACGGCCGGGTCCCGAGCATCGAGCAGCGGCCGGTCGAGCGAGATCGTCACGTCAGTGATCCGTTTCCTGAGTCGCGCCGGAGGCCGCAGCGAAGAGACGGATCACGAGGCGGTCCGGAGGGCGAGGGCCACGTTGTGGCCGCCGAACCCGAAGGAGGTCGAGAGCGCGACGCCCTGCTCGGGCAACGGCCGCGCGTCCACGCGGGCGATGTCGAGCGTCACCTCGTCGTCGGGGTCGTCGAGGTTGCGGGTGGGCGGCGCGATGCGGTGGTGCAGCGCGAGTGCCGCGAACGCGGCCTCGACCGCTCCGGCGGCGCCGAGCAGGTGCCCGGTGCACGACTTGGTGGCGCTGACGACGGCGTGGTCGGTGTCGGCGCCGAGCGCGCTGCGCAGCGCGAGCGCCTCCGCGACGTCGCCGGCCGGAGTGCTCGTCGCGTGCGCGTTCACGTGCACGACGTCGCGCTCCGCTGCGTTCGCATCACGCAGGGCGGCGACGACGGCGCGGGCCGCACCGGCGCCGGTGGGGTCGGGCGCCGCCACGTGGTGCGCGTCGCTGGTGATGCCGGCGCCCGCCACCTCGGCCCACACCCTGGCTTCGCGCGCCCGCGCGGACGACGCCCGCTCGAGCACCAGGACGCCGGCGCCCTCACCGAGCACGAAGCCGTCCCGCGCCTTGTCGTAGGGACGGCTGGCCCGCTCGGGCTCGTCCTCCCGCTTCGACAGCGCCTTCATCGCGGCGAAGCCGGCGATCGGCAGCGGATGGATCGCGGCCTCCGCTCCCCCGCAGACCACGACGTCGGCACGGTCGAGGCGCAGCAGGTCGAGCGCGTAGGCGATCGCCTCCGCGCCGCTCGCGCACGCGCTGACCGGAGCGTGCGTGCCGGCGCGGGCCGCGAGCTCGAGCGCGACGGTTGCCGCCGGACCGTTGGGCATGATCATCGGCACGGTCAGCGGAGAGACGAGCCGGACGCCCTTCTCCCGGCGCACGTCGTCCTGGCCGAGCAGCGTGAGCACGCCGCCGATGCCGCTGGAGACGACCACCGCGAGCCGTTCGGGCTCGACGCCCGGCTCCCCCGCGTCGGCCCACGCCTCGCGCGCGGCCACCAGTGCGAGCTGCTGGCTGCGGTCGAGACGGCGGGCCTCCACCCGGTCGAGCACGCCGGTCGGGTCGACCGCGGCCCGCGCGGCGATGCGCACGGGCAGGTCGGCCGCCCAGTCCTCGTCGAGCAGCCGCGTGCCCGACGCGCCGGCGAGCAGGGCCGACCACGTGTCGGCGGTGCTGCCGCCGAGCGGGGTGGTCATGCCGATGCCGGTGATGACCACCGGCTCGTCGCGGACCGTCACGTCAGCTCTCCTCGCGTGCTTCGTTCGTGGGGGTGGTGGGGTCCGGCGATCAGGCGCTGACCTGAGCGCGCACGATGTAGTCGAGCGCGTCCTGCACGGTGACGAGCTGCGCGACGTCGTCGTCCGGGATGCGCACGCCGAAGCGCTCCTCGGCGGCCACGACGACCTCGACCATCGTGAGCGAGTCGAGGTCGAGGTCCGCGGTGAACGACGCGGTGGGCACGACGTCGGCGGCCGGGCGGCCGCTGATCTCGTTGATGATGTCGGCGAGGCCGGTGAGGATGTCGGTGTCCGTTGCAGTGGTCATGATGCGGTGCTCCTTCGTGGTTGTGGACTGCGGTGGGCTGCTGGTGCGGTTCGCTGCTGGTGCGGGACGTGCTGGGCGACAGGCGGTTGGGGAACGTGCTGCTACGGCACGTGCACGACCTGACCGGCCCACGTGAGGCCGGCGCCGAACGCGAACAGCAGCACGGGATCGCCGCTGCTGACGCGGCCCTCGTCGATGAGGCGGGCCAGCGCCATCGGGACGCTCGCCGAGCTGGTGTTGCCGCTGTCGACGACGTCGTCGGCGATGACGCAGGTGTCGTCGAGGCCCATCGCCCCGGCCAGCGCGGTGATGATGCGCAGGTTGGCCTGGTGCGCGACGAACGCGCGCAGGTCGCGCGGGTGCAGCTCGGCGCGCTCGATCGCCGCGAGCGCCGGCGCGGCGAGCGCGGTGGTGGCCCAGCGGTAGACGGCGCGGCCGTCCATCTGCAGGTGACCGGTCTCGGCGGGGACGCGGAGCAGGTCGGCGCCGCTGCCGTCGCTCCCCCACACCGTCGGGCCGATCTGGTTGACGTTCGCGCGTCCGATCACCGCGGCGCCGGCGCCGTCGCCGAACAGCACCGCGGTGGCGCGGTCGTCGGCGTCGACGATGTCGGTCATGCGCTCGGAGCCGATGACCAGTGCGTGCCGTGCCGAGCCGCCGCGCACTGCGTCCGCCGCGAGGCCGACCGCGTAGCAGAAGCCCGCGCAGCCGGCGTTCACGTCGAGGGCTCCGGCGCCGGCGGCACCGACGCCCGTGGCGACGACCCCGGCCGCGCCGGGGACGGTTGTGGGCATGGTCGCGGTGGCGACGATGACGAGGTCGACGTCGCTCGGTGAGACGCCGGCCGCGGCCAGCGCCTTCGCGCCGGCGCCGATGGCCAGCGACTCGACCGTGTCGGTGTCGGCGGCGAACCGGCGGTTGGCGATGCCCGAGCGGGTGCGGATCCACTCGTCGGAGGTGTCGAGCCTCGCCGACAGCTCGTCGTTGGTGACGATGCGCGCCGGGCGCTCCGCGGCCAGCGCGAGCAGGCGGGCGCCGCTCACCCGGCGCTCGCGAGCACGTCGAGGTCGGCGGGGGTCTTGAGGGCGACGACCTGCACGCCGGGCAACGCGCGCTTCGCCAGGCCGGCCAGCGTGCCCGCGGGGGCGAGCTCGACGAGGTGGGTCACGCCGAGGCGGGCGAGCGTGTCCGAGCATCGGTCCCACCGCACGGGCGCCGCGACCTGGCGGACGAGCCGGCGCAGCGCTTCGGCGCCCGACGTGACGACCGCGCCGTCGGCGTTCGACAGCAGCGCGATCTGCGGGTCGGCCGCGGTGACGGCGTTGACGGCCGCGGCGACGTCGGCGACCGCGGTCTCCATGTGGTGGGTGTGGAACGCACCGGCGACGCGCAGCGGCAGCACTCGGGCCTTGGCGGGGGGCGCCGCGGCCAGCGCGGCGAGCGCCTCCACCGGCCCGGCCGCCACGACCTGGCCGCTGGCGTTGACGTTCGCGATCGCCAGCCCGAGCGACGCGACGGCAGCCGCGACCTCGTCGGCGTCGCCGCCGACCACCGCGCTCATGCCGGTGGGGGTCAGCGCGGCGGCCACGGCCATCGCGCGACCGCGCGTGCCGACCAGCCGCACGGCCGTCGCGTCGTCGATCACGCCGGCCAGGGCGGTGGCCGCCCACTCGCCGACGCTGTGGCCGGCGACGACGTCCGGGTGCAGGCCCGCGGCGCGGGCGACGGCCAGCGCGGTCGCGACGACCAGCGGCTGGGTGATCTCGGTGGGGGTGAGCTCGTCCTCGCCCGCTGTGGTGCCGAGGCGCAGCAGGTCCAGGCCGACCGCGTCGCCGGCCGCGCCGACGCTCTCGCGGACGCCCGGCAGCTCGAGCCAGGCGTTGAGCAGTCCGGGGGCCTGCGATCCCTGACCGGGGGCGACGACGGCGAGCACGGGTCCAACCCTGTGGGGTGCGCCGGGTCCGGTCGCCAGCGGACCCGCACGAAGAACCCGCGAGGACTTTGTAGGTAACCTACAAACGGGCCAGCGTGAAGGCCAGGCGCAGGGCGAACGCGTCGCGCGGCTCGCGTGGGTCGTAGCCGGTGAGCTCGGACACCCTGGAAAGCCTGTATCGCAAGGTGTTCGCATGAACGAACAGTGACCGGGCGGTTGCCTCGATGTTTCCGTTCGTTTCGAGCAGGGCTTGGATGGTCTCGACAAGAGCCGCGGACGCGTTACTGACCGGTCGGTAACACAGCTCGACCAGACGGGCCCGCGCCTCGACCTCACCGGCGAGCACCCGCTCGGGCAGCAGGTCGTCGGCGTGGGCCGGCCGCGGGGCGGCCGGCCAGGCATCGACGACCGCCAGGCCGCCCAACGCCGCCCGCGCCGACGCTCCCGCCTCCCGGACCTCCGGAGCGACCGGTCCGGCCACCGCCGCGCCCAGCCCGTCCACGTACGCCGCCGCGACGGTCAGCGGGTCGCGGGCGTTGCCCACCGGCACCACGCCGACCACCACGCCGAGGTGGACGGAGGCCACCACCGTGCGCTGGCGCTTCGCCGCGACCCGTTGGATCGACTCGAGCGCGTGCTCGGGCCCGCCCTCCGTCGGCCGGGCGGCGATCGCCATGACCGGTCCGGTCGGCAGCTCGCCCAGGGCGGCCGCCCGCGATGACACCACCCGCTCGTCGCTGTCGGCGAGGAGCGCCTCGATCACGAGCGTCTGCAGGCGGGCGTCGAGCGCTCCGCGCTGCTGGGCGGCCCGGGCGTAGACGGTGGCCGCGGCGAACGCGACCTCGCGCGCGTAGCGCTCGACCGCGGTCCGCAGCTCGGGCACCTGCGCGGCCGGCACGAGGTCCTCCACCGCGTCCTCGACGACCTCCAGCACGACGCGGATCAGCTCCACGGTCTGCTCGAGCGAGACGGCGCGGGCGACGGTGCGGGGCGCGGCGGCGAACGTCGCGTCCGGTGCGGCGGCGCCGCGCTCCGGTTCGCGCATCCACGCCACGAGGCCCTGGATGCCGGTCTGCACCACCACACCGACCCACGAGCGCACATCGGCCGGAAGCGCCGCGAACCAGGCGATCCCGTCCAGCCGGGCCCGCGCCCGTGTCGTCAGGTCGCCGACCTGTCGCTCGACGCGGCGCACGACCGCGGCCGACGGCGCCCGTCGCTGCACGCGCTCACTGTGCCGCATCGGCCCGCTCGCATGCTCCCGGCGCCGGCGCCGCATCGGCCCGCTCGCATGCTCCCGGCACCGGCGCCTGCATCGGATCGCACGGGTAGCGATCAGGACCTTGCTAGGGCCCCTTCAGGTCCCGCTAAGCCACGGTCGCGATGGTCATCGCATCGACACCGGGCCCGCTCGCGAGCTCCCGGCGCCCACCCGCCCCATGACCCACGCACCGGGAGACGACATGACCGCCCAGCTGGCCGATCGAACCACCGCGACGGTGGCTCACGACAGCGCAGTGGCCACGGCCGTGACCGTCGTCGATGTCGTCGTCCCCGTCCACAACGAGGAAGCCGGCCTCGACGCGAGCATCCGACGGCTCCACGCCTACCTCTCGGAGCACCTGCCGTTCTCGTTCCGCATCACCGTCGCGGACAACGCGAGCACCGACGGGACGTGGACCATCGCCGCGCACCTCGCGACCGCGCTGCCGTCAGTGCGGGCGATCCACCTCGACATGAAGGGGCGCGGTCGCGCGCTGCGGGAGGCGTGGACGAACAGCGATGCGCTCGTGCTCGCCTACATGGACGTCGATCTCTCCACCGACCTCGCCGCCGTGCTGCCGCTCGTCGCGCCGCTCGTCACCGGCCACAGCGACCTCGCGATCGGCACCCGCCTCGCGCGCGGCTCGCGCATCGTGCGCGGGCCGAAGCGTGAGGTGATCTCGCGTTGCTACAACGCGATCCTGCGCACCACGCTGCGTGCCCGGTTCTCCGACGCGCAGTGTGGCTTCAAGGCGATCCGCGCCGACGTCGCGCGGGCGCTGCTGCCGGTCGTCGAGGACCAGGCCTGGTTCTTCGACACCGAGCTGCTCGTGCTCGCGGAGCGGTCCGGGCTGCGCATCCACGAGGTGCCGGTGGACTGGGTCGACGATCCCGACAGCCGCGTGAACATCGTCGACACCGCGGTGAAGGACCTGCGGGGCGTGCTGCGACTAGGCCGTGGTCTCGTCACCGGCCGGCTGCCGCTGGGCCAGCTGCGCGAAGACCTCGGTCGCTCGCCGCTGCCCGGTGTGCCGGTCGGCATGGTGGGGCAGCTGCTGCGCTTCGGCGTGATCGGCGTGCTGAGCACGTTCGCGTACCTGGTGCTCTACGTCGCGCTGCGCGGGAGCGTCGGTGCGCAGGTCGCCAACCTCGTCGCGCTGCTCGTCACCGCCGTCGCGAACACCGCGGCGAACCGGCGCATCACCTTCGGGGTGCGCGGCAAGGAGAACGCGGCCCGCAGCCAGGCGGAAGGCCTCGTGGTCTTCGGTCTCGGCCTCGCGCTGACCAGCGGGTCGCTCGCCCTGCTGGCTGCGTTGTCCGCGCACCCGCGTCGCTTCGTCGAGGTCGCGGTGCTCGTCGCCGCGAACGCGGCCGCCACCGTCCTGCGCTTCGTCCTGCTGCGCGCGTGGGTCTTCCACCCTCGCCGCTCGATCCGCCCTGCCCCTCCGACGTCTGTGAGCGACCCCGCATGACCACCACCTGGCTCCACCCCGACGACCTCGACGAGCCGGCGGCCACACCGGTCGTCCTCACCCCGCCGGACCCGGCCGCGCGCGTCACCCCCCAGCCTCCGCGCGGCCGGGCCCGGCGGCTGCTCCACGGGCGCGACGACGACCCGGCGTGGGTGCGGCCGTCGCTGCTGAGCCTGCTGGGTGCGACCGCGCTGCTCTACCTGTGGGGGCTCGGCGCGTCGGGCTGGGCCAACTCGTTCTACTCCGCGGCGGTGCAGGCCGGCACGAAGAGCTGGAAGGCCGCGTTCTTCGGCAGCTTCGACGCCTCCAACGCGATCACCGTCGACAAGCCGCCGGCGTCGCTGTGGTTCATGGAGATCAGCGCCCGCGTGTTCGGCGTCAACAGCTGGTCGATCCTCGTGCCGCAAGCCCTCGAAGGTGTTGCGGCAGTAGGTGTCCTGTACCTCGCCGTGCGGCGCTGGTTCGGGCCCGCGGCCGGGCTCATCGCCGGTGCGGTGCTCGCCACCACGCCCGTCGCAGTGCTGATGTTCCGCTTCAACAACCCGGACGCGCTGCTCGTGCTGCTGCTCGTCATCGCGGCGTACGCGCTGACCCGTGCGCTCGAGGACGGACGCACCCGCTGGCTCGTCCTGTCGGGCGTGTGCATCGGCACCGGGTTCATCACGAAGATGATGCAGGCGTTCGTCGTGCTCCCGGGCTTCGCGCTCGTCTACCTCATCGCCGCGCCGAACCCGCTGCGCCGCAGGCTGATCCAGCTCGCCCAGGCGGGCCTCGCGCTCGCCGCCGCGACGCTGTGGTGGCCGGTCGTCGTGTCGCTGTGGCCGGCGTCGAGCCGCCCGTACATCGGCGGCTCGCAGGACAACAGCATCTGGAACCTCATCTTCGGCTACAACGGGTTCGGTCGCATCACCGGCAACGAGACCGGCAGCGTCGGCGGGGGTGGTCCCGGCGGCAACGGCGGCGGCATGTGGGGTGCCACCGGCTGGAACCGCCTGTTCAACAGCGAGTTCGGCGGTCAGGCATCGTGGCTGATCCCGGCCGCGCTGGTGCTGCTCGCCGGTGGTCTGTGGGCGACGCGTCGGGCCCCGCGCACGGACCGGCTGCGCGCGGCGCTGCTGATCTGGGGCTCGTGGCTCGTCGTCACCGGGCTCACGTTCTCCTACGCGGCCGGCATCATCCACCCGTACTACACGGTCGCGCTGGCGCCGGCGATCGGTGCGTGCGTCGGCATCGGCGGCGTCGCGCTGTGGCGGGTCCGCGAACAGCTGTGGGCACGCATCGTGCTCGCGGGCGCCGTGCTGGCCGCGGCCGGCTGGTCCTACGACCTGCTCGACCGCACGTCCGCCTGGCACCCGTGGCTGCGCGTCGCCGTGCTGCTCGTCGGCTTCGCCACCGCCGGAGCGATGGTCGCGGCCTCGACGTTCGCGAGGCGCGTCGCAGCTGTGGTGATCACCGGTGGTCTGGTCACCGGCCTCGCCGGGCCCGCGGCCTACGCGCTCGACACCGCGTCGACGGCGCACAGCGGTGCCCTGCCGACGGCGGGTCCGTCCGGGCAGGGCGGGTTCGGCGGCCCCGGTGGTGGCCCCGGTGGTGGTCCCGGTGGTGGTCGTGCCGGCGGGCAGCGCGGGTTCGGCGGTCCGCCGTCGACCAGCCAGAACGGCACGGCGAACGGTGGGTTCCCGGGCTTCGGTGGCTCGGCCAACGGCGGCTTCCCGAGCCTGGGTGGGTCGGCCAACGGCGGCTTCCCGAGCCTGGGTGGGTCGGCGAACGGCGGGTTCCCGGGCCTGGGTGGGTCGGCGAACGGTGGGTTCCCGGGCCTCGGTGGGTCGGCGAACGGCGGTCCCGGTGGCGGCGGAGCGGCGGGTGGCCTGCTGAACGGCAGCACCCCGGGGGCCCAGCTCAGCGCCCTGCTCAAGGCGGGCGCCCGCGGCTACCGCTGGGTGGCGGCCGTGGTCGGCGCCAACTCGGCGTCGGGCTACCAGCTCGCCAGCGGCGAGCCGGTGATGGCGATCGGTGGATTCAACGGCACCGACCCCTCGCCGACGCTCGCCGAGTTCCAGGCCGACGTCGCCTCCGGCAAGGTCCACTACTTCATCAGCGGTGGCGGGGGGTTCGGAGGGCCCGGCGGCATGCGCGGTTCGTCCGCCTCGAGCTCCATCGCGTCGTGGGTCGAGCAGACCTACACCGCCCAGACGATCGACGGGGTGACGGTCTACGACCTGACCTCCACCGCGACCACCGGCCAGGGAACCGCGTCTGCCTGAGAACCGTCACACCTTCGACGCTCAGGTCAACCGCAGGGGCATGCCGAACGTGTTCACATCTAGGAGGCGCACGCTGTTACCGGTGGGACGCCGCCGTCGTTGAGGAGTACGTCGGACCGCAGAGGCGGTCCGCATGAGCCGGGAGGTGCACGGGTGAGCCCGATCGTGCCGCGTCGCCGGGGCCAGCACGGCCTCGCGCGGGGCGACAGCGGGCTCCGCGACGGCGCCACCCGCCGCGTCTGGGGCGTCACCGTCCTGTCCGGGGTCGGGGCGGTCGGCGGCGCGGCGGTCCTGGCGGGCGGCCTGGCGGCGACGGCATCGCACAGCGCGGCCGCCGTCACGACGCCCTCGACGCCCGAGGCCCCCGCGACCACGCCGGTCCCGGTGCCCGCGAGCCTGCAGCCGACGCCGGCGGCGACGCCGGCGGCCCCCAAGACGACGAAGAAGAAGACCAAGAAGAAGGCGCCGACGCCGGCGCACACGACCGTCACCCAAGCGCCCGTCGTGCAGCAGCCGGTGGTCCAGCAGCCGGTCCAACAGCCGGTGCAGCAGCAGCCGGCCTACACGTTCAACGGCCCGCCCCCCGGCGTCTCCGGTGGTGGCCCCGTCGGAGGCTCCGGCGGCAGCTGACCCCCTGGCCGACGTCGGCTTTGTGGCAGTTCATGGGCCCGTGGATCTGCCACCACCCCGCCGTCGCCGGGTGGGGTGCGTGTCGCCTTCCTGGCCGACATCGGCTTTGTGGCAGCTCATGGGCCGGTGGATCTGCCACAACCCCGATCTCGCCGGTGGGTGCGTGCCCGCCCGCCTGGTCGACATCGGCTTTGTGGCAGTTCATGGGCCGGTGGATCTGCCACAACCCCGCCGTCGGCCGCATCGTTCGGCGGTCCGAAGGTCGTCTGAAGGTTCTCTTCAGACGCCGATCGCACCGTGGTCCTCATGAACGAGAGCACCGACAGCAGCGCGCCGCATCCCTACGTTCGCGGCGACGTCCGCGCCCGTGACCGGGCCACCCGCAAGGTGCGCGCGATCACGGGGGTCGGTGCGGTCGGCGCGACCGTCGGCACCGCGCTGCTGACGGTCGGGCTCGTCGGAGGTGCCTCCGTGACGAGCGCCGCGACGAGCACGACCGTCACGGGCACCGGCACGACCGGCAGCACGTCCAGCGGCGCGACCGGGACGACCTCGGTGCCCTCAAGCCTGACCGCGACCGCGACCGCGACCGCAGCGGCGACGCCGGCCGCCGCGCGGGTCACGGCGAGCACCGCGGCGGCGGGCACGACCTCGAGCGGCACGTCGACCGCTTCTACGACCACCGCGACCGCGACGAAGGCCGCCACGACCAGTACGTCCAGCGCGCCCACCAACAGCTCGTCCTCGTCGACCAACGCGACGAGCACCGGCACGACATCGACCACGTCGACCTCGTCCGGCGGAGCCCCCGTCGCCAGCTCCGGCGGCAGCTGACCCCTCCCGTCGACATCGGACTTGTGCCGCGTTGTGGTCGGTCTGTCCCGCCACAACCCCGATGTCGGCCGCACCGGTGCCCTGGTCGAGATCGGACTTGTGCCGCCTTGTGGTCGGTCCGGTCTGCCACAACCCCGATGTCGGCCGGCCGGCGGGAGCCGTTCCACCGTCGAGAGCGGGGAAGTGGCGGATCTGAGGGTGGGGGAGCCGCCACAAGTCCGATGTCGGCCGGGGGTCAGTCGGAGGACAGGACGATCGCCAACGTCGGGCAGGCGGCGGCGGCGCGACGCGCGTGGTCGACGAGCTGCTGGGGGAGCGGCTGGTCGTCGACGACCGGGTAGCCCCACTCGTCGAGCTCGACCCACTCGGGCAGCAGCTCGGCGCACACGCCGTGCGCGGTGCACTGGATCGGGTTCACGCGCACACGCATCGTGCTCACCTCCACTCGGTGGTCTTGCGGGGAACCGGCAGCAGCGATGCCGACGGTGCGTGCGCGCACGGACCGTGCGACCGGTGGTGCGCGACATCGTCGGCGAAGGCGCCGAGCGCGCTCGCGGCGAAGCGCATCGCGCCGTCCGGGTGCCGGCACGCGCCGCGGCCCGGCACCACGGCGAGCCAGCGGTCGATGTGCGGTCCGAGGCGCTCGTCCCAACCACCACGCGCCAGCTTCGTGAACGCGCCCGCCAGCGCGGGGAGCCCGTTGAAGCACGGACCGCACTGCCCGGCGTTCTCGCCGGCGAGGTACTCGACGACGCGGGACGTCTCGGCGAGACCGCAGCGGTCCCGGCCGAGCACGACGAGGATCGCCGCGCCCAGCGCGCCACCTGCGGCCTTCAGCGCGTAGTGCGTCATCGGCACCGACGCGGCGTGCGCGGCCGGCAGCCACGTGCCGAAGTAGCCGCCGACGAGCACCGCTTGGCTCCGCCGGAGATCTCCCCCGGCCGCCGCGATGACGTCGCCGATGGCGGCTCCGGTGGGCACCTCGAGCACGCCCGCGGAAGGGACGTCACCGCTCACCGTGACGAGCAAGGTCCCGGGCTCGTCGGGATCGCCCGCGCTGCGGAACCAGGTGGCTCCGTGGCGGGCGACGTACGCGAGGTGTGCGAGCGTCTCGACGTTGTTCACCAGCGTCGGCCGGTTGCGCACGCCCCGCTCGAACGGGCGCGGCGGCGTGAACGTCGGCTTCGCGTCACCGCCGTTGAGCCAGTGCACGAGCGCGGACTCCTCGCTGGCGACGTAGCGGTGCGGCAGCTCGTGCACCTGCACGGCCACGCCACCGGCGGGACGTTCGCTGACCGCCCGCCGAACGGCCGTCGCGGCCGCCGAACCACGGTGCACAACGAGGTGCGCGTCGCTCGCCTCGATGGACGCCGCGGCGAGCTGGATGCCGTCGAGCACCAGGTGCGGCGCGCGTGAGAGCAGCAGCGCGTCCTTGTGGCTCGCGGGCTCACCCTCGGCGCCGTTGGCGACCACGACGGGCTTGCCCTTGCCGGCCGAGACGGTGCGGAGCTTGCGGCCGATGGGGAAGCCGGCGCCGCCGCGACCGAGCAGGCCGCTGCGCTCGACCTCGTCGATGAGACCGGCCCGCTCGTCCTTCTTGCGCGGCAGCGTCAGCGCGCCGTGACGGGCGACGTGGTCGGCGTAGCTGAGCGCTCCCTGGGCCGGCAGGTCGGCGAGCAGGCGCGCGGGCCAGGCGGGAGGCCTTGGCTCGCGGGCGCGGGCGGCCGTCATCGTCCGGCTGCCACGCTGCGCACCGGAGCGGGGCTGTTCTGCGTCGTCAGGCGGATCGCACCGGCGGCGACGACGACGACCAGGCACACGAGGTCGAGCCACAGCCCGAACCGGTGGTGCCGCGAGTCGGTGCCGTTCTTGAGGAAGTGGAACCAGGCCGATGCCCACGCGGCGTAGGAGAACCAGTGGATCGAGCGCCAGAGCTTCGCCGGCATGCGCGTGCGCAGCAGGCTCGTCACGGTGATGACGATGAGCAGGTCGAACGCGATCGTGCCGAAGGTGACCCAGCGGCCTTGGTAGTGCGATGTGCCCGGGACGAGCAGCGCCCACCAGCTGATGTTCACGTAGCTGTCGACGATCGAGGTCACGATGTGCGTGCCGATGAAGACCAGGCCGAGCAGCGACAGGTTGCGGTGCAGGTCCTGCGTCGCGAAGCGCGGCCAGGCGCGGCTGGCGAGCGCTCGCTGCGTCGCGGCGACGCCGAAGACCGTCGTGAGCGTCAGCAGGACGAAGCCGACGATCGCGGTGCTGCGCGTCGTGTACCAGAGCGGTGCGCTGCTGAAGCTGTCGGCCAGCACTGATGATGTGACTGCCGTCGTGCTCATGCGCCCACCTCCTCCGGCCATCCACTCACACGTGTGATGTGACCTTCGTGGGTCACCAGTCTGGCCGGGATGTTGCGATCGGCCAGCCAGCGCTCTGCCCCGGCGCCCATCACCATCGCGGCGGTCGACCCGGCGTTCGCGAGCACGCACGTCTCGGCGAGCGTGCTGACCGTGCGCCACGGCCCGCGAGCCGGGCCGCCGGAACGCGGGTCGATGATGTGGTGCAGCTCGGAGCCGCCGCGGCGCCACCGCCGCGCGCGGGTGCTGGAGGTCGCGAGGCCGCCGCGCAGCAGCCCGATGGTCTGGCTCGGCGCGTCCGGGTCAGCGGCCTCGTGCACGTCCTCGACGAGCACGGACCAGCCGCCCTCGGGTGCGTCACCCGCGACGGCGATGTCGCCGCCGAGGCTCACGAGGACGCCGCACCCCGCGGCCGCGGCGGCGTCGGCGGCGGCGATGTCGGAGGCGAGCCCCTTCGCGGTCGCCCCGAGGTCGATGAGCGTGCCGCGCGGGATGCGCACGCGCGCGGCCGCGTCGTCGAGCTCCACCGCCTGCCAGCCCGGTGCCGCGTGCAGCGCCACGGTGATCGCCGGACCATCAGCCGCGACGAGGCGGAACGTGCGGTCATAGCCGAGGCCCACCATCGACGCGCCGACCGTGGGGTCGACGAGGCCGCCGGTCCACTCCGCGGCGTCGAGCGCGACGCGCAACGCGCGGACGAGCAGCGGCGACGCGTCGCGCCACTCGCCGGCGGCGTTGTTCAGCTGCTGCAGCTCGGAGTCGTCGCGGAACCGGCTGGCCGCGAGGTCGATCGCGTCCACCGCGGCCTCGACCGCGGCGCGCACGCCCGGAAGGGCGGCCGGGTCGGTCACGACCACACGTGCGGTGGTGCCCAACGCGTCCCAGCGCGCACCGCCGAAGCCCCGGGCGGCCGCGGCCGCACCGAACGGATCGCTGGCCACGTCATCGATCTTCGCGGCATCCCTCACGTCGGTCACGAGACAGACCGTCGCGGGTGTCCCTGACCCGGACCTGAAGACGGCCCAAGGCTCTCCTGTGCTCCACCGGTGCTCATGTGATGAACGCGAAAGCATCAGCCGATCGGCAGCGGCTCTTCAGGAGCGGATCAGGGGCGAGCACGAACGTGCTCTTCGACCGCCCGCGGCCCGCGGGCAGCACCCCTGCTCGAGGAGCTCCCATGACTGCGACGCTCACGCGGCCGGTCGAGATCGCCGATCTCGACGCGCCGCGCCCGGCTGACGGACCGCCCGCGCACCCCCGTCCTCCCGGCCGGCTCCAGCGCTTCTGGCGCGGCCCGTCGGACGACCCGGCCTGGGCCCGGCCGTCCCTGCTCGCGCTGCTCGGCGCGACCGCATTGCTCTACCTCTGGAACCTCTCGGCCAGCGGCACGGCGAACAGCTTCTACGCCGCCGCGGTGCAGGCGGGCACGAAGAGCTGGAAGGCCTTCTTCTTCGGCAGCTTCGACGCGAGCAGCTACATCACGGTCGACAAGCCGCCCGCATCGCTGTGGGTGATGGAGCTGTCGGGCCGCATCTTCGGCTTCAACAGCTGGAGCCTGCTCGCGCCACAGGCGCTCGAAGGGGTCGCCGCCGTCGCGCTGCTCTACGCCGCGGTGAGGCGGTGGCACGGTCCCGGCGCGGGGTTGTTCGCCGGTGCCGCGCTCGCGCTCACCCCGGCGGCGGCGCTGATGTTCCGCTTCGACAACCCCGACGCGCTGCTCACGCTGCTGCTGGTCGCCGGCGCGTACTGCGTCGTCCGGGCGGTCGAGGTGGCCAGCACGCGCTGGCTGCTGCTCGCCGGCACCGCGGTCGGCTTTGCCTTCCTCACCAAGATGCTGCAGGCCTTCCTGGTCCTGCCCGCGTTCGCGCTCGTCTACCTCGCCTGCGCACCGACGCGGCTGCGCCGTCGCATCGGCCAGGTGCTCGCCGCCGGTCTCGCCGTGATCGCCTCCGCCGGGTGGTGGGTCGCGATCGTCGAGCTGTGGCCCTCGTCGAGCCGTCCGTACATCGGAGGGTCGACCGACAACAGCGTGCTCAACCTGGTGTTCGGCTACAACGGCCTGGGCCGGCTGTTCGGACAGGGTGGCGGCAACGGCGGTGGCCGCGCGCCGTCAGGGAGCGGCGGAAGTGCTGTGGCGCAGGCCTTCTCCGGGGGCGGCGCTCCCGGTGGTGGGGGCAACCAGAGCACCGGGTTCGGAGGTGCGACCGGCCTGGGCCGGCTGTTCCGCGGTGACATCGGCTTCGAGATCTCGTGGTTGCTCCCGGCCGCGCTGCTGTGCCTCGTGTTCGGCCTGATCGTCACCCGGCGCGCTCCGCGCACCGACCGCACGCGTGCCTCGTTGATCCTCTGGGGCGGCTGGCTGCTCGTGACCGGCGTCGTTTTCTCCTACATGCAGGGCGTCTTCCACCCCTACTACACCGTCGCGCTCGCGCCGGCGATCGTCGCGCTCGTCGCCATCACCGTCCGCGAGCTGTGGAGCCGTCGCGACGCCGACGCGCCCGAGGGCATGATCGTCCGCGCGATGCTCGCGACGGTGGTCGCGGCGACGACGGTCTGGGACTTCGCGCTCCTCGACCGCAACGCGAGCTGGCTGCCGGCGCTGCGCTGGACCGTCGCGGCCGCCGGTGTGGTCGTCGTCAGCGTGCTGATGATGGGCACGCGGATCGTGAAGCGCACGGCGCTCGCGGTCGGCGCGGCCACGGCGATCGTCGGCCTCACCGGCACGGCGTCGTACGCCATCGCGACGGCCGGCAACGCGCACACCGGTTCCATCCCGTCGGTGGGCCCGAGCAGCGCGGCCGGTCAGATGGGCGGCGGCCCGGGCGGCGGTGCGATCGGGGCGACGGGAGGCTTCGGCCCGATGGGCGCGACCGGCTCGACCGGCGCCTCGGGCCCGACGGGCACCACGGGCGCGACCGGCGCCTCGGGTTCGTCCAGCCCGCCCGCCGGCGCGACCGGTGGCGCCGGAATGGGTGAGCAGACCGCCAACAGCGCACTGGTCGCCCTGCTGCAGAAGACGACCACGCGTTGGGCCGCCGCGACCGGCAGCTCGCAGAGCGCCGCGCCGCTCGAGCTCGCCAGCGGCAAGGCGGTCATGGCGATGGGCGGGTTCAGCGGCAGTGACGCGGCGATCACACTGGCGCAGCTCCAGGCCTACGTGGCCGACGGCGACATCGCCTACTACATCGCCGGCGGCGGCATGGGCGGCCCCGGAGGAGGGTCCAACGCCCAGAGCGAGATCACCGCATGGGTCGAGTCGCACTACACGGCGATCACCGTCGGCGGCACGACCGTCTACGACCTGAGCCAGCCCACGAGCTGACCGGCGACGCGGACGCCCGCGCTCAGCTCCGACGAGCGCGGGCGTTCCGCGCGGGCCGGACCGCCACGAAGCGATGCCGCCGGCGGGTCGGGGGCTACGTCGTCGCGGTGCTCTCGACCGCCGCGATGACGGCCTCGGCCAGCGCATCGTCGTCGGGGTTCATGAGGGCGGCGACCGCGCCTTCCTCGACCACGTCGACCAGCCAGGGGACGACGGAGGAGTCTGCGAGGGCCACGGCGACCACGGAGGCGCCCCAGCGGTTGAGCATGCCGACGACGCCCGGGTGCGCGTCGGCCAGCACGACGACCACGCCGGGGCGGACCGCTGACAGCATCTTCGAGCGGTCGGCGCAGCGCACGCCCACGCCCGCGGTCTCGCCGAGGGCCGACAGCAGGTGCCGGGCGGTCTCGGCGGGCAGGGTGGGGTCGACGAGGACCAGCCGGCTGTCGGGCACGACCGGCGCGACCGCGGCACCCGCGGCTGCGTCGTTGTCCGGCAGCTCCGGAGCGGTCAGGGTCATGGAGACCTCCTCGTCATGGCAGCGGGTGGGGTTCGGGGGTTCCCGCCGTCCGCTGCGGTCTACCCGTCGATGGTCGGATGAAACTCCGGCGGTGAGCCGGTCGGGAGGCTGTGCCTTTGGCATGACTCCGTCATGACGCACCGCCTTAGAGACTCAGCAGCACGTCTTCAGGTTCCCGTCAGGGTCCGACACGAGCGTGAACAGCGTCGGAACAACGGTTGGGGAAGACTCCAACTGCGAAGGCAGCGGGAGGACGCGGTGCGCGACAGCAGGACGGATGCCCCTCAGGTGCTCCCCGGCAGGCTGCCCGGGCGGGTGCCCGTGAGCCCCGGGACCCGCGTTCTCGTGGCCGAGGACGACGAGAGCGTCCGCACCTCCATCGTGCGGAGCCTGCGGATCGAGGGCTACGAGGTCGAGGCCGTCGAGAACGGCGAGCTCGCCCTGCAGTCGGTCGTCCGGGAACGCCCCGACGTCATCGTGATGGACGTGATGATGCCGGAGCTCGACGGCTTCCAGGCCGTCCAGCGGCTGCGCCGCAGCGGCGAGGACGTGCCGGTGCTGATGCTCACGGCGCGCGACGGCGTCGGTGACCGCGTGTACGGCCTCGACTCCGGCGCCGACGACTACCTGTCCAAGCCGTTCGCCCTCGAGGAGCTGCTCGCCCGGCTGCGCACCCTCGTGCGCCGGACGAAGGCCGACCCCGACGAGGCGAGGACCTACGCCGACCTGCGGCTCGACCCCGCCACCCGCCAGGTGTGGCGCGGGGAGCGCGAGCTCGTGCTCACCAAGACCGAGTTCGACCTCGTCGAGCTCTTCCTCGAGAACCCCAAGCGCGTGCTCACCCGCTCGCAGATCCTCACCCGCGTGTGGGGCTTCGACTTCGGGTCGTCGAGCAACTCCCTCGAGGTATTCGTCTCCGGCCTGCGCCGCAAGCTGGAGGAGGGCGGCGAGCCGCGCCTCATCCACACGGTGCGTGGCGTCGGGTACAGCCTGCGCGGCGGCGACTAGCCGTGGCGAGACGGCGCCCCACCCTGCGCCGCCGCCTCGCCCTGCTCGTCACGGTCGCGGTCGGCGGCGCCGTCCTGATCTCCGGCGTCGTGTCCTACGGCGTCACGAAGCGGAACCTCACGCACAACGTCGACCGGCAGCTGCGCGACAGCGCGACGCAGGCGGCGGCGCAGCGCTACAACCAGACGACCGGCACGCAGCGCTTCCCCGGCGGGCCTTTCGGCGGCGGCACGCCCCCCGGCGACACCGGCGCAGGGGACAGCAACCGGCCTCGCCCGGTGCCGGGCATCACGCAGTTCATCAGCACGACGGGCGTGAAGACGGTCCCCGACTTCAACGGTGCCAGCCAGGAGTACGCGCTCCCGGTCGACAGCGAGGACCTCGCGATCGCGGCGAGCGGAACCGGCTACCGGGTGCGCAGCGTCACCGTCGACGGCACCCATCTGCGGGTCGCCACCGCGGGTGCGGGCACCGCAGGCGCCGTGCAGGTGGCGCAGCCGCTCGACGCCGTCGACAACACGACGCACGACATCCTCTTGCTGCTGCTCGCCACCGCTCTCGGCGGCATGATCATCGCCGGCGTGGCCGGTGTGTTCGTCACCCGCTCGAGCTTGAAGCCGGTCGGTCGCGTCGCCGACGCGGCCGCGGAAGTTGCTCGGACACAGGATCTCTCGGCGCTCATCCCGGAGGCCGGTCCCGAGGAGATCGCGGAGATCGCGCGCAGCGTCAACAGCATGCTCGTCGCGCTCGACACCGCGAAGAGCCGGCAGCGGCAGCTCATCGATGACACGAGCCACGAGCTGCGCACCCCGCTGACGAGCCTGCGCACGAACATCGACGTGCTGCTCCGCGTAGAAGCCGCGCCGGACCCGAGCGCGCTGCTGCCCGCCGACGAGCGCGCGCACCTGCTCGACGATCTCCGCAAGCAGATGATCGAGCTCGGCGACCTCGTCACCCAGCTCGTGCAGCTCGCGCGGGACGAGACCCAACCGGAGGACGAGACCGACGTCGACGTGCGGGCGCTGCTGGTCCGCGCCGTGGATCGGGTCCAGCTGCGCGCACCACGTGCGCAGATCAGCACGGACATCGCGGCGGGCCTCGCGCTGCGGGGCCGCGCGGGCGTCCTGGAGCGGGCGGTCGTGAACCTGCTCGACAACGCCGTGAAGTTCGGCCCGGCCGACGGTGCGGTCCTGCTGACGGCCCGCGAGGGCGTGATCACGGTGAGCGACCAGGGCCCCGGCGTGGCGCCCGAGGAACGCACGAAGGTGTTCGACCGGTTCTACCGCTCCGCGCGTTCCCGCACACTGCCCGGCAGTGGCCTGGGGCTCGCGATCGTCGCCGAGGCGGCGGCCGAGCACGGCGGCTCGGCCGAGGTGCAGGAAGCTCCCGGTGGCGGAGCACTCATGGTGCTGCGCCTGCCCGGCCTGCGCGAGGAGCGCGTGTCGGTCGCGACCGCCTGACCGCGAGGCGCGGAGCACCGTGACCGAGGGCGGAGCCCTCTTGACGTCCTGTTACGGATCGCCCGGGATGGTCGTGTGCAGTGGCATGACCACTCTGCGATCGCGGCGCTGCGTCGCCGGCGCGGCGGCCGGGCTGTTCCTCTCGTCAGCGGCCTCTCTGCCGGCCGCGGCAGTCACGAAGGTTCCGCGCGCCGTGGACCGTGCGCGGGTCGCCGCACTGCTGTCCGGCATCACGTACGACACCGCGAAGCTCGGCACGACGATCGTGCTGGCCGGCCCGCGCGCTGGGCTGCTCGGCGTCACCGACACCGCGACGAAGACCATCACGCTGTACGTGCGCAGCGGTGAGAGCACCGCACTGCTGCGCAAGGTGCTCGCGTACGAGATCGGGCACGTCGTCGACATCACCTACAACACGGAGCAGACCCGCGCCACCTGGCTGTCGATGAGGCACGCCGCAGCGGGCACGACGTGGTTCGCGCCGAACCTCGCGTCGGAAGCCACCTACGGCTCCGGGGACTTCGCCGACGTCTTCTCCTCCTACGTCACCGGCTCGTCGATCTTCTGGAGCGCCGTGCACGCCAGGCCGTCCGCGGCCAACGTCAAGGGCCTCGTGCGGTTCTTCCACCGGGGGCAGGCCGTGCCGTCGGTCACGTCGATCACGAGCACCGTCACGGCCACGGTCTCGACTGCCGGCATCGACACCGGCATCAACACCGGCATCAACACCGGCATCAACACCGGTACGGACTTCGCGCCGCCGCCGTGGGCCGAGGAGCCGGTGCCGGGTGCTCACGGGTAGCTGTTACCGCTCCCGCAGGTAGGGCGATGTGCGGGCGAGCACGGACTGCCACCGGAGCGCAGTCCCTCAGAGCACAGTGAGGTGTCTGCGATGAGCACGATGAAGTCGCCGCTGCGTCGCGTCCTGGTGGGCGCGGGCAGTGCAGCCGTCCTGGCGGGCGGCATCGCGTACGCGGCCGCCACGCCGGGTGGCAGCAGCAACACCGGGGCGGGTGGTCAGGGCCCCGGCGGGCCGGGCGCCCCGCCCGCCGGTGCCAGTGGCGCGACCGGCGCGTCCGGTCCCGGTGGCTTCG
>DASZYF010000039.1:0-19639 GCA_035545535.1 Mycobacteriales bacterium | reverse complement strand
GGCCGCGCGCGCGGCCCGGTACGGCGCGCTCGACGCCGCCGCTTCCCGTCACGCGGCCGGCGCCGTGCTGCTCGCCCACCATCGGGACGACCAGGCCGAGCAGGTGCTGCTGGGGCTCGCGCGCGGCAGCGGCGCCCGCTCGCTGTCGGGCATGCCGGCGCAGCGCGGCCTGCACCGGCGACCGTTCCTCGAGCTGTCGCGCGCGACGCTCGCCAAGGCGGTCGCTGCGCAAGGGCTCGTGCCGTGGCACGACCCCACCAACGCCGACCCGGCGCACACGCGCAACCGCGTGCGCCACGACGTGCTGCCCGCGCTCGAGCGGGCGCTCGGCCCCGGCATCGAAGCTGCGCTCGCCCGCACGGCCCGCCAGCTGCGCGACGACGCCGACGCCCTCGATGTGCTCGCGAGCGACGCCGAGCGGTCGGCGCGACGGGGCGGCGGCTGGGACGCGGAGGCGCTCGCGGTGCTGCCGGCGGCGCTGCGGGCGCGCGTGCTGCGCACCATCAGCGGCGGTCGGGCGACCGATGTGCAGGTGCGCGCGCTGGACGCGCTGGTCACCGACTGGCACGGCCAGGGCCCCGTCGCCGTGACCGGCGGCGCGCGCATCGAGCGGGCCGGGAGCGTGCTGCGCACGTCCGGGTGATCGTCGGCGGCGGTCGCCGCCGTGGGTGAGCGGCGTCCCGTACTGTCGGCCGGGTGACGCAGGGACCCTCGCCGATCCACCCCGACATCGACGAGGTGCTGGTCACGCAGGACCAGATCCAGAAGCGCCTCGGCGAGATGGCCGCGGAGGTCGACCGCGACTACGTGGGCCGGGAGCTCGTCCTGGTCGGCGTCCTCAAGGGCGCCATCATGGTCATGGCCGACCTCGCCCGTGTCCTCTCGACGCCGACCACGATCGAGTTCATGGCCGTCTCGTCCTACGGGGCCGGCACCCGCTCGTCCGGCGTCGTCCGCATCCTCAAGGACCTCGACCGTGACATCGCCGGCCGGGACGTGCTCGTCGTCGAGGACATCGTCGACTCGGGGCTGACGCTGTCCTGGCTGCTGAAGAACCTCAGGTCGCGCCAGCCCGCCTCGGTCGAGGTGCTCTCGATGCTCCGCAAGCCCGAGGCCGCCCGCTCCGCCGTGGCCGTGCGCTACGTCGGGTTCGACATCCCGAACGCCTTCGTCGTCGGCTACGGCCTGGACTACGCCGAGCGCTACCGGAACCTGCCCTACGTGGGGACCCTGCGCGAGGAGCTGCAGGGCGCCTGACCGGGACGGGCCGGCGGTCCCCGCCGGTGCGTGGGGGAGTTCACGCACCCCGACCGGAGCATCAGGGCCGGTGTTAGCGTTGTAGACCTCATGGACGCGAAGCGGCTCTTCCGCGGCCCTGTCGCCTGGGTGGCCCTCGCCATCGCCCTCGCGCTGGTGCTGCTCACGGCACTCGGAGGCTCTGGGGGCTACGCCCAGCGCGACATCTCGGCTGTCCAGGCCCAGATCGACGCGCACAACGTCGCCAAGGCGGTCGTCAACGACCGCAACCAGTGGATCGAGGTCACGCTCAAGACGGCGGACGACAAGGGCAAGACCAAGCTCAAGGCCGACTACGCGACCTACCAGCAGGTCACGATCACGGACGAGCTCAACGCCGCGCGCAAGGCCGACCCGACCCTGACCTACAAGGTCAACCCCGGCGGCACCAACGCCTTCGTGTCGATCCTGCTGTCGATCCTGCCCTTCGCGGTGATCCTGCTGATCTTCCTGTTCCTCATGAACAACGTGCAGGGCGGCGGCAGCCGGGTCATGTCCTTCGGCAAGGCCAAGGCCCGCCTCGTCACGAAGGACATGCCGAAGACCACGTTCGCCGACGTCGCCGGCGCGGACGAGGCCATCGAGGAGCTCCAGGAGATCAAGGAGTTCCTGGAGAACCCGGCCAAGTTCCAGGCCATCGGCGCCAAGATCCCCAAGGGCGTGCTGCTGTACGGCCCGCCCGGCACCGGCAAGACGCTGCTCGCCCGCGCGGTCGCGGGTGAGGCGGGCGTGCCGTTCTACTCGATCTCCGGCTCCGACTTCGTCGAGATGTTCGTCGGTGTCGGTGCTTCACGGGTGCGCGACCTGTTCGAGCAGGCGAAGGCCAACGCGCCGTCGATCGTGTTCGTCGACGAGATCGACGCCGTCGGCCGGCACCGCGGCGCAGGCCTCGGCGGCGGTCACGACGAGCGCGAGCAGACGCTCAACCAGCTGCTCGTCGAGATGGACGGGTTCGACGTCAAGGGCGGCGTGATCCTCATCGCCGCGACGAACCGCCCCGACATCCTCGACCCCGCGCTGCTGCGCCCGGGCCGGTTCGACCGGCAGATCGCCGTCGACCGCCCGGACCTCGAGGGTCGCAAGGCGATCCTCGCCGTGCACGCCAAGGGCAAGCCCATCGCGCCCGACCTCGACCTCGCCACCGTCGCGCGCCGCACGCCCGGCTTCACCGGTGCCGACCTCGCGAACGTGCTCAACGAGGCCGCGCTGCTCACCGCCCGCCAGGGCGGCTCGGTCATCGGCAACGGCGCCGTCGAGGAGGCGATCGACCGCGTCATCGCCGGCCCCGAGCGCCGCACGCGGGTGATGAGCGAGAAGGAGAAGAAGGTCACCGCCTACCACGAGGGTGGGCACGCACTGGTCGCGGCCGCGATGGCGAACCTCGACCCCGTGCACAAGGTGACGATCCTTCCCCGCGGCCGCTCGCTCGGGCACACGTTGGTGCTGCCCCTCGAGGACCGCTACACCCAGACCCGCAGCGAGATGGTCGACACCCTCGCCTACGCACTCGGCGGCCGCGCGGCCGAGGAGCTCGTCTTCCACGAGCCGACCACGGGCGCCGCCAACGACATCGAGCGCGCCACCGGCCTCGCCCGCGCCATGGTCACGCAGTACGGCATGAGCGACCGCCTCGGTGCGCTGAAGTTCGGCCAGGAGACCGGCGAGGTGTTCCTCGGCCGCGACATGGGTCATCAGCGCGACTACTCCGAAGAGGTCGCGCGTGAGATCGACGAGGAGGTGCGCGCGCTCATCGAGTCCGCGCACGACGAGGCGTTCGACATCCTCGTCACCTACCGCGACGTGCTCGACGAGCTCGTGCTGCGCCTGCTCGACAAGGAGACCCTGTCCAAGGACGAGGTCGCCGAGGTGTTCGCGCCGGTGCAGAAGCGCCCGTCCCGCGGCACCTACACCGGCAGCGGCAAGCGCGCGCCGAGCAACCGCCCGCCGGTGATGACGCCGGCGGAGATCGCCCTGCTCGGTGAAGGTGACCTCAAGGCCATCGCCCGGGCGGCGAACGGCGGATCGCGCCGCACGTCGAAGAGCACGGCGGGAGCCGCCCGCCGGGAGGCCACGACCCCGCGCGAGGCGCGCCGCCGGCCGGCGTCGCGCACGCGCCGTCCGCGTCCGGGCGAAGCGCCCGAAGCGGGCGCCTGAGCGGGTAAGAGCGGCACATGGCCGTCGATCAAGCGCGCGCCGAAGCGGCGATCCGGGAGCTCCTCATCGCCGTCGGCGAGGACCCGGACCGCGAGGGTCTGCAGAACACACCCGCGCGGGTCGCGCGTGCGTACGCCGAACAGCTCGCCGGCATCGACATGGACCCGCGCGACGTCCTGACCACCGTGTTCGACGAGAACCACGACGAGATGGTCATCGTGCGCGACATCGAGATGTCGTCGCTGTGCGAGCACCACCTGCTGCAGTTCGTCGGGCACGCGCACGTCGGCTACATCCCGAACACCGAAGGGCAGATCACCGGGCTGTCGAAGCTCGCGCGGCTCGTCGACCTGTACGCCAAGCGGCCGCAGGTGCAGGAGCGCCTCACATCACAGATCGCGGACGCGCTCGTCGACGTGCTCAAGCCGCAGGGCGTCATCGTCGTGATCGAGGCCGCGCACTCGTGCATGGCGATCCGGGGCGTCAGGAAGCCCGGCGCGATCACGACCACCAGCGCGGTGCGCGGCATCTTCCACACCGACCCCGCGACGCGGGCCGAGGCGATGGGTCTCATCCTCGCTGGTCGTCGTTGAGGTGAGCGCCGTCGCGGCGCAGCGCGGCGCCGACACAAGCGAAGAACCGGAAGGCCCTCGCCAGCGGCGGGCTTGGGATACCTCGTGGGTCCCGCGGGTCGCCGGCATCGTCGCCTACGTCGCCGGCCTGCTGAACCTCGCGAGCGCCATCACGCCGCCGGAGCGCAGCCGACTCACCGCGCTGCGCGACGTCATCCCGGGAGCGGTGTCCAGCGTCGCGACCGCCGCGACGGTCAGCGCCGGCGTGCTGCTCCTGCTGCTCGCCAAGGGTCTGCGTCGTCGCAAGCGGCGCGCGTGGCGGGCGGCCGTCGCCCTGCTCGCGGCGAGCGTCGCGCTGCACGTCATCAAGGGCCTCGACGTCGAGGAGGCCGTCGTCGCGTTCGTCTGCCTCGTCGGGCTCGTCGTCACCCGCAAGGAGTTCCGCGCGGTCTCGGACCGGTCCAGCCGATGGACCGCGGTCGCGGCCCTGCTCGGCCTGCTCGCGCTCGACCTCATCGTCGGCATCCTGCTGCTCGAGACGACCGACATGGTGCGGGGCAACACGGGCACGTGGGCGTACTTCGAGACGGTGCTCCGCGGGCTCGTCGGCCTCAACGGCCCCATCCACGCCGTCTCGCACCGGCGGGACGACAGCATCGGCGACACGCTCGTCGCCCTCGGTGCACTGACCGCGGTCGTCACCGCCTACCTCGCGCTGCGCCCGTCGGAGCCGCGGCCGCACCTCTCGCACGACGACGAGGAGCGGATGCGCGCGTTGCTCGCGAAGCAGGGGCGGCGCGATTCGCTCGGCTACTTCGCGCTGCGCCGCGACAAGAGCGTCATCTGGTCTCCCACCGGGAAGGCGTGCATCGCCTACCGCGTCCTGTCCGGCGTGATGCTCGCGAGCGGCGACCCGCTAGGCGATCCCGAGGCCTGGCCCGGTGCGATCAACGCGTTCCTCGACGAAGCCGACCGGCACGCGTGGACGCCCGCCGTCATGGCCTGCAGCGAGCAGGGTGGTGAGGCGTGGGCCCGGGCCGGGCTCGACGCGCTCGAGCTCGGCGACGAGGCGATCATCGATGTCGAAGACTTCTCGCTCGAGGGTCGCGCCATGCGCAACGTGCGGCAGGCCGTGGCCCGGGTCGAGCGCGCGGGGTACTCGTGCGAGGTGACGCGCATCGGCGCCCTCGGCGAGCAGCGCAAGCGCGAGCTGCGCGCGCAGGCCGCCGCCTGGCGCGGGGCCGAGACCGAGCGCGGCTTCTCGATGGCGCTCGGCCGGTTCGGCGATCCCGAGGACGGCCGCTGCGTCGGCGTGCTCGCGATGCAGGAGGGGCGCATGCGCGCGTTCCTGCACTTCGTCCCGTGGGGCGATGACGGGCTGTCGCTCGACCTCATGCGGCGGGACCGGGATGCGGAGAACGGGCTCAACGAGCTGCTCATCGTGTCCGCGTTGCAGGCCGCACCGTCGCTCGGCGTCACCCGCGTCAGCCTCAACTTCGCGGTGTTCCGCTCGGCGCTCGAGCGCGGTGAGCGCATCGGCGCGGGCTTCGTGCTCCGCGGCTGGCGCGGCCTGCTGCTGTTCGCGTCGCGCTGGTTCCAGATCGAGTCGCTCTACAAGTTCAACGCGAAGTTCCGGCCGGTGTGGGAGCCGCGGTTCGTCTGCTACCCGAGCGCGAGCCACCTGCCGCGCATCGCGATCGCCGCGCTCGAAGCCGAGGCCTTCCTCGTGCTGCCCTCGCTCAGCCGCACGCGGCGGCCCGGGTCGTGAACGCGCCGGTGGCCGGACTGCCCGGCCTCGACCGCGCGCTCGTGATGGGCGTCGTCAACGTCACGCCCGACTCGTTCAGCGACGGCGGCCGCTTCGACAGCACGGACGCGGCGGTGAAGCGCGGGCTCGCGCTCGTGACCGACCGGGCCGACCTGCTCGACATCGGGGGCGAGTCGAGCCGTCCGGGTGCGGAACCCGTCACCGCCGAGGAGGAGCAGCGGCGCGTGCTCCCCGTCATCACCGCGCTCGCGCAGGCGGGCGTCGTCATCAGCGTCGACACGGTGCGCGCCTCCACCGCGGAGCTCGCGCTCGACGCCGGCGCCGCGATCGTCAACGACATCAGCGGCGGCACGTTCGATCCCGACCTGCCGCGCCTCGTTGCCGACCGCCAGGTCCCGTACGTGGTGATGCACAGCCGCGGGCCGAGCGCGACGATGCTCCAGCGCGCGGTGTACGACGACGTGGTCGAGGACGTGCTGCGCGAGCTCGGGGAGCGGATGGCCGCCGTCATGGCGGCGGGCGTGGCCGAAGACCGCATCGTGCTCGACCCCGGCATCGGCTTCGCGAAGGACGCCGACCAGAGCTGGGCGCTGCTCAACGCACTGCCGCGGTTGCGGGCGCTCGGGCGGCCGGTGCTCGTCGGGGCGAGCCGCAAGACGTTCCTCGGCCGCCTGCTCGCCGCGCCCGACGGAACCGTGCGGCCGGTCGACGAGCGCGACGACGCGTCGCTCGCCGTCGCCGCCATCGCCGCCCGCGACGGCGCGTGGGCGGTGCGGGTGCACGAAGCGGGCCCGGCCGCGGATGCGGTGCGGGTGGCGGCGCGGTTGCGACGGGAGGACGGGAGCTGATGGGGACGGGCACAGAGACGGGCATCGTCACGCTGCGCGGGCTCACCGTGCGCGGCTTCCACGGGGTGTTCCCGGAGGAGCGTCGCGACGGTCAGGACTTCGTCATCGACGCGGTGCTCGGCCTCGACACCGAGGCCGCCGCCCGCTCCGACGACCTCATCGACACCGCCGACTACGGCGCGCTCGCGGAACGCCTCGCCGCGATCGTGCAGGGCCAGCCGGTGAACCTCATCGAGACGCTCGCGGAGCGGCTGGCCGGCGCGTGCCTGCTCGACGCGCACGTGCTGTGGTGCGAGGTCACGGTGCACAAGCCGCAGGCGCCGATCCCGCTCGCGTTCGACGACGTCGCCGTCACCGTCCGCCGCGGCACCGGCGCGCCCGCGTGAGGCGGGTCGTCTGGTCGATCGGCAGCAACGTGGGCGATCGGCTCGCCCACCTGCAGTCCGCGGTCGACGCGATCGCGGGCCGGGGTGCCGTCGTCGCCGTCAGCCCGGTGTACGAGACCGACCCCTGGGGGCCGGTCGACCAGGACGACTTCCTCAACGCCGTCGTCATCAGCGAGTCCGCCGCGTCACCCGAGGAGCTGCTCACCCTGGCCGGTGACATCGAGCAGGCAGCCGCCCGGACCCGGCCCGTGCGCTGGGGCCCGCGCACGCTCGACGTCGACCTCGTCGTCGTCGGCGACGAGGTGCGCACGACCGACGCGCTGACGCTGCCGCACCCCCGGGCGGCGGAGCGGGCCTTCGTCCTCGTGCCGTGGGCGGCCGCCGACCCCGCGGCCCGCCTCGCCGGCGTGCCGGTCGCCGAGCTCCTCGGCGCGCTTCCCGGCGGTGACGTCGACGGCGTGCGCCGCACCGACCACGTCCTGCGGACGTCGTGAACGAGCCCCAGCCCTCGCTCCGGCCCACCCGCCCCCTCGACCTGCTCGGCGGCCTGCTCCTCGGCGCAGGAGTCGCCGGGATCGTGCGGCTCGTGCGCGGCGACGCGGCTCTCACCGACCTCCCGTCGTCGGTCGCGGTCACGATCGGCCTGCTCGGCCTCGCCGAGGTCGTCGCCGCCGCGAGCGTGCGGGCCCGGCGCGAAGGCCGCCCGCGCACCCGGCCGATCATGCCCATGACCGTCGCGCGCACGGCGGCGCTCGCCCGCGCGAGCAGCCTCACCGGCGCGGTGCTCGCGGGGGTGTGGGCCGTCGTGCTCGCGGACCGCCTCTCGCGGGTCGCCGACGTCGACGCCGCGCAGCACGACGCCATCGTCGCCGGCGCCGGGGTGGCCACGGCGCTCCTGCTCGTCGTCGCCGCCCTGCGGCTCGAGGGCGTGTGCCGCGCGGACCCCCCAGCGCCCCCCGGCGCCGACGGCGATGCCCGTCCGTGACCCCGGCGCGGGCAACCGGAACGCCCGGGGCCGCGTCTCTACCCTGAGGACAGGGATCGGCCCGATGCCCCGGCACGCGTGCCGCGACCGGGTCGTGGGATCGGAGAGGGCGGGAGCGGCGTGACGCCTGCGGACGAGGCGCCTACCGCCATGCTCGAACCCGTCCCACGTGGTGTGCCGGCCGACAGGCCCGTCGAGCCGCCGGAACCTCCCGTCGACGCACCCGCGCCGCACGACCGGTCGACGCTCCTGCCCCGGTTGCCCTGGCGCACCGTCCGCCGCGGCCTGTTCTACGCGTTCCTGCTCCTCCTGCTGCTCACCGGCTACTCGGTCGGCCGCGCACTCACCCGGCCGACGACCGAGAGCACGTCGGCGAAGCTCGCCGAGTGGGGCCGCGACCACCACTTCGGGTGGGCAGTGACGTGGCTCGAGAAGGTGCAGTACGACCTGCACCCGCCCAAGAAGGGGGGCGCGCTGCCGCACGGCATCCGCGTCGGCGACGGTCCCGTTCCTCCCGCCTCGGCCGCGCCGACGAAGGTCGCCGTCCCGCACGCCCGGCGGCCGGACCCGATCCCGCCCATCGTCACCCCGGCGCTGCCGGGCGAGGGTGAGTGGGACACGCTCGTCACCGGCAAGGACGGTCTCCCGCTGGTGCTCGGCACCGCGCTGCGCCCCGACACGATCCACACCAGCTACCAGGTGGGCGTCGCGTGGATGGATCCGAAGCTCGTGCGCTTCGAGCTGCACCCCGGGAGCGTCGACCCGGGCGGCAGCTGGCGGTTCGCGTCGAGCCTCGCCGCACCCGCAGCCCAGAAGGGCCTCGTCGCCGCGTTCAACGCGGGCTTCCGCCTGCCCGGCGGGCAGAGCCGGGGTGGCTGGTACCTCGACGGCAAGACGGTGGAGCCGCTGCGGGACGGCGCCGCGTCGTTCGTCATCTACAAGGACGGGCACGCCGACATCGGCGCGTGGAACCGCGACGTGCGCATGACGCCCGACGTCATGGCCGTCCGGCAGAACCTGGACCCGCTCATCGACCACGGCGCCATCAACCCCACCGTCGACGAGAACAACACGCTCGCGTGGGGCTTCACGCTTGGAGCTGCGAAGTACGTTCCGCGCACCGGTGTCGGCATCACGAAGGACGGCGCCATCGTCTACGCGGCCGGCCTCACCAACACGCGCACGCTCGCGCAGATCATGGAGCAGGCGGGCTGCGTCCGGGCCATGGAGCTCGACATCAACTACGAGTGGGCCGTCTACGACTACTTCACCCGGGCCACCGCCGGCTCGGTCTCGGGGATCATCCCGCACAAGCTCACGCCGGACCAGCAGCAGCCGGCCGACCACTACCTCGGCACCAGCAGCCGGGACTTCTTCGCCGTCTACGCCCGGTAGCGCGCCGCGGTCACTGGACCCGCGCCCTCGCGTCGATAGCCTCGTGCCTGTGGTCGCCACTCCGGCCGCACCCGCTGCCGCCGGTGCCGAAGCCCGTCCGGGCACGCTCGTGGGCGGGCTCGTCCGGGCGATGCGGCCCAAGCAGTGGGTCAAGAACGTGCTCGTGGTCGCCGCCCCGGCGTCGGCCGGCGAGCTGTGGCACGGCCACGTCGCCGCGCGGACGGCGGTTGCCGTGGTCGCGTTCATCCTCGCGTCCAGCGGGACCTACTTGATCAACGACGCCGCTGACGTCGACGCGGACCGCCTGCACCCGACCAAGCGCTTCCGCCCGATCGCCAGCGGGCTGGTCCCCGTCGCGACGGCGCGCGTCCTCGGGATCGCGCTCATGGTCGTCTCGGTCGCGGGCGGCGGGTTGCTGACCGACTGGCGGCTGTCGGTGGTGCTCGGCAGCTACGTCGTGCTGCAGGTGTCCTACTCGACCTGGCTCAAGCACGTGGCGGTGGTCGAGCTCGTGTGCGTCGCCCTCGGCTTCGTGCTGCGCGCCATCGCGGGTGGCGCGGCGACGCGCATCGAGCTGTCGGAGTGGTTCGTCATCGTGGCGTCGTTCGGTTCGCTGTTCATGGTGCTCGGCAAGCGCTACGCCGAGGCGACGAACCTCGAGGACGGTGGCGTCACCGCGCGTCGCATCCTCGCCGAGTACCCGGTCACGTGGCTGCGGCAGATGCGCGACACGTGCGTCGCGGTCACGCTGCTCGCCTACTGCCTGTTCGCCTTCGAGCGGGCGACCGTCCCCGGCCCGCACCAGAGCCATCGGGCGCTGACGCTGCCCTGGTACGAGCTGTCGATCGTCCCGGTGACCGTCGGACTGCTGCGCTACGCGCTGCAGGTCGAGCGCGGCCACGGTGGAGCGCCCGAGGACCTCGTGCTCCACGACAAGGTGCTGATCGCCGCGGGGTTCGCCTGGACCGTGCTCTTCGGGCTCGGGGTCGTGCGTGCCTGACGCGTCGCCCCGCGAGCTGACCGGGTGGGGCCGCACGGCACCGTCGGCGGCCACGGTCGTGCCGGTCACCGACGCGAGCGTCGCGCTCGACGCGGTGAAGACCGCCGGGCCGCGCGGGGTCATCGCCCGCGGTCTCGGCCGCGCGTACGGCGACGCCGCGCAGAACGCGGGCGGGACCGTCCTCGACGTCACGGCGCTCGACCGCGTGCACGCGCTCGACGCCGAGCGCGGCGTCATCGACGTCGACGCCGGCGTCTCGCTCGACACGCTCATGCGCCTGCTCGTCCCCATCGGCTGGTTCGTCGCCGTCACGCCGGGCACCCGCTACGTCACCGTCGGCGGGGCGATCGCCTCCGACATCCACGGCAAGAACCACCACGTCGAGGGCACGTTCTGCCAGCACCTCGAGTCCCTGGACCTGCTCACCGCTGACGGCTCGGTGCGCACGCTCACGCCGGCGGATCCCGAGCTCTGGGCGACGGCGGGAGGCATGGGCCTCACGGGCGTCGTGCTGCGCGCGCGGCTGCAGCTGCTCCCGATCGAGACCTCGCTCATGCAGGTCCGCACCGAACGCATCGGAGACCTCGACGCGCTGATGCAGGCGATGCTCGACGGCGACGCGGACCACCGCTACTCCGTCGCGTGGATCGATCTGCTCGCGCGCGGCGCGGCGATGGGCCGATCGGTGCTCACGCGCGGCGACCACGCGAAGCTCGACGACCTGCCGGCGAAGAAGCGCGCGCAGGCGAAGGCGTACGGCCCGAAGCCACTGCTCAAGGCGCCCGCGCTCGTGCCGGGCGGGCTGCTCAACCGGTGGTCGGTCGCCGCGTTCAACGAGGCGTGGTTCCGCAAGGCGCCCGTCGACCACACCGGGCTCGAGTCGATCCCCGCGTTCTTCCACCCGCTCGACGGCGTGCTCGACTGGAACCGCATCTACGGGCCCGGCGGGTTCGTGCAGTACCAGTACGTGGTGCCCGACGGGGCGGAGGACGCCGTGCGCGAGTCGGTGCGCCGCATCTCCGACGCCCGCATCCCGAGCTTCCTCGCGGTCCTCAAGCGGTTCGGCCCGGGCAACGACGGACCACTGTCGTTCCCGCAGCCGGGCTGGACGCTCGCGCTCGACGTCGCCACCGGTCAGGACGGCCTGGCCGCGATGTGCGACGCGCTCGACGAGCTGGTCGTCGAAGCGGGTGGCCGCGTGTACCTGTCGAAGGACTCGCGGCTCCGTCCCGACGTGCTGCGGGCGATGTACCCGCGGCTGGACGAGTGGCGCGCGACGCGCGCCGCGCTCGACCCCCGCGGCGTGTTCGTGTCCGACCTCGCCCGCCGCCTGGAGCTCACTTGACCCGCCGGCGGCGGCTTGGTCCGGTCCATCGATGAAGGGTGCGTGCGCGTGAAGGACGCTCTGGGCGGGGTCCGCTCGGTTCTGCTGCTCGGAGGGACGAGCGACCTCGGGCTCGCGTCGGTGCGTGCCCTCGACCTGCGCGGCGACGCCGTCGTCGTGCTCGCGGGCCGCGACGAGGAAGCGCTCGAGCAGGCGGGCAAGGCCCTCGGCACCAGCGCGCGCATCGAGACGGTCGTCTGGGACGCCGCCACCGGGGCGAGCGGAGCCGAGGACGTCATCACCACGGGGTTCGCCGCCGCGGGCGGTGACGTCGACGTCGTCATCGCGGCCGCGGGCGTGCTCGGCGACCAGCCGCGCTCCGAGACCGATGCCGCGTTCGCGGCGAACGTGCTCAACGTCAACGTCGTCGGTGTGGGGGCCGCGTGCCTGGCAGCGGCCCAGCGGCTCAAGCAGCAGGGCCACGGCACGCTCGTCGTCCTGTCCAGCGTCGCCGGCGTGCGCGCGCGGCGCGACAACTTCGTCTACGGCGCCAGCAAGGCGGGCCTCGACGCGATCGGCGCCGGGCTGGCCGACGCGTTGCACGGCAGCGGTGCGCGGGTCGTCGTGGTCCGCCCCGGGTTCGTGCACACGAAGATGACCGAGGGCATGACGCCCGCACCGTTCTCGACCACCGCCGACGTCGTCGGCCGAGCCGTGGCCGACGCGGTGCGCACCGGCAAGCCCGAGGTCTACGTGCCCGGGGTGCTGCGCTACCTCTTCGCCGGCCTGCGCCTCGCGCCCCGCCCCGTCTGGCGGAAGCTCGGGCAGCGATAGGTCAGCCGAGCAGGCTGACCGAGGGCTCGAGCACGACGCCGTCGTCGGCGTCGACGCTGCGGCGCAGGGCCGCGTGCAGCGTGGCCGGCGTGAGCACGCCGACGAACTTGTCGCCGTCGAGCACCGCCACCCAGCCGGCGTCGTGCGTGAGCATCTCGGCCATCGCCCGCTTCAACGTGTCGCCCACCGGCACCCACGCCTCCATGCGGCGCACGTGGTCGGCGACCTTGCCGACGACGAGCTCGTCACGGTCGACCCACCCGTGCAGCGCCCCGCTGCCGTCGAGCACGACGGCCCAGCGCGCCATCTCCCTCTGCAGCACCCGGCGGGCATCGACCGCGTTGGCGTCGAGCACGACGACCGGCGGGTGCTCGAGGTCAGCCGCCGTCACGGGCGTCACCGCGAGGCGACGCAGTCCGCGGTCGGCGCCGACGAAGCTGCCGACGAACGGGGTGGCCGGCGAGCCGAGGATCGTCGCGGGCGAGTCGTACTGCTCGAGGTGACCGCCCTGGCGGAACACCGCGATGCGGTCGCCGAGCCGCACGGCCTCGTCGATGTCGTGCGTGACGAACACGATGGTCTTGCGCACCTCGGCCTGCACCCGCAGGAACTCCGCCTGCAGGCGGTCGCGCGCGATCGGGTCGATGGCGCTGAACGGCTCGTCCATCAGCAGCACCGGCGGGTCGGCGGCCAGCGCGCGGGCGACGCCGACGCGCTGGCGCTGACCACCCGAGAGCTGCGCCGGGTAGCGGTTGGCGAACGTGCCCGGCTCGAGCCCGACGAGCTCGAGGAGCTCGTGCGCACGGGCGCGTGCGGCCCGCTTGCGCGTGCCCGTGAGCCGAAGCACCGTGGCGACGTTCTCCCACACCCGCTGGTGCGGGAACAGCCCGATCTGCTGGATCACGTAGCCGATGCGGCGGCGCAGCGCGACCGGGTCGACGTGCGTCACGTCCTCGCCGTCGACCGTGATCGTGCCGGTCGTCGGTTCGATGAGCCGGTTGATCATGCGCATCGTCGTGGTCTTGCCGCAGCCGCTCGGCCCGACGAGGCAGACGAGCTCGCCCCGGGGGACGTCCAGGTCCAGCTGCTGCACGGCGACCGTGCCGTCGGGGTAGGTCTTGGAGACCCCCCGCAGCGCGATCATCGGGTCCCCCGGCTCCTCGCCCACGCGCCCATCCTCGCCCAGGACGCGGCTTCCTGCACGCGGCAACGATCAGCGCCTATCGTCGGCCCGTGCTGTCCGCGCTGGTCGTGCCGCGCGGGTGCCTGCGCGACAACGCGTGGATCTGCGGCGAGTACCTCACCTCACGCAAGCACGACATCCTCCACGCGCTGACGCTGCACGTCGAGCTCTCCGCCACGGCGCTCGCGCTGTCGCTGGTCGTCGCCATCCCGCTCACGCTCATCGGCATGCGCCGCGCGTGGCTGCGCTCGGCGGTCCTCGGCGTGGCCGGCGTCGTGTACACGATCCCGTCGCTCGCGCTGTTCGTGCTCATCACGCCGTACTTCGACTTCTACAGCAACACGCCCATCGTCATCGCGCTCGTCGGCTACGCGCAGCTGCTGTTGCTGCGCAACATCTTCACCGGCCTCGCGGAGGTGCCGGCCGACGTCGTCGACGCTGCGCAGGGGATGGGCTACGGGCAGTGGCGATTGCTCACCCGGGTGCAGCTGCCGCTCGCGCTGCCGGCCATCCTCGCGGGCCTGCGCGTCACGTCGGTCAGCACCGTCGCGCTGCTCTCGATCGGCGGGCTGCTCGGTCGCGGAGGTCTCGGCCAGCTGCTCTACGACGGCTACCAGCAGGAGCTCAACGCGCAGGTGCTCACCGCGCTCGTGCTCATCGTCGCGCTCGCACTCGCCTACGACGCGGTGCTGCTGCTCGTGCAGCGCCTCACCACGCCCTGGACGCGAGCTGCGCGATGACCCTGCGACTCGCGCCGACGAGCAAGATCGGCGACGGCTTCTCGTGGCTCAGCCACGGCTCGAGCTGGACGGGCAGCGGGGGGCTGCTGCACCTTGCCGGCCGGCAGCTGATCATCAGCGCCGAGTCACTTGCCCTCGCGCTGGTCGTCGCCGTGCCGGTGGGGCTCGCGCTCGGCCACATCCGCAAGGGCGGCTCCGTCGTCACCGCCCTGGGCAACCTCGGTCGGGCGGTGCCGACCATCGGCATCCTCATCCTGCTGTCGCGCATCGGTGCGTTCGGAGTGCGCGAGCGCACCGCCGTCATCGCGCTCGCGATCTTCGGCCTCCCACCGATCCTCACGAACACCTACACCGCGACGGCCGCCGTCGACGACGACACCATCGACGCCGCGCGCGGCATGGGCATGAAGCCGGGCCAGGTGCTGACCCGGGTCGAGCTGCCCCTGGCGCTGCCCCTCATCGCCGCCGGTGTGCGCACCGCGGCGGTGCAGGTCTTCGCCACCGCGACGCTCGCCTCCTACGTCGGCGACGCGACGCTCGGGCTGCCCATCGAGGCGGGCAACAACCAGCAGCTGTACGACCAGGTCGTGGGGACCGCCGTCGTCGTCGCGGTGCTCGCCCTCGCGCTCGACGTGACGCTCGGGCGGGTCCAGGCCCTCCTCACGCCCGGGTCGCCCGGGCCGGTGTGGCGGCGGGTGCTGCCCGCCGCGTGGGGCGGGGCCGGGGCCCCCCGCCGACCGGCCCCGATGGATGCCGGCGCCCCGGAACCGTTGCCAACCCGTGAGGTGGAGAAGCCCACCGTCGGGTAGCGTCGCGGCACGAGCGGGCACAACCCGCCGGACACGCGCGCGGCAGCTGGGACCGCGCGGGACACAGAAGGCGGAGAGCACATGCGCCCCTCCACGTTGCGGCTCCTCGCCGCGGCCCTCGTCGCGGCGGCCCTGGTGGCGGCCTGCGGCTCGAGCAAGAGCTCGACCACGACACCGCCCGCGGGCGCGACCACCGGCGCCGGGGCGACCAGCGCCGCGGCCACCGGCGACTGCGCGCCGAAGGCGGGCGACGACCTGGTCGTCCTCGCCGACGACAAGCACTCCCAGAACAGCGACAACGTCGTGCCCATCGTGCGCACCGACGTCGCGAAGTCGCCGCTCACCGACGCGCTCAACGCGGTCAGCGCCGCGCTGTCCCAGTCGGCGCTGCACGACCTCAACGCCGCGGTGAGCATCGACAAGAAGACGTCCGCGGACGCCGCGCAGGCGTTCGTCGACGAGAACAAGCTCGGTGACGGGCTCACGGGTGGGAGCGGCAAGATCGTCGTCGGCGCGGCGAACTTCGCGGAGAGCCTCACGCTCGCCAACGTCTACGCCGACGCGCTCAAGAAGGCCGGCTACGACGCGACCGCGAAGACCTCCGGTGCGCGGGCCGCCTACGAGCCGGCGCTCGAGAAGGGCGACATCCAGGTCTTCCCCGAGTACGCCGCGACGTTCACCACCTTCCTCGCGACGAAGCAGAAGGCCAGCGCTAAGGCGAGCGGTGACATCACCGCCACCATCGCGGCGCTGAAGCCGCTCGCCGCCACCGCCGGGCTCACCGTGCTCGACCCGGCCGAGGCGACCGACCAGAACGCGTTCGCGGTCACCAAGGCGAGCGCTGACGCGTACGGCCTCACCTCGCTGTCCGACGTCGCCGCCAAGTGCGGCAGCGGCGTGACCGTCGGCGCTCCGGCTGAGTGCCCGACGCAGGGCTACTGCAAGCAGGCCCTCGAGAACGACTACGGCATCAAGATCAACGACCTCAAGGCGCTCGACGAGGACGGCCCGATCACGCGGCAGGCCCTCAAGGGCGGTCAGGTCCTGATCGGCGAGGTGTTCTCCAGCGACGCCGACGTCGCCGCTGCCTCCAGCGGCTGACGGCTGACGACTGACGGCAACGAGCGTCAGAAGCCCGGCTGACGAGGTAGGTGCGGGCTCGGCGGCTGGTTCCGTGCGGGCGGCTCGCTGCCAGCAGAGGTCTATCGCCGCCGACGACGAGTCAGGCCGTTCCGTTCGTCGGCAGCGGTGGTCTCTCGCCGCTGAGGACGAGCCCTGCCCGGAAGCTCGTGCCCGGCGGTCATGCCCGTCAGCGAACCGCCCGGCGCAAAGCACCCTCCTCGTCAGCCGCCTTTCGAGCTCGTTGCCGTCGGGCAACGGCGTCGATCTCAGCGGTCGATGTCGCCGGCGACGAGGAACAGCGAGGCGAGCACCGCGGGCACGTCCGCGAGCCGCGTCCCGGGCAGCATCGTCGCCAGCAGCGGGGCGTGGGCGAACGAGGGTGTGCGCATCTTCAGCCGCCACGGCGTCGGCCCGCCGCGGCTGACGAGCCACCAACCCGCCGGCCCGCCCGGTGCCTCGGTCCACGCGTAGGACAGGCCTTCCGGCACGCGCACGGTCTTCGGCAGCCGCACGTCCACCGGACCGGCGGGCAGCTCGGAGAGCACCTCGTCGATGAGGCCGAGGGAGACCGCCACCTCGTCGCGCAGCACCTCCAGCCGCGCCGCGCAGTCGCCCGCCGTGCGCGTGACGACGGCGACGTCGCGGCGGGCGTAGCCGGAGTAGGCATCGTCGCGGCGCACGTCGAGGTCGAGCCCGCTGGCGCGTCCGACCGGGCCGCCCGCACCGAAGGCGAGCGCGTCGTCGCGCGACAGCACGCCGACACCGTGCGGAGCTCGAGCAACGGCCGCGTCGAGCGCCGGGAGCTCCGCGCGCACGGCCGCCACCGCCGCCGCCCACGACGCGACCCAACCGTCGGGCACGTCCTCGCGCAGCCCGCCGACGCGGGCCGTCATCACGTGCACGCGCCCGCCGGTCGATTCCTCGAGCACGCGCTGCAGCGGCTCGCGCAACGGCCAGGCGTCGAGGAACGCGAGGTGGTGCAGCACCCGCGTGATCTCGGCGTAGACGACCCGCAGTGCGTCGGCCCGCGCCGGCACCTCGATGCCGAGCGCCGCTTCGACCACCAGGCAGAGGCCGAGCTCCCCGGCGAAGGCGGACAGCCAGTCGTGCCGGTTCGCCAGCGCGAGACCTTGGCGGTAGTCGCGCACCTCGAGCAGCTTCTCCGCGCCGCGGTGCATGAAGCCGACGATCGGGTCGGCCGCGGTCACGACCCCGTCCTCGACGGACAGCGCAAGGCGGAGCCCGCCGTGGGAGGTCGGGTGGTGCGGGGGCAGGCCGAGCTCGAGCTCGACGCCGATCGCCGCCGGGCCGACGCCGGCGAGCACGTCGGTCACGTCGCTCAGCGGGCCGGCTCCCAGCGGAACGTGCGGACGGCGAGCACGCCACCGACGACGCCCCACGCCGCGATCACGCCGAGGTGCTTCCAGTCCCATGCGCTGTGCACGGAGGGGTCGAAGCAGTGCAGGGCCGCGAGGATGAACGGTCGCAACGGGAACACCTCGGCGACCTTCGCGAGCGCGCCGTGCACCTCGAAGTAGGTACCGCTGATGAACGTGAGGAACACGTACGGCAGGTTCACGATCGCCGGCGCGGCCTCGGCGTTGCGCACGAGCGAGGACACGAGCACTCCGAGCCCCGCGTACGACGGGACCGCGAGGACGATCGCCACGATGAGTGGCAGCACGCGTCCCGGCTGCAGCCGCGCGCCGTAGCCGATGGTGCCGACGGCCAGGATGATCGCGACCTCGATCAGCGCTATGACGAACGCGCTGCCGATGACGCCGCCGATGAGGGACGACGCCGGCAGGGGTGTGCCGCGCAACGACTTCAACGTGCCGCGCTCGCGACGGATCGACAGACCGATCGCGAGGTTCACGAACGTCGCGCTCGCGATGCCGTAGCCCAGGATCGACGGCACGTAGTAGTTGACCGCCTCGAGCGCGTTGAGCCTGCCGTCGAGGTGGTGCTTGCCGAACGTCGACGCGAAGATGAAGAAGAACAGGATGGGGAACGCGAACGTGAAGAACGCGGCCTGCGGGTTGCGCCAGAACGTGATCTGCTCGTAGCGCATCTGGTGCAGCGCCAACGTCACCGGTGCGGGCGACTCCCGGCGCGCCGGGCGTTCGGCTTCGAGCGCGGTCACTGCTCACCCTCTTGCTTGCCGACGAGCTGCAGGTAGATGTCTTCCAGCGTCGGCCGTTCCACGGACAGGCCCTCCAGGCGCGCACCGCGCTGCAGCGCCCAGCCGGTGAGGTTGTGCAGCGCCCGGGTCGGGTCGGCGGTCGTCACCGTGAGCATGAACCCATCGAGCTCGGCGTGGTCGCCGGGGGAGACGGGGACGCGGGTGCCGTCGAGCGCGGGCGGCACGACGAACCGGATGCGCGCGTCAGCGGTCGCCCGACCGCCGAGCGACTCGGGCGTCCCCTCGGCGACGAGCTGACCCTTGGCGATGACGATGATGCGGTCGGCCAGCGCTTGCGCCTCGTCCATGTAGTGCGTCGTCAGCACGATCGTCGTGCCGAGCTCGCGCAGGCTGCGGATGAGGTCCCACGAGCTGCGCCGCGCGGACGGGTCGAAGCCGGTCGTCGGCTCGTCGAGGAACAGCAGCCGCGGCCCGCCGATGATGCCGAGGGCGAGGTCCAGCCGCCGCCGCTGCCCGCCGGACAGCGTGCGCACCTGCGCGTCCGCCTTGTCGGTGAGGCCGACCATCTCGATGACCTCGTCCGGGTCGTGCGGCCACGGGTAGTAGCCCGCGTTGCGGTCCACCGACTCGGCCACCGTCAGGTACAGCTCGCCTTCGCTCTGCTGCAGCACGATGCCGATCTGCTCGCGGAACGTGCGCGCATCGGCGCGGCTGGTCGGGTCGAAGCCGAGCACGCGCACCGCGCCGGCCGTCGGTTCGCGGTAGCCCTCGAGCACCTCGACGGTGCTCGTCTTGCCGGCGCCGTTCGGGCCGAGCAGCGCGAGCACCTCGCCCTCGCGCACGGAGAACGACAACCCGCGCACCGCCTCGACCGGCTTGCGGCCGCGCGGGGTGTACGTGACGCGCAGGTCACGCACATCGATGGCGAGCCCACCGGCCGGACGCGCGGCCGGTGCCGCCGCAGGTGCAGGCGCGGGTGGCGTCCCGGGCGTGGGCGCGCGCTCCTGCGGCGCGGGTGCGGGCGGCCCGGCTACGGGCGCAGGCGGTGTCGGCGCAGGCGGTGCCGGCGGTGTCGGGGGA
>DASZYF010000038.1:0-46913 GCA_035545535.1 Mycobacteriales bacterium | reverse complement strand
GACGTGCTGGCGCTGTCGCAGAGCCGGAACGTGTCCCTGCGCACGGCCGCGCAGATGATCGGCGTCGGCCGCGTCGCCGAAGCCCACAAGACCCGCGGCCTCTACCCCTGACCCCGGCGCCGCCTCCTCAGGTGCCGGCGCCCATCCACCGGCCGACATCGGCTTTGTGGCAGATCTGACGGCCTCAGATCTGCCACAAAGCCGATGTCGGCCGGTGGATGGGCGCCGGCACCTGAGGCGGGCCGGCGCCGGGGTCAGGGGTAGAGGCCGCGGGTCTTGTGGGCTTCGGCGACGCGGCCGACGCCGATCATCTGCGCGGCCGTGCGCAGGGACACGTTCCGGCTCTGCGAAAGCGCCAGCACGTCGTCGTAGGCCCGCTGCATCAGCGCGCGGAGCTTGTCGTTGACCTCGTCCTCGGTCCAGAACCACGCGGCGAGGTCCTGCACCCACTCGAAGTACGACACCGCGACGCCGCCGGAGTTCGCGAGGATGTCCGGCACGACGACGATGCCGCGCGACTCGAGGATCGCGTCGCCTTCAGGGGTCGTCGGGCCGTTGGCGCCCTCGACGACGAACCTCGCGCGGAGCTTGTCGGCATTGCCCTCGTGGATCACGCCCTCGAGGGCGGCGGGCACGAGGATGTCGACGTCGAGCTCGAGCAGCTCCTCGTTGGAGATCGCGTCGGTGCCCGGGAAGCCGACGACCGACTCCGCGCCGGCCTTCTGCGCGCGGAGCAGCGCCACCGGGTCGATGCCGTGCGGGTTGTAGACGCCGCCCTTCACGTCGGAGACCGCGACGACGGTGCAGCCCGCGTCGTGGAGGAACTGCGCCGCGAGCGCGCCGACCTTGCCGAAGCCCTGCACCGCCACCGTGCAGCCGCGCGGATCGATCGCGTGCGACTTGAGCGCGAGGAACGTCGAGTACATGACGCCGCGGCTCGTCGCACCACCCCGCCCGGCGCTGCCGCCGATCGCGAGCGGCTTGCCGGTCACGACACCGGTCACGGTGTAGCCGCTCTGCACCGAGTACGTGTCCATGAACCACGCCATGGTCTGCTCGTCGGTGCCGACGTCGGGCGCGGGGATGTCCTTCTCCGGGCCGACGATCGGGTAGATCTCGCTCGCGTAGCGCCGGGTGAGCCGCTCGAGCTCGCTCTTCGACAGCAGCCGGGGGTCGACGTTCACGCCGCCCTTCGCGCCGCCGTACGGGACGCCGATCAGGGCGCACTTCCACGTCATCCACATGGCGAGCGCGCGGACCTCGTCGAGGTCGGTGCTCGGGTGGTAGCGGATGCCGCCCTTGGCCGGACCGCGGGTGAGCGAGTGCTGCACGCGGTAGCCGCGGTGCACCTCGACCCGGCCGTCGTCCCGCCGCAGCGGGACGCTGACCGTCAGCTCACGGCGCGGGGTCGCGAGCAGGTCGTGCATGCCGTCGTCGAGCCCGAGCTCCTTCGTGGCCGTCGCCAGCTGGGTGAGGGCCGAGTCCCACGCCGAGCGCGCCATCCCGCGAGCGTGCCACGCCCACCCTCAGTTCACGCGCACCCACCCCGCGGCCCAGATCGGCGATGTGGCAGACATCAGCCGCCCCAACCCGCCACAAACCCGCCGTCGACCAGGAGAGGCCCGGTCGACATCGGGGAAGTGGCAGATGCAGGGCCCCCGGACCTGCCACAAAGCCGATGTCGACCGGGAGGGGAGTCAGTCGAGATCGGGGAAGTGGCAGATGCAGGGCCTGCGGACCTGCCACAAAGCCGATGTCGCCGGGAGGGGGTCAGGCGTTGGGGGTGGGGGCCGGCGTGGGGGGAGCCGGGATCCCTCGCGGACCGCCGCCCGGGCCGCCGCGGAAGTGCTTCAAGCCGCCCGGGCCGCCCTTGAACCCGCCCTGCCCGTCGGCGATCAGCGTCGCCTGGTGCGCACCGTCGACCACCTCGGCGAGGACCTCGACCGTGTCACCCATCTTGATCGCGGACGCGGTGGAGCCCTCCCAGTCCTTCATCACCCGCGTCGTGGCGATGACCGTGTAGGACTGCGAGAACCCGTCGGAGCTCTTCACCGTGAGCGCCTTGTCGGCGACCGCCGTGACGGTGCCGTTCTGCACCTCGACGGTCTTGGTGGTGCCGTCGCGGCCCTTCACGACCGCGGAGCCGTGCAGCACGTCGCCGCCGAGGACACCGAGCGGGCCACCACGAGGGCCGAAGGCGGGACCGGGACCGCGCATCGGGCCACCCTTGTCGCCGGGCAGCGGCGTGGGGCTCGAGGCGAACGGCTGCTGACGCGCCGTCGCACCGGCCCCCGTGGCGGAGGCGGCGATGCCGCCCGCGAGCGCCCCGACGCCGACGAGAGCGATGCCCGCGACGATCGTGCGGCGCCGCCTGGAGCTCGCCGGCGCCTCGGGCTCGGAGGAGAGGACTTCCGGTTCCTGCTCGGTCACGCCATCCATCGTCGGCGCAACCACCCTGTCCTGAGGCTTACGAAGCGTTAAGGATCCGCTGTGAAGGGGCCCCGCCACCGATCGGTGCGGCGCCCGCGGGTCAACCGATGGGCTGCGGGACCTTCTCCGAGATCAGGCTCACGGTGGTGTCCGGCCCGTACGCCATGGCGGCGAGGGCGAAGGCGCGGTCGGCGGCGTCCCCCAGGTCCTCGGACCAGATCTCGAGCTCGTGCGCCGCCTCTTCCTGCGGGACCACGCGGAACGTGAACCGCAGGAGCGGACGGCGCTGCTGGGGCAGGCCGCGCAGGAGCGGGGCCGCGGACGGCGCGTGCACGGTGTGCTCCATGGGCAAGAGGTTCGGATCATCCGCGAGCCATGTCGCCACCCGCTCGGTGTAGTCAATTCCGATCATGCCGGACGCCACACGGCGGCGACTCCGATCGCCACACGCCGGGCCTGCGACCGGAGCCCTACCTAGTGATCACGCGCAGTGCTCTGTCCGGGTCTGTTCCGCGCACGGCCCCGACAGGAGACTCGACGCGTGGGCACGTTGGCGCTGCTCGGCAACACGATCATCGCGCTCGCCTACCTCAGCATCTTCGCCCACATCGTGTTCCGCGTGCTGATGCACGAGAACCGGTGGCGGGACAACCCGCTCGCGCTCGCGACGGCGAGCATCTTCCTCACCTGCGGCGCCGGTCACCTGCTGCACGCCGTGCAGCTGTTCAGCACGCACGGCGCGCACACGAAGGGCGGCATCGGCACGACGCTCGCCGTCGAGGACCTCGTCACGGCCGGCGTCGCCACCTGGTACTGGTCGCTGCGCCGCCTGTTCCCCGCACTGCGCACGCAACAGGGGCTGTTCGAGACCCGTGACATCCGCGAGCAGCAGGAGCGGTTCGCCCGTGAGGTCGGCTCCGACCCGCTCACCGGGCTGGGCAACCGCCGGTCGCTCGACGACGCGCTCGAGACGCTGCCTCCCGGTGGCATCGTCCTGTTCGTCGACCTCGACCACTTCAAGCGGTGGAACGACACCTACGGCCATGAGGCCGGCGACCGCCTGCTGCAGCTGTTCGCGAACATGTTGCGCACCACGGCGCGCGAGACCGACGTGACGGTGCGCTACGGCGGCGAGGAGTTCGTCGTCGTGTCGCCCCCAGACACCGACACGACGGAGATGTTCCAGCGCATGCGCGACGCGTGGGACCTCGCGGGTGCGCCGGTCACGTTCACCGGTGGTGTGGCGCGTCGCCTGCCTGGGGAGACCCCGCTCGACACGTTGCGCCGGGCCGACCGTCACCTGTACCAGGCGAAGGAGGCCGGCCGGGACCGGCTGGTCGACGACGCGACACCCGACCTGCGCGTCGTCGTGCCGCGGCAGGAGACGCCGCTCCCATCGGAGAACGCGCGCCGCGCCCGCGCGCACCACTAGGCCCGCACAGATGTGATCCGTGCGGGATCAGCCAGGAAGCAGGGGCCGATCCCGCACGGATCACAGAGGGGGGTGCGTCAGCCGGTGAAGGCGGAGACGGGCACGGCGCCCGTCGTCTTGATGAACGAGTCCGGCGCCGGGTACTGGCCGAGGACGAAGGCCAGGATCGCGGCGTGCTGCGCCTCGACCGGTGCGATGGTCGCCGCGACCTGCACGCCCTTGATGTCGCTCACCGCGGACGTCGCGAAGGTGTAGGTCTGGGCCGCCGCGCTCTCGAGGTTCAGGGCGAGCTTCGCGACGTCGGGCAGCGTCTTCGCGGCGGTCAGCATCTTGACCTGGTCCGCCGTGATGGACAGCGCCGGCGTGGTGACCGCGGGCTTGCCCGCGCTCTGCAGGACCGCGTTCCAACCCGCAGCGTGCTGCGTGTGGTGGTCCTTCGCCGTGGTGACGAAGGTCGCGATGGCCGGCGGGACCGTGCCGTACGTCCCCTTGCCCGCGGCGTCGAGCGCCATGCCGTAGGCGGCGACGGCGAGGTTCTCCAGGGCCGCCGCCAGGGCGACGACCTTGAGGTCGCCCGTGTACGTCGCACCCGCGGCCGCAGCACCGGTGGTGGCGGCGGTGGCCGGCGGGGTGGACGACTTGGACGAGCCGCACGCGGCCAGCGCGCCGGCACCGACGAGCGTCAGGCCACCGACGAGCACACCGCGGCGCCCGACCGGGCGGGCCATCTGCTCCCGGTTGTGCTCGACGATCCGGCCGATGTGCTCACGCAGCACCGGCAGGCTCGCGCGGTGCATCTCGTCCATCTGCGCGGTCATCACGTCGAGCTCGCGCTCGGTGATGCCCATGTCAAAGGCGTCGCTCACTTGACGGCCCCCTCAGTCAGGTCGTCGGCCATGTCGGTCTTGTAGTACGCGTTGGGGAAGCCGACGCTGCCCGCGGCGGCGGGGAGCTTCGTGAGGTCGGGACCGAGCTTGATCTCGTCCACGAGGTTGCCCGCGAGCAGGGCCTGCACGGCGAGCAGCACCGAGACGTGCTGCGCCTCGACACCCGCGACCGACGTGAACAGCTGGCGCAGGTCACCGGTGCTGACCGTGCCGGCCGCCTTGACGTAGGTCTCGGCGGCGACGTTCTCCAGCGTGATCGCCGCGGTCAGCAGACCGGCGGGCGCGGTGGCGGCGGCGAGCAGCTTCTGCCCGGTCGACAGCAGCCCCGGCGACGGGTTGGTCTGCTCCTTGCCGCCGAGGTTCTTGGCGGCGGCGTTGAACGCCTGCGCGTGCTCCTGGTGCTGCTTCAGCGTCATCGTCGCGAACGCGCCGACGACGGCCGGCAGCGACTTGGCGTAGCTGAGCTTGGGCACCTGCTGGTAGGCGAACACCGCGAGGTTCTCGATGCCGGCGGCCGTCTGCAGCGCAGCGACATCGGCATCGTCGGCGGCGAAGGCGCCGCTCGCGGCGGCGAGCAGGCCGCCACCGGTGAGCATCGCGAGAGCGCTGGCGCGCTTCACGGTGCGGGCGCGGTCGGCGCGCGCATCCTGCGCGGCCTCCACGTAGTCGGACAGGCCTGCCCGGGTCAAGCGCATCGCGTCACTGTGCGTGTCCTGCGACTGCTCGAACGCCTCGTGCAGAGCCGCGTCGTCGACTGATGTCATCGACAAGCTCCTCTTCGGGTTGATCGCTCGGTGCGGCGCCACGTAGGTGTGGCTCGCCCCCCGTTCGGCCCCGAACGCGGATCGGTTCAGTCGGATCGGTAGCGTCCCTCGCGGAGGTGGTCACCGTGGCCGAGCCCACAGCAGTCGTCGAGCAGCTGCTCGCATCCATGTCGACCCACGAGGCGACCCTCGAGGCCATCCGGTCGCTGACCGCCGAGGACCTGGTGTGGAGCAACACCGGGCTGCCGGACTGCGTCGGGCGCGAGGCGGTCCTGGCGATGGTCGAGGGGATGCACACGGGCCTCGGCGCCGCCGGCCTGAAGGTCGAGATCCTCAACATCGCGGCCAACGGCGGCGTGGTGCTGACCGAGCGCGTGGACCGCTTCCTCAGGGCCGACGGCTCGGAGATCGCCGCGGCCGAGGTGATGGGCACGTTCGAGGTGCGCGACGGCAAGGTGACCGCCTGGCGCGACTACTTCGACCTCGCCGGGTTCATGCAGAAGGTGCAGGCGACCGTCGGTGGGTGAGGGCGTCCGGGTCACGTACAACGGCTTCAAGGGCGTCCGGCTCGCCGCGGAGCGGTGGGAGCCGCAGGGCGACGCGCGCAGCGTCAAGGGTGACGTCGTCCTCCAGCACGGCGGCGGCCAGACCCGGCACTCGTGGTCGAAGACCGCGGAGCGGCTGTGCGACGCGGGCTGGCGCGTGCTGTCGATGGACCTGCGCGGTCACGGCGAGAGCGACTGGGCGCCCGACGCGGACTACCGCATGAACGCCTACGTCGGTGACCTCGAGTCGGTCGTGGCGACGCTGTCCACGCCGCCGGTGCTCGTGGGTGCGTCGCTCGGCGGCATCGCCGCCCTCGTCGCGGCCGGCGAGAACCCGAAGCTGGCCCGCGCGGTCGTGCTCGTCGACATCGTGCCGCGCACCGAGCCCGGCGGCACCGACCGCATCCGGCAGTTCATGAACGCACGGCCCGAGGGCTACGACACGCTCGAGGAGGTGGCCGAAGCCGTCGCCGCCTACAACCCGCACCGCGCGCGCAAGGTCAACGTCGACGGGCTGCGCAAGAACCTGCGCCGCGGCGACGACGGCCGGTGGCACTGGCACTGGGACCCGGCCTTCATGAACCCGCCGCGGCCCGAGCACGCGCTCGACATCAGCGGCAACCGCCTGCACGAAGCGGCGGCGCAGGTGCGCGTGCCGACGCTCGTCGTCCGCGGCGAGCAGAGCGACGTCATCACGCAGGCCGGCATCGACGAGCTGCTCGCGATGATCCCGGGCTCCACCGCGGTCACCGTGCCCGGCGCGGGGCACATGGTGGCGGGCGACGACAACGACGTGTTCTCCCGCGAAGTCATCTCATTCCTGGACACACTGCCGTCGTAGTCACCCGATCGGCCTAGCACGGCGTGCGGGTGCACCTCTGCCCGATTGCGCCGTGCGCCGATCCAAGATCACCACCGCGTACCAGGTCGGTCGGGAGCAAGGGACCATCTCGCGCGCTCGCCTCCGCGTCGATGCCTCGGTGTCGACTTGAGGAGGAGACCGATGTTGCGCACGCCCACGACCCGGCCCCGCACCCCGCGATGGCTGGGAGCCGCCCTCGCCACCGCCACCGCCGCTGCCGGCCTGACCGTCGCGCTGCCGACCGCCGCGACCGCCGGTCCGTCGGGCTGCGCGGACAGCGCGGTCAGCGTGACGTCGCTGAACCCTCCGGTGTTCTACCGGGACTCGGCGAGCACGCCGGCCCTCGACGCCGGGTATGCGGGCTACGCGGTCGCGACGACGGCTCAACGCGCCGACGTGTGGGTGCAGCTGTCCGGCTTCTCGACCACCGCGCCGAGCCCGGCGACGTCCGTCCTCGGTCTCGCCCCGACGCAGCCGTCCGCGCTGCCGCTGCGCACCCTGGCTGCCGGCAGCACGACGCCCGCGTTCTTCCTGCTCGCGTCGAGCGGTGCATCCGCGTACGAGCAGGACCAGACCGTCACCGTCTACCAGGGCCGGCCGGGCACCAGCGGCGCATCGGTGCTGTGCACGAAGACGAGCCGGTTCGCGTCGGTCGACGAGACGATCAAGGCCGCCGCCAACAAGCTGCAGGCCGCGTTCGGCGACAGCGCGGCCGTCACCGTGCAGACCTCGGCCGCGCAGATCGGTGGCATCGTCACCGTCACCGTCGACGGCTCGACCGGCACGATCGGCTCGGGCAACGCCGGGGACCCGCGCGCGCTGTACATGACGCCGACCGCGGTGTCGTCGTTCCCCGCACGGGCCTTCCGGCTGGTGCACACGTCGCTGAAGATCTCGCCGGACGGCTCTGCCCCGGCCGCGACCACCAACGACATCCTGCACGCCGGCAACCTCGGCTCGTCCAGCCGGCCCTACCAGGCCGTCTACACCTTCGTCATCACCGGCACGACCGGTGGCGCCGCGACCACACCGTGGCCCGTGCAACAGATCTCCTCGGGCACGCAGGTGAAGCACACCGACACCTCCGCGTTCGGCAGCACGATCCCGGCGATCCCCGCGCCCACGAACCCGCTGACCGTGCAGGTCTCCGGCGACCCGACCGTGCTGGCGGCGAGCGGCGGCACGAGCGACGTCACGCTCACGCTCGCGTCGTCGTCGGCGATCACGTCGTCGATCGACAGCCTCGTCGCGACGCTGCCCGCCGGCGCGTCGTACGTCACCGGCTCCGCGCTGCTCAACGGCGTCTCCATCGCCGACCCGCAGACGGCGGGCAGCACGCTCACGTGGGACGGGCCGTTCACGACGGACAGCAGCTCGCCGCAGGCGCTCACGTTCCAGGTGACCGTGCCCGGGGTGGCCTCCGACTACGTCGTCTCCGGCTACGGGCTCGACTCCGACAACACGTTCGGCACCAGGGGTGCGACCGACGGCTCCGACATCGGCTCGGTCACGCTCACCGTCCCGGCGCCTCCGCAGGACCAGACCATCACGTTCCCCGCGCTCGCCGACACCGCGGTCACCGATGCCGCACCGGTCCTCGGCGCGACCGCGAGCTCCGGCCTCGACGTCACCTACGGCACCACGACGCCCGACATCTGCACCGTCGCTGACGGCGTGCTCACCCTCATCGCCACCGGCACCTGCACGGTGACCGCCGACCAGGCCGGCAACGGCAGCTGGAACCCGGCGCCGCAAGCGACCCAGAGCTTCCAGGTCACGCTCGGCACGCAGACCATCACGTTCCCGGCGATGGACGACGTCGTCCTCACCGGCACCGCCCCGGTCCCCGCGGCCACCGCGAGCTCGGGCCTCGACGTCTCCTACAGCACGGCCACGCCGTCCGTCTGCTCGATCGTCGGCACGACCGTGACCCTGCTGCACGCCGGCACCTGCACGCTCGCCGCCGACCAGGCCGGCAACGCGACGTGGGCCGCCGCACCGACCGTCACGCAGAGCTTCGCCGTCACGCCGGCCGCGCAGACCATCACGCCGACGCAGCCGTCGGACCTGTTGGTCGACGGCACCGAGACGCTCTACGGCAGCGCGACCTCGGGCCTCGACGTCTCGTGGTCGAGCACCACGCCCGACGTCTGCACGGTGAGCGGCACGACGGTCACCGCCGTCGCCATCGGCACCTGCACCGTCGCGGCCGACCAAGGCGGCAACGAAGACTGGAGCCCGGCGCCCCAGGTGACCGTCAGCTTCGACGTCAGCGGCAAGCCGCAGACCATCACGTTCCCGGCGCTCGACGACGTCGTGCTCGGTGACGACGCCCCGGCGCTAGGCGCGACCGCGACCTCCGGCCTGCCCGTGTCGTACTCCTCGCTCACGCCGGACGTCTGCACGGTCGACAACGGCGTCGTCTCGATCGTCGCCGCGGGCGAGTGCACCATCGCGGCCGATCAGGCCGGCGACGCCACGACGTGGGCCGCGGCGCCGACGGTGATGCGGTCCTTCACCGTCACCGCACCGGTCGTCGTGCCGCCCGCGCCGACGCAGACCATCACGTTCCCGGTGCCGGCTCCCGTCCCCGGTGGCGGTGTGAACCCGCAGCTCGGCGCCACCGCGACGTCCGGCCTGCCCGTGACGTACACGACGAACACGCCGAGCGTCTGCAAGGTCGAAGGCTCCACGCTCGTCGTGCTCGGGAGCGGCACGTGCAGCCTCACCGCGCACCAGCCCGGCAACGGTGTCTGGCCCGCGGCTCCGCCCGTCACGATCAGCTTCCCGGTGACGCTGCCGTCGGTCGGTGGCGGACAGACCACCGTCATCGGCACCAACGAGGGAACGGTGCCCGTCGGCGGGTTCCCGCCCGGCGGCACGATCACCATCCCCGGTGGCAACCCGCCCGGTGCCGGGAACATCACCGTCAGCGGCGGCGTCGTGCAGGTCACGCCGGAACCCGGCTTCTCGGGTGTCATCACGGTGCCCGTCCTGGTGACCGTCGGTGCGGCGCAGGTGCTCACGCACATCACCGTGCTCGTGCTGCCGGCCCCGCCGACCCACGTCAAGGTCATCACGCGCAACCTGTCGTCGAACATCAGCTGGACGAAGTCGCAGAACGCGATCGGCTACGTCGTGCGCGTGAACGGCAAGCTGGTGTGCACCACGACGACCAAGACGCAGTGCCACGTGGTGCGCGTGCTCGGTCCGAAGGACGTCATCACGGTGACGGCCCTCGGCAACGCACACACGCAGTCGACGCCAGCGAACGGCCGCGCGAAGGTGATGGCCCCCGTGAAGCTCGGCGTCGTCTACTTCGACACCGACTCCTCGGTGCTCACCGCGGGTGACAAGGCGATGCTGCACCGCATCGCGAAGACGATGAAGGCGCACGGCCTGCACCACCTCTGGCTGTCGGGCTACACCGACAACCAGGCGGGCTACGCCTACAACCTCGCATTGTCGGCCCGCCGGGCGAAGGCGGTCGCGAGCTTCCTGCAGCACCTGCTGCCGGGCGCGCACGTCGACTACAAGCTCTCGCAGCACTCCTACCTGCACCCGGTGGCGAGCAACACCAGTGCCTCGGGCCGCGCCCTCAACCGTCGCACCGAGATCGCCGCCTCCTGAGTCGACGTCGGGGAAGCTCAGCCACCGGTGAGTGGCTGGACTTCCCCAACGTCGTGTGGGCCCCCCGGGGCTCGAACCCGGAACCCGACGCTTAAAAGGCGCCTGCTCTGCCAGTTGAGCTAGAGGCCCTAGCCGGGCCCAGTCTGCCCGATCGGGCATGGGGCAGAATGCTGACGTGAGCGTCATGTTGTGGCCGGGGACCGTGGGCCCCGCAACCTCGACGCCGCCGCGCGCTCCCGGCTCGGTCCGGCGCACGAGCACGGTCGACATCCGCCGCCCCGACGGCCTGCTCGGCAACATCGTGCTCGAGGGCCGCGCGCGCGACCTGGTGACGAATCGCGACGGCACCACGGAGATCCTCGGAGAGACGCGCACCCACCTGCGCATCGACGTGCGCTCGCGAACGGTGCAGTCCGTCGAGTCCGACGGCGACGTCTACGGACTCGTGCAGCTGGTCGGCGCGCGCGCCGGCGGCGGCTTCCGCAAGGCGCTGGACGACGCGCTGCCCGACCGGCGTGACGACGGCTCGCTGCTGATGCTGCTGCTCGACGAGACGCCGGGGACGACGCTGATCTCCGGGTCGGCGCTGGCCCGCGCGCTCGGCGACCACGCGAAGAAGAACCTCGACCCGTCCGCGATGGTCGACGTCTGCGCCGGCTGGGAGGACGGCGGGGTGATGGTGGAGTCGACCCGCGCGGGCAGCTTCACCTACTACGGGCAGGGCCCGGCCGCGCCCGAGCTGCGCGCCGGCGATGACGCCCTCGCGTGGCACGCGGTCGACCCGCTCGACGTGTGGGACACCCGCCGCGCGCGACGCATCGACGTGACCGTCGACGACGTCATCCACGTCGAGGGGTTGTTCCGCGACAGCTGCATCATCGCCGACGGCACCGAGCAGGTGATCCACGAGTACACGGTGCTGCTCGAAGCCGACCCCGACTCGCTCGTCGTGACCCGGGCGTCCGCGACACCAGGGGTGCTCCCCGGCCCGCAGTGCCCGAAGGCGGCCGACAGCGCGCACCGCATCGTCGGCCGATCGCTGCCCGAGATCCGCCGGTTGGTGCGCGACACCTTCGCCGGCCCGACGACGTGCACTCACCTGAACGACGAGCTGCGCGCGCTCGGCGACGTGCACGCGCTGGTGAAGGCGGCCCGAGAACGGATCTGAGGCCGCGCGGGCGACCGATAGCCTTGATCCGCGCCCGCCCCCATCGTCTAGCGGCCTAGGACGCCGGCCTTTCAAGCCGGTAGCGCGGGTTCGAATCCCGTTGGGGGTACTCCGCTGCAACTGATCCCCGCCGGTGGACCGCCGTCTCGCTAGCGTCGGCACCGTGGACTGGGGTGCGGGCAGGTACGAGACGTTCGCGGCGCACCTCGCGCCGGCCGCCGACGTCGCGGTCGACCGCCTGGCCCCGGCCGCCGGCGAGCACGTCGTCGACCTGGGCTGCGGCACGGGGAACGCCGCCGTGCGGGTGGCCGGACGCGGCGCCCGCGTGACCGGCGTCGAGCCGGCACCCCGGCTGCGCGCCGTCGCGCAGGAGCGGCTGGCGCGCGCGGGCTTCGCGGACGCGACCGTCGTCGCAGGCGAGGCCGCCGCGATGCCACTCGACGATGCGAGCGCGGACGCGATCATCTCGGTGTTCGGTGTCATCTTCGCGCCCGACCCGGAGCTCGCAGCGATCGAGATGGCGCGGGTGGTGCGGCCCGGTGGGCGGATCGTGCTCACCGCGTGGCGCATGAGCAGCGCCTTCGCGGTGGCGGGCAAGAGCCGGCGCGACGCCATGGCGCGCGCGACGGGCCAGCCCGCCGCGGACGTGTTCCCGTGGAGCGACGAGGCCGCGCTGGACGGGCTGTTCGCGCACCACGGCTTCACCCTCGAGGTGCAGGAGCACGAGCTCGTCTACACGGCGGGCTCGGTCGAGGAGTTCTTCCGGCAGGAGGTCGATGACCACCCGATGTGGAACGCGGCCGCGACCGTGCTGCCCCCGGACGAGCTCGCCCGGCTGCACGACGAAGCGCTCGCGATCTACGTCGCGGAGAACACCGACCCCGCGGCGTTCCGCATCAGCAACGGCTACGTCGTGGCCCACCTGTCCCGGGGCTGAACGGGCCGTCCTGTGGGGCGATCCGGGCCGTTCGGGCATCTGGTGACCGGCCCGTCCGACGGCCGGTAGCATGGTCGGGTTCGTCTGGCTCTCGTGGAGCAGTTGGAGTGCTCGCCGCCCTGTCAAGGCGGAGGTCGCGGGTTCAAGTCCCGTCGAGAGCGCCAGACCTGGCCAGCTGCCGGCAACCAGGTCCAGGGGCAGGTAGCTCAGCCGGTACGAGCGTCCGCCTGAAAAGCGGAAGGTCGGCGGTTCGATCCCGCCCCTGCCCACCCTTCAAGTCCAGCGTTTTCGCAGGTCAGACGCCACTTCCGCGGTTCGCGTCGGAGTCGGTGATTGACCGCCAGTACCCCTCAGAAGCCCTGCTTTGCCGTTCGCTATTGCACGCTAGTTGCACGACACGCCGTGTCCGCTCGTGTCGGGAGCGCCAACGATCAGAGCCGAGTTGGCGTGAACCGACTCGCGTCCATGACGGAGATTTCGACGCGCTGGAGTTCGTCGGCCTGCTCCAGGTAGGCGATCACGTAGGGCATCGCGCCGAGTACCGAGCCCAGCACGCGGGCCCAGCCGCCACGGCCAGAGTTGCGCGGAGCGTCGGGGTACCCGACGTAGTGGAGCCCGGCGTTTCGCAGCGCCTTGCGCTCGTCCTCGTCAGCGAGCTGGCCTTTGTCGTTCGTGACGATGACGTTGAACGAGCGGATCCTCGCGTCGCGGAAGAGGATCAGGTCCTTCTTTCGCTTCCAGCCGAGATCGTCGACGTGGTGGACGACGTGATCTCCGAGAGCCAGATCGAGCGGCTCAAGCAGCTGCTTGGGCACGTTCTCGTCCAGCAGGATCTTCACGCGATGCGAAGCCGACGTTCCTGCGGGCTTCGCTGCTGGTCGACCTGCAGCGCGAAGTCGGCAGCATCGCGGGCGGCGTCTGCACTGACCGTCGGGTAGTACTGGTGGACATCGTCGGGCTCGACGCCGTCGAGCACGAGCTCGGCGACGACGTCATACGGCACTCGACTGTTAGCCGCGACCGGAAAGCCGCCAAGCAGCTTCGGGTCAATCCGCAGGTTGGGTCGGGGACGCCGCAGGTCGGGGACGACCCGCGTCTCGGTCTCGAAGGAGCGAACGACGTCCGAGAGCTTGACGAGAATCTCTTGACCCGGCTTCTTCAGCAGGTCAATGGCCTCGTTCGACGACTCGACGAGCGCAATGGATCTGCCATCGCCAACGAGGCGATAGCGGCTGAGGTGGTCGAAGTTCCCAAGGTCGCGCAGGTTGTCGAGTGCTCGGCGGATGCCCTGGAGGGAGTGGTCGGTCCGCAGCTTGGCAACCGTGCGGAGGGCGAGGAGATCACGGAAGCTGTAGAGCAGTGGTCGCCGTGAGATCTCCGGCTCCAGGACCGGCGGCGTGCCGTTGCGCCAATACCCGAGCTGCCGGGTGGTGGCTCCGGTCAGCTCCGCCGTGAGCGCGCTGCCGTAGGCCATGAGCGGAGAGTATGCGCCGCATCCGACCCTGTCGGACCGGGGCGCGCGGGCCGCCTACCGGCCCGGATCGATTCGACGATCCGTTGGATCCGACTGCTGGACAAGATCACTAAGGGCTCGGGCGATCTGCTGGTCGCGGTCGTCGGATGCGTGCAGGTAGCGCCGCGCCGCGGCCGGGGAGGCGTGGCCGAGTCGGCGCATGAGGTCGGCGAGCGAGGCACCGGCCGCAGCGGCGAGCGTCTGCCCTGTGGGCCGGAGGTCGTGGAACCGGAGGTGCTCGAGCCCCACCTTGGTACGGGCGCGTTCGAAGGACTGCCGCAGCGCGTCGCCGCGCAGCGGGCCTCCGTCACGGCCAACGAAGACGCGCGTCGGGCCGGCGAACGTCGCGAGGTGCTCTTCCAGGACAGGGATGACATGCGGAGGGATCGCGACGGAGCGGTAGCCCGCTTGCGTCTTCGGCGCCGAGTCGAAGATCGCCTTGCTCGACAGCATCTCCGTCTGCGTCTGCTTCACGCGGAGGACGCTCAGCGAGAGATCGAGGTCCCTTCGCTGGAGCGCGAGGATCTCGCCACGCCGCAGCCCGCACCAACCTGCGAGCGCGACCGCGGCTCGGTGTCGCGGTGTCGTGGCCTCGATGAGGCGACCGAGCTCCTCGACGGTCGCCACCGGCCGCTCAGGCGCGCGGTCCGCCCCTGCGCCTCGAACGCGGCAGGGATTGCTCGGGATGAGCCCGTCGTCGACCGCGCCGTTGAGCGCAGCTCGTAGGAAGCGGTAGGACTGCGCGATCGAGGTCGGTCCCCCACCCGCAGCGAGCGCGTCGGCGTGCCACGTGCGGACCCGCGTTGGAGTGAGGTCCCGGAGCCGAACACTCTCGAGCGGCGCGAGATGGAGGCGCAGGTTGCGTTCACAGGTCTCGCGCCAACGCGGGCCGATGCGCGGGTGCTGTGCGAGCCATCGCCTCAGGTAGTCGCCGAGCAGTTCGCGGCCGCCGCCCAAGTCGACGCGCTCGCCGCGGAGCAGGTCGACTTCGATGGTCACGAGCCAACGGTTCGCGTCGGTCTTGTTGTCGAACGTGTCAGGCGCGGTGACGCGCTGTCCGTCCGGACCGGTGTAGGACGCCTGCCATCGGCCCGACGGAAGCTTACGCAGGGCTCCGAACCGTCGACGAGCGGTCAGCGCCGACCGACCTGTGCTTCGACGCGACCGGAGGCGACGAAGACCTCGAGGTCGGCGGGGGCGATGCGCACGTGACGTCCCACTTTCGTGAAGGTGATTCGTCGTTCGGCGATGAGCCGGCGGACGAACCGGGGTGATGTGCCGAGGCACTGGGCGGTCTCCTCGACGGTCAGCAAGCGGGGCATCGCTGGCCGTCGCTGTGAGCCTGCGACGACGGCCGACGCCGCGGAAGAGGCCCCGCGGCCGCCTGTGGACAGCGCTCGGGCGGGGATGTCGGTCGTACTCATGGCTGCACGGTCCACACCGACGGCCCCACTTCTGCACTCCGCCGCGCGCCGATGCGCCCGAGTGACCGCACGCACCGAGTGGGGGTCCTTCGTGGGGTCGTTTACGACGACAATGCCGCGCCGCCGAGCCGTGGACAGCGAGCAACCGGCTGAGGCCGCTCGATGACTGCCGCGCCGGAGCTTCAGGTTGGTCTACGGCAGCACTTGCCCTAGGCGATGCAACCGGGGAGATTGGGCCGCGGTCAGTCGATCTTCGGGCTGATCCGACCGAGGGCGTGCAGGTAGTCCTGGCCCTCGATCGTGAGGAACGAGATCGGGACGAAGAGGTCGATGCCCTCGAACTCGGCGAGCAGCACGTCGTCCTCGAACGGGTGCAACCGGCCGGTCACCGTAGGCGAGGCGACCTCGGCCGCCGGACCGTGGTCGTGACCCTCGATGACGAGCTGATCATCGTCGTTCAGCACGATCCGCCGCGACTGGCCGGCGTTGCGGTAGTGGCCCAGGAAGCGCGCCGGGTCGGCGATCTGACCGGGTGCCGGTCTCGGCTTGGCGGGCGGCGTCACGCCGGCCAGGTCGCGGAGGACCTCCGTGATCAGCTCGTCGGCGAGGGTCGCGTGCCCGCCTCCGTTGGTCAGCAGCGCGACGGCGAGCTCGCTCTCAGGCAGCAGCCGGAGGTAGGCGTTCTGCCCGAGCGTCGAACCGCCGTGGCTCCAGGTCGGCTGCCCGCTCCAGGTGTCGAGGAACCAGGACAGACCTTGGTGCGCGCCGAGCAGCCAGCGTTCGGTGCAGTCGACCGTCGGGGTCACCATCGCCGCCGCAGATGCGGGCGAGAGCAGCGTTGTGCCGTCCGGACCGAGGCCGCCGTCGAGGTGCAGCCGCGCGAAGGCCAGCAGATCAGCGACCGACGCGGACACCAGCCCGGCGGGACCGGCGGAGCGCGTGATGCCCCAGACCGCGACCCCCTGCAGGGGTTCGTCCTGGGCGGGGCGGACGTGCCCGGTGGCGGTGCGGAAGCGCAGCGCTTCCTCGGGCAGCGTGACCGTGCGGGTCATCCGCAGTGGCTCGACGAGCCGCTCCCGCAGCGAGAGGTCCCAGGTGCGTCCATCGATGACCTCGATGATGCGGCCGAGCAGAGAGAACCCGCTGTTGCAGTAGGACCAGGTCGCCCCGTTCGGATGGATCTGGGCGACGGCAGCAAGGGAGGCGGCGTAGCGCTGCAGGCAGTCGTCACCGCGGCCGGTGTCGAGGAAGTGGTCGCCCTCAAGGCCACTGGTGTGGTTGAGGAGCTGCTCGATGGTGACAGCTGGGTCCGGCAGCACGAGGTCGGGCACGACGTCGACGGCGCGGTCTGACAGCGTCAGCTTGCCTTCGTCGACGAGCTGCAGGATGAGGGTCGCGGTCCATGTCTTGGTGATCGAGCCGATCTGGAACAGCGTGTCGGGTGTCGCCTCGATGCCCTCAGACAGGTTCGCGTGACCGGCGGACACGGCAAGGAGCTCTCCGCGGTGCAGGATGCCGAGCGCGGCGCCGGCGACCTCGTGCTTCGTGAGCAGCTCATCGAGACAGGTCTGCCACTGCGTCTGGTCCGTGGCGCTCATGTCCACCCTTCTGTCGTGCGGTCGTAGGTCGCGCCCGGGACGGCCACGAGCTCCTTCTTGGCGACGCGCTCGGACGGCGTCATGGGGAACGTCGTCACGAGCTCGACGTAGCGCGGGACCTTGAACCGAGCCAGTCGGCCGGCCGCCAGGTCGAGGATGCTGAGGATCAGCTGTTCGTCGCGCAGATCTGCGTCGTCGGCGACGCGGACGTAGGCCTTGACCTCCTCGCCGAACGTCGCGTCCGGCTGCGCCACGACCGCTGCGGACAGCACCGCCGGATGGTCGGACAGCACGCTCTCGACCTCGGCGGCGGCGATGTTCTCACCGCCCCGCCGCACCATGTCCTTGAGCCGGCCGGCCAGGCGGAACCCGCCGTCCGGGCCGACGTAGCCCAGGTCGCCCGTGTGGAACCAGTCACCACGAAAGGCTTCCGCGGTGGCCTCGGGCCGGTTCCAGTAGCCGAGCATGAGGTTGTCACCGCGGATGACGATCTCTCCCACCGCTCCTGCGGGCACCTCGTTCAGATCGGTGTCGACGACGCGGACCTGCTGGCCCGCGACGGGGCCGCCGAGCGTGCCCGTGCCGACGCAGGTGTCGTCCACGATCGGGACGACGAGGTTCGCACCGGACTCGGTGAGTCCGTAGGTCTCTCGCCAGGGCGCGCCCCAGCGCTGTTCGAGCTGGGCGTGCAGGTGCGCGGGGATGCCCGAGCACATGACGAGACGGACCTGGTTGTCCCGGTCGGCCGGGTGCGGCGGTTGCTTGAACAGCAGCAGCGGCATGGTGCCGAGGACGTAGAAGAACGTGGCGCCGTGCTCGCGCACGGAGGCCCACATCCCCGAGGCGGAGAAGCGCGGGAGGACGACAAGGGGGATGCCGACGAGCAGACAGGCCGCGACGTTCCACAGAGGATCGATGTAGCTGAAGGGCTGGGCGGTCAGTGCGATGTCGTCGCACGTGAGGGAACCGTAGGCGGCCGCGGCCTGGGCGACACGCTGCCAGTAGCGGTGCGTCAGCATGCAGGCCTTGGGGAACCCGGTGGTGCCGGAGGTGTACTGCAGGTTGGCCAACCGGTCCGGTCCTCCGCCGGGCAACGGCGCCGCATCGAGGTCGGCCGCAGTCCGTTCGAGCTCGTCGTGCAGCACGACGTCGACGTGTCCGTTGAGCTCGGTGGCGGCTGCGGTGACGAGCTCGAGACGGGCCGGCTCGGTGATCACGAGGCGCAGGCCGGAGTCCTCGATCACATGGCGCAGATCCGCGCTGGCGTAGGCATGGTTGATGGGCACGGCGACAGCACCGGCGTGCAGGACTGCGAGCCATCCGACGGGCCAGCCCGAGACGTTCGGGAGCATGATGCCGACGCGGTCGCCCTCGCGGACGCCGAGCTCGTGGAGCCGGCTGGCGATGCGCGCCGTGAGCTCAGCAACCGCGCCGAAGCGGAGGGAGCGGTCAGGGCAGCGCAGCAGCTCGCGGTCGGGATGCTCGAGCGCTCGCTGGGCGAGAAGGTGGGGCAGGCTCGGCCACGGGACGGGCGCCAGCAGGTCCTCGACGGCGATCATCGCCTCCCGAGGCTAGGGGCGGTCCGGGCGCGCGCAGTCGGCCGATCGGACAACTCTGCCGCCCCGGTTTGACCCGCGCGACCAACTCGGCATCGTCGCTGCGATGGCTACCGTCGCGACGGTGATCGTCGATGCGCGCGTGCGCCTGCCCGAGTCCGTGCGACCTGCCGCCGCTCACGAGGCGGCGGTCGAGACCCGGGAAGGGTACGGAGCGGTCTTCGAGAACATCCCGCTCGACGGCATGACACCCGAGGAGCTGACGGCGCGGATGGCGGACGCCGCAGTGGACCACGCAGTCGTGCACGCCGAGTACGAGGGTGGCAACGACGTCGCCGATGCGCTCAACGAGGCCGTCGCAGCACTCGTGGCCAGCGCCCCCGACCGCTTCAGCGGCGTGGGAACGGTCGACCTTGCCCGGTTGGACGTGGCGCGCGCGCAGCGCCAGCTCGACCGTTGCGTCGAGCTCGGGTTGCTCGGCGTGAACATCCAACCGGCCTTCTTCGACCTGGACCTCGACGACCCACGCCTGTTCGCGATCTATGCCGGTGCGGCCGAACGCGATCTCGTGCTCGCCGTGCACACGGGGATCAACTACGGGCGCGGGCACCTCTTCGACCACGAGCACCCGCGCCGGCTCGACCGGGTGGCGACCTGGCTGCCGCAGCTGCGGATCGTCGCGATGCACGCGGGATGGCCATGGGCGGCCGAGTACGTCGCCGTCGCGCGCAAGCACGAGCAGGTGATGCTCGAGTTCGGCGGCATCGCTCCGAAGTACCTCGGCAAGGCGGGCAGCGGGTGGGAGGTCACCCGGCAGTACATCGGCACGGTGCTGTCCGATCAGGCGATGTTCGCCACCGACTGGCCGGTGATGAGCCTCGAGCGTGTGCTCGGCGAGTGGCGCGCTCTCGGGTTGAAGGACGAGGTGCTGAAGAAGGTCCTGGGTGGCAACGCGCGCCGCTTCTTCAGGCTGGACGACGCGCCTGTTCCAGGCCGTACAGCGCGATGAGCCCGCGGGTGACACCCGCGGCCCAGATCGTGTTGTGGCTCTCGTCGGCGATCACCTCGGTGTCGACCCGCGCGGCGCTGTTCGTCCGCAGCAGGGTCGCGAACGAACTGACGTCGGCGACCATGTCGATGGTGTCGTAGGCGGGAACCGCGTCCCACACCTCGTCGGGATGGTGCGGCCACCCTTCGCGGAGCCGCGCCTCATGCTCACCGATCGCGAGGTAGAGATGAGCGCCCGCGAGGTCCGTCGTGCCCAGCGCGCGCGCGGGCGAGCAGGACCTGGTCGTCCCACCACAGCGAGGGGCTGACCGCGAGGAAGCGGGTGAAGCCGCCGACACCGCTGAGCAGCCTTGGCAATCGCTGTCTCTTCGACGGCCGTCGTTCATCGTTGCTTGCTCAGCAGACCGAATGGCGTCTGCACCGTGCCGTCGCCGGCGAACTCCAGGTGGTGGGGGCCGAGCGCGAACACGCGACCCGCGACCGGGCGCAGCTCGGCGGGCGCCTGCCCATTCAGCGCCAACGTGAGGCTCCGGGCGTCCTTGCGGGCGACGACCGCCGTGAGCGGGCCCGACGTGTAGGTGCCGGCGATGTCGTCGAGGAGGGCATCGGTGAGGTGCTCCGTGGATGCCGTGCGGGCGAACCGCAGCGGCGGGAGCGCGGGCTCCATCTGCACCAGCAGCGCGTCGACGTAGCCCTCGAGGTCGTGAGTGGCCTGCACCGGAACGCGCAGGTCGTCCCCGCTCATAGTGAGCGATGCGGAGAACACCTCGAGGTGCCGGTGCTCGAGCGGTCCACAAAGCTCGTAGTACGTGAGAGCGAGTCCGTCCTCGCCCTCGGTCACGGTGATCTCCCCGTAGCCCGGATGCCGGTAGGTGCCCACGTAGTCGGAGAGCGGGCGCACTGCCGGCAAGCCGTTGGACCGCACGCTCTGCGCACGCTGTGCCTGCTTCATGCCACCGAGGACGGCCTGCAGCTGGGCTATCAGCGTTGCGCCGTGGTCGGGCGCGTCCGCGATGCCGTCGATGAGGTCGAGGATCAGGTAGGGCAGCGCATCGCGCAGGGCCGTGGTGTGGAGGTTGGTCAGGACGGCGACGGCGGTTCCCTGGTCAGGCGCACACAGCACCTGGGACGAGAAGCCGTCGACGTTCCCCCCGTGGTGGGACAGCCGCTTGCCCCGGTAGTCCTCGATCGTGAGGCCGAGCCCGTAACCAACCGCTCGGGCCGGACCCGGTGCCGGGCTCGGCGGTTGCGGCATCGTCGGCGTCCGCAGCTCGGACAGCACCGACGCGGACAGCAGCGGTGGGCGGTCGTCGACGCCGAGACCGAGCAGCGTTCGCAGCCACGAGACGAGGTCGGCCGCTGAGGTGTTGATGTTGCCGGCCGGACCGGCGAGCGACAGCGGCGCGTGCGGCACTGCCTTGAGCTGCTCCTGTCCGATCGGCCGCACGTAAGGGACCGCCCAGTCGTCTCCGCTCCGGACAGTCGACACGTCGAAGCAGGTCTGCGCCATGCCCAGCGGCGTGAGGATGCGATCGCGCACCGCGTCCTCGTAGGTGCCGCCGTGCAGCCGCCCCGCGAGGTGACCGGCGACGAGGTACAGGAGGTTGTTGTACTGCCAGGTGTGCCGGAACGGCTTGGTCGGCGGCAGGTGCTGGAGCCGCGCCACGACGTCATCGCGGCTGAGGTGTCCCCTCGGCCGCGTACCAGATCAGGTCGTGGCGGGGCAGGCCGGAGCGGTGGGACAGGCAGTCGCGCACGGAGATGTGCTCCGTCGCGACGGGGTCATGCAGGCGCCAGCCCGGGATCAGCTCACGCAGAGGCTGATCGAGCGCGAGGCGACCTTCGTCGACGAGCGTCGCGATGACCGCTGCGGTGAAGGTCTTGGTGCTCGAGCCGATGGGGAACACCGTCGTGGCCGTGACCGGCAGGTCGGCATCCACGTCGCGCTGGCCGAAGCCTTCGCAGAGCACGACCTCGCCGTCGTGCACGACGACGACGGCGCACCCGGGGACGCCGAAGCGGTCCCGTTCCCGTTCGACGAGCGTCCGGATGGCCCCCGCAAGCGCAGACATCCCGCCAGTGTCGGCTCGCGGGCCCGGCCCGGGGGTCGTCCGATGGCCTCAACCCGGGCCTCCTCCGCTGTGCGAACTCACCAGCCCGCCGAGTTGTGCGGCCGGCCAAGGCGACCACCGGAACTTGGCCGCCGCCCCGAACGCTTCCGCGCGCCAGGCCTCTACGGTCAGACGACCCGACCAGGAGGAGGACGACCCCCGTGGCGACCCTGTTGATCCGCGGCGGCCGCGTCGTCGATCCGGCGCACGAGCGGGACGCCGTCGGCGACGTCTACGTCGACCGGGGACGGATCGCCGCGGTGGACGACCACCTGGATGTCGAGGCCGACTCCGTCCTCGACGCGTCCGGTCTCATCGTCGGGCCAGGCTTCATCGACCTGCACAGCCACACGCACAGCGTCGCCGGGCACCGGCTGCAAGCCTTCGACGGTGTCACCACCGCGCTCGACCTGGAAGCGGGCGTGGCTCCCGTCGGCGTTGCCTACGCCCGGGCCGCCGCGCAGGGCCGGCCGCCTAACTACGGCTTCTCCGCCAGCTGGGCGCAGGCAAGAGGTCAGGTCCTCTCGGGTGTGGAGCCGACCGGTGCGTTCGAGGAAGGGCTGGCGCTGCTCGGCGACGAGCAGTGGCAGCGCTCCTCGACGTCCCGCGAGCTCGACGCGTGGATCGGCCGGCTCCGCGACGAGCTGGCCGACGGCGCCCTAGGCATCGGCATCCTCCAGGGCTACGCGCCCCGCACCGATCCCCGCGAGACGGTCGCAGTGGGCCGGCTCGCGGCGGAGGCCGGCGTCGGGACGTTCACGCACGTCCGGGAGATCGTCGAGAGCGATCCGACGACCCCCGTCGACGGCTCCTCCGAGATCGCGATCGTCGCGGCCGAGACCGGAGCGGCGATGCACCACTGCCACGTGAACTCGACGTCGCGGCGGCACATCGACCGGGTTCTCGCGACCCTCGCGCGCGCGCAGGCGGAGGGCTCGCGGGTCACCGTGGAGGCCTACCCCTACGGCGCGGGCAGCACCGGGATCGGGGCGGTGTTCCTCGCACCCGAGCGGCTCTCGGCCTGGGACATGACGCCGTCGTCGATCGTCGTGGTGGCGACCGGTGAACGCATCGCGGACGAGCGTCGGCTGCGCGAGCTCCGCGCCGAGGACCCGAGCCAGCTCGTCATCGCCGAGTTCCTCGACGAGCGCGACCCGGCCGACCTGCTGCTGCTGGAGTCCGCCCTGGGGTTCTCCGACGTCATCGTCGCGAGCGACGCGATGCCGATCCTCATGCCGGATGGCGGCAGCGAGTCGCTCGACTGGCCCCTGCCGCCGGGTGGGTCGACGCACCCGCGCACCGCCGGCACCTTCGCGAAGTCCCTGAGGCTGATGGTCGCTACCGGACGGTGGACTTGGAGCGAGGCGTTCCGCCGCTGCTCCCTCCTGCCGGCGCAGCTGCTCGCGTTCGCGCCCGCCGCACGGGCCAAGGGCCATCTCGGCGTCGGGGCGGATGCCGACATCGTCGTGCTGGACCCGAGCACCGTCGCCGACAACGCAACCTACGCCGAGCCCACCCGGCCGTCGTCGGGGGTGGCGCACCTGTTCGTGCACGGCACGCCGGTGATCCGCGACGGACGGCTCGACCCGGACGCCATGCCCGGTCAGCCGCTGCGCGCGGCGCTGCGGTGAAGCTCCTCTGGGACGTCGCCATCCCGCTGCGCGACGGCGTGCGGACGAGCGCGGACGTGTTCGTGCCCGAGGTCGTCCCCGCGCCAGCGATCCTCGTGCGCACGCCGTACGGCAAACAGGGCCCGGTGACGCGCGCGGCCGCGGAGCGGTTCTGCGCGCAGGGCTACGTCGTCGTCGTGCAGGACGTCCGGGGCCGCCACGACTCCGAAGGTCACTGGACCCCCTTCGTGCACGAGGCCGCCGACGGCTGCGAGAGCGTCGAGTGGGTCGCCGCACAGCCGTGGTGCACCGGCCAGGTCGCGACGTGGGGCGGCTCCTACCTCGGCTGGACGCAGTGGGCCCTGGCCCGGGAACGGCCCCCGCACCTCGCCGCCGTGGCCAGCACCGCGTCGGCCGGCCGTCTCGCCGAGGAGCTCCCGTTCGACCGCGGCATCCCGACCCCGCTGATGGCGGCGTGGCTGCACCTCGTCGGCGGGCGCGTCCAGCAGGACCCCTCGCGGGTCGACTGGCCAAGCGTGCTTCGTCACCTGCCCCTGCGCGACCTCGGCGACGCGCTCGGCCGCGAGCTGCCGCTGTGGCAGGAGTGGCTCGAGCACCCGGGCCTCGACGACTACTGGCGGGCGATCCGCGTCGATGACTGCCTGCCCGACTTCGACGTCCCGGCGATGCACGTGACGGGGTGGTTCGACGACGACCAGGCAGGAGCGCTGCTCGCGTGGGACCGCATGCGGGTCCATCCCGAGCAGACCCTGGTCATCGGGCCCTGGGACCACGGTGGGACGCGGACCCCGCAGCGTCACCTCGGCGGTGTCGACTTCGGGGCCGACGCCGTCGTCGACGTGCTGGCTGTCCACGTGCAGTGGTACGACCGGCAGCTGCGCGGCCGGGGTGAGGCCGTGCCGCGCGTGCGGCTGTTCCTCACCGGTCGCGACGGCTGGGTCGCGACGACGGACTTCCCACCGCCGGGCGGCACCGTGCGGCGGCTCTTCCTCGGCTCCGGCGCGGCGCTCACCGACGATGCCGGCGATGCCCACGGCGGGTGCGACAGCTACGCCTACGATCCGGCGGACCCGGTGCCCGCGCTCGTCGACGAGGACGTCTACGGGTCGGCGGTGGAGACGCCGCTCGATCGGCGGTTCCAGATGGACCGACCCGACGTGCTCGCCTACACCTCCGTCCCTTTCGCACAAGAGGCGATCGTCTGCGGCATCCCGTGGATGACGCTCCACGCCGCCAGTGACTGCCCGGACACCGACTGGATGATCGCGCTGCACGACGTCGCGCCCGACGGGACCTGCCTGCAGCTCGCGCAGGGTCGCATGCGCGCACGCTTCCGCAAGGGTCTCGACCGCGAGGTCCTCCTGGAGCCCGATGCGGTCGAGCACTACGAGATCGAGCTGTCCGCCGTCGGTCACGTCGTCCGCGCGGGCCACCGCGTGCGGGTGACGGTCACCAGCAGCGACTTCCCCACCTGGGACCGCAACGCCAACACCGGCGCGACCATCGGGACGGACACGACGTTCCGCATCGCCACCAACACGGTGCACCACACCTCGTCCATCGCGTTGCCCATCGCGGATGACGGCGCGCTCCAGCCCTACGGCCGCATGCCCCTCGTCACTGCGGAGGAGGTGAAGCCGACCGTCTGACCGTCAGCCGGTCTTGCGGGTGACGCGCTCACCGCTCCGGGCGGCGGCGCATCGGACCGACGAGCTGGCGGCCGAGCGCGTACAGGGTCGTACCGATCACCAGCGGGAGGAGCAGCACCACGGGGTAGGCGAAGCCGACGGTCGTGCTCGCCGAGTCGGCCAGCGGTGCCGACGGCGCGGCCGACGCCGCGGCGGTCGATCCCGCGACCTGGGGCGCCGGAGCCGGAGCATCGGTCGCCGTGACGTCGCCCGGCAGCGGCACGGCCGGAGGGACGTAGGCGGGCGGCGCCACGGACGGCGGGGCGGGCGAGGTCGCCGGCAGAGCAGGTGTGCGCGTCGATGGAGCGGGCGGTGCGGGTGGCGAGGGCGCCACGGTGGAGCCGGTCGGGCCGAAGGTCTCGACGAGAGAGGCCGGTGGCGTCGGTGCGGCGGCGCGCGTGTGCGAGGAGAACACGACGTGCCAGGCGTCGGTCGTCGCGCTGCGTTGCGACGCGATCAGCGCGAGGGTGATCTTCGGCTTGGACAGCACGGCGAGCATGGGTGTGAGGTCGCCGGTCAGGCTGGGGATGGCGCCGGGCTGGTAGTTGAGCTCCACGTGCGTGGAGCAGTCCGCGGCCGGCGGGGTGCCGATCTGCCCCTCACCGGGTGTGACGGGTTGCGTGGTGACGCAGACCCACACGTGCGAGGTGTCGGGCGCTTCGTTGCCGTCACCCGGCGTCGTCGTGTCGAGCGCGACCGTCAACGTGGCGTCGGTCAGCTCCGCCCCCGGCGGCGCCGCCGTGCCGAGGGTGAGGTAGGAGCGCGCGGTCTCGGTGCCGGCGGTGACGGCGACGTGCAGCGTTCCGGCGCCGAAGGGGTTGACCGGGGTCGCGCCGAGGGTGCCGCAGGGGACCCCGCCCGCGCACACCGGGCTGCTCGTCCACCAGGCCTCGGCGGTGATCGGGACCGTCACCGTGACGTCCGCCTCAGCCGCGGGGCGGTGCGCGGCCAGCGCCGGCGCGGCGCCGGCGAGCGTGAACAGCCCGGCCAGGACCAGCGGCGTGGCCCGGCGCATCACGGAGCCCGCCGCCGGGAGGTCTTGCGGGGCGGGTCGGGGGCGGGGGGCAGGGCGTTGAGCTGCGCGACGATGTCGATGACCGTGTCGGTGTCGGACCGGGCGCCGTCTTCGACGAAGCGCCCCACTTGGACGAGCGCGAACACGCAGCCGACGCTGATGAGCGCGATGCCGCCGATGCCGCCGCTGACGATGCCGGCCATCTGGTCGGACACGTCGAGCGTGCGGGCCACGACGCGCTGTCCGAGCGCGATGACGACGAAGCCCGCGACGATGAGCCCCGCGCTGGTCAGCAGCGCGGTGCGCAGCGGGTGCCGGGTCACGGCCGGGTCCCGCGTTCCAGCAGCGCGGCGAGGCGGGTTGCGAGCTCGCTCGCCTGCGCGGCGCGGGCCCGCGCGTCGGCGAGCTTGGCGTCGATGGCCACCAAGGTCATGCCGACGAGCACGAGCCCGAGCCCCACGATCCCCGCGCTCATGAGGTAGGGCAGCTGCAGAGCCACGGCGGTGCGTGCCGCGATCTCGCCCCAGGCGATCGCGATGAGCACGAAGCCGGCGGCCGTGACCACCAGGCCGCACCAGGTGAGGATGCGCGGGACCGCCGCGATGCGGCGCAGGACAGCACGGGCTCCGGACGCGCGTCGTCTGTCGCCGTCGACGTTCGCGGTCTCCGTCGGCGCGGTCGTGAGGACTTCGGTCATGACGCGCTCCCGGCCAGTGCGACGGCAGGCTTCGTGCGGCGGCTCGGCCCCGTCGCGCGCCGCGCGCCGGACCTCTCGATCGCAGTGATGTCGCCGCCGAGGTAGGACTCGACGACCCGCGGGTCGGTGCGGACGATGTCCGGCGGCCCCGCCGCGATGACCTCCCCGTCCGCCATGCACACGATGCGGTCCGAGAGGTCCATGACGAGGGGGATGTCGTGCTCGATGATGACCAGGGTGAGGTCCAGCTGCGCCTTGAGCTGGACGAGCAGAGCGCCGAGCGCCTCCGTCTCCTTCTGGGCGACTCCCGCAGCCGGCTCGTCCAGGAGCAGCACCTCGGGCTCGAGCCCGACGAGGCACGCGATCTCCGCGATGCGGCGCGTCCCGGTCGACAGCGCCTGCACCTGCGCCGAGCGGTAGCGGTCGAGTCCCATCCAGCTGACGAGCTCGCGGGCCTGCGCCTCCTTGCGCTTCTCGGCGCGGGTCCAGCCGGAGACCGAGGTCAGCATGCGGGTGGGGTCGCGCTTCTCCATCGCGAGCTGCACGCACTCGAGGACCGTCAGCGTGGGGAACAGCGCGGCGTCCTGGAAGGAGCGGATCAGCCCTTCGCGGCCGCGCGCCTCGGCGGAGAGGTGGGTCACGTCGGTCCCGCGGAAGCGGACCGTGCCGGCGTCGGCGCGGATGAACCCGGCGATCAGCTCGAAGGTCGTGGTCTTGCCGGCGCCGTTGGGTCCGATGAGACCGAGCGTCTCGCCGGCGTTGACGGCGAGGGAGACGCCCCGCACGGCGCGGATGCCACCGAAGCTCTTGACGAGCCCGTCGGCTTCGAGGACGGGGCCTGGCAGGGCCCGGTGGCGGGGCGCGACCGTCAGCGGGGCGCGCGCCGGGGCGCCGGTGTCCTCGTCGGCGGCTCCCGAGCTCGCCTCCGCGAGGTAGGCGGCTTCCACGTCGATGCCGGCCCGTCGGCCGATGGCCCTGAAGATGCGGTCCCGGACGCGGCCGAGGATGGTGGCGAGCCCACCGGGCAGGTACATGATGATGATGAGCAGCCCGAAGTTGGTCGCGACCAGACCGAGGCTGTCGAGATGTCCGAACTGCGGCAGCACGAAGACGAACAGCACGCCGAGGATCGGCCCGGACAGGATCGACAGGCCGCCGACGACCGCCATGACGACGACCTGCGTGCTGACGTCGACAGGGAACGACGAGCTCCCGACGCTCGACAGCGAGTGCCCGTACAGCGCACCGCCGAGACCGGCGATGAAGCCGGCCAGGGCGAAGCCCTGCAGCTTGACCAACGCGGCGGGCACGGTGAAGGCGCGGGCGGCGTCTTCGTTGTCCCGCACCGCGATGAGCAGGCGGCCGAGACCGCCGGCCCGGATGTTGCGGGCGAGCAGCAGCGCGACGGCGACGATCGCCAGACCGAAGTAGTAGTAGTCCTTGCCGGTGTTCAGCGCATGGTGAGCGATGACGGGCCGGCCGGGGTCCACGCCGCTGGTGCCGAGCATCCAGGGCTGCTGGAGCAGCCAGTTCGGGACGACGAGAGCGAACGCCAGGGTCGTGACGGTGAGGAGCAGCCCCTTGATCCGCAGGGCCGGCAGGCCGATGACGACGCTCACGACCGCTGCGGCGATGCCGGCGTAGAAGAAGCTCTCGAGGTAGCTCCCCGTGCGATAGGCGACCTGATAGCTCACGACCGCGCCGATCGATGCGATGGCGAACTGACCGAGTGAGAGCTGGCCGGCCAGACCGGTGATGACGCCCACGGACAGCCCGACGATGACGAACGCGAAGTCGCCGGTCAGCGTCACGGCGTCGGTGTTGTCGATGAGCCCGGAGACCGGGAGGAGGAACAGGAACGCAACCGCGACGACGGCGATGGTGCGACCGAGGTTGCGGACGAGCCAGAGCTCTCGCAGCGCCTTGGGCACCGGTGCGAGGGCCTGCACGGAGGCCCAGGACCCCTTCTCCTCACCCCGCCCGCTCAGCCGTCGCTGCGCCAGCAGCGCGATCACGATGATGACGAACAGGACGACCTCGACGAAGCTCGCGTGATTGAAGTTCCAGTGCAGCAGCGCCTCGATCACCCCGAGCACCGCACCCCAGAACAGCGCCAGCGGCATGTTGAACATGCGGGCCAGGACCGCGCCGAAGAGCGCTCGGAGCAGCAGTGACGGCCCGAAGCTGCTCGCCGACTGGTACCCGATGTCCGGCGCGGTCAGGATCGCCGAGAAGCCGGCCAACGCGCCGGCGATCGCCCAGGCCAGCGAGGACATGCGGCTGGCGAAGATCCCGGCCATGCGCGCGGCCTCGGGGTTGGCGGCTGAGCCGCGCAGCGCGACGCCGACCCGGCTGAACCGCAGGAACGCACCGATCGCGATGACCACGAGCGGGCCCAGCGTCAGCAGGGCGAAGTTCGACGGCGTGACGAGGCGGGCACCCACCCGGAACGTGGGCATGCCCGGCGGGCTGGGGAACTTGGCCCCCGCACCGGCCTGGTTGTTGATGAGGAAGCCGAGGCCCACGAGCAGCTGACCGAGACCGAGGGTCGCCACGACGCTCATCACGAGGGGCGCCTTGCGCAGACGGCGGATCACGACGGCTTCGGAAAGAGCGCCGACCCCGCCGGCGAGGGCGAGCGCGAGCGGCAGGGAGACCCAGTAGGGGATGTGCCACTTGATGACCTCGACGCCGAAGAACGCGGCCGCGAAGGCGCCGATCTGCCCGTGCGCGAAGTTGATGATCCGGTTGGTGCGGTAGACGAGCACGAGGCCGACGCCGAGCAGGCCGTAGGCAACTCCCTCGATCAGGCCGAGCACGACCGAGGGCAGCGGCGTCTCCCAGTGCCGTGACCTGGTGCTGTCGGTGCTGATCACGTGCGGCAGGACGAAGGTGAGCACGACGTAGACCACGACGACGGCGGCGACGATCATCGACCAGGTCCGCACCTTGACGGCCCGCAGCGACGCCCAGCCCTCGGCCAGCGCGAACCGCATCGTCTCGATCATCGGGCCGCCCGCGTCTTGGCCCGACGGGCGGGGCGGCCGTCCGCCCGCGCCGCGCCCTTGGTCGCGCCCTCGAGGAACACCGCGCGCAGCAGGTCGTCCCGGCCGAGGAGCTCCTGCGCCGGACCGTCGAAGCGCATCTGGCCCTTCTCCATGAAGTAGGCGTGATCGACGAGGGAGAGCGCGATGTTGACCGACTGCTCGACCAGAACGACGGCCGTGCCTTCCTCGTTGATCGATCGGACCATGTCGAGGAGCTGCGCCACGATGACGGGAGCGAGGCCGAGCGAGAGCTCGTCGATCAGCAGGAGCTGGGGCTTGAGCATCAGAGCCTTCGACAGGCCGAGCATCTGCTGCTCACCGCCCGACAGCGTCACGGCGGCTGAGCCCTTGCGCTCGTCCAGGCGCGGGAACGCGGCGAGGCAGCGGCCGATGGCGTCGTCGACGACCTTCCGGCTCGATCCGAGCGTATAGCCGAAGCATCTGAGGTTGTCGACGACGTTCAACGGGCCGAACACCGCGCGGCCGCCGGGGATCTGCGTGATGCCCAGCCGCAGGCGCCGTTCGGCATCGAGGTAGGTGATGTCGTGACCACCCATGCGCACGGTGCCCGACTGCGGCAGGCCGATGCCGGACACGACCTTCAGCAGCGTCGACTTCCCGGCGCCGTTCGTGCCGAGCAGCGCGACCATCTCGCCCTGGTCCACGGTGAAGTCGACGTCGAAGAGCACCTGGAGCTGCCCGTAGGAGAAGTTCACACCGCGGCATGCGAGCATCGGCAGCCGGCCGCCGGACGCGTGCAACGCCGCGAGGTCCTGCTCCTCGAGGAGCGACTCGATCATCCGGTCCATGTCCGGGCCTACGAGGCCGCGGGCCGAGCGCACGATCATCGCGCCGATGACGCCGGGCACGATGAGGCTGACCATCGACCCGACGATCCCGAAGCGCTGGTTGATCGAGCTCAGGAACAGGGTCCCGAAGATTGCGCCCGCTGCCGTGAACAGGCCGAGGATCGCCGCGAGGTGCGGTCGGAACCGGGCGTCCACCAGGCTCTGCGAGACGGCCGTGAGGCCGGGGCTCATGAGCGCGATGACGGTCTGGCCCACGGCGATGAACACGAACGCGAGGGCGAGCAGGTGCACGACCGCGCCGACGACGACGAAGACCACGCCGATCGCCAGGTATGTGCCCGCCCGGTCGACGACCTCGCCGGGATCCTTGCTGAACTCCTGCTCGCCGCGACGGCCCCAGACCGCCAGCCCGACGATCGTCACCGCAGCGACGCCGGCGAAGAAGAACCCGCGCGCGACGATGCCTAGCCGGTACTGCTCGTACAGGAACGTCGAGATGAAGGTCGCGAGCGGGATCGAGAGGACGCCGAAGACGGCGAAGCCGGTGAGGATGCGTTGCACTGACGGGATCAGCAGCAGCCGGCGCACGATCTCGAAGAAGCCGAGGTCGACGTGGCTCGTGTCGCCGAGGGTCTCGGAGCGGATCGCTTCGGTGTCGAACTTGCCGGGCCCGGGGTCGCGCAGACCGAAGGAGACGAACGTGCCCAGGAGCGACAACCCGCCGAGGCCGAGGAAGACGCCCCGCCAGGTGAGGTCGAACGGCCCGGCGAGCAGGCTGACGAGGAGCGGGCTGATGAGAGCACCGAGCGTCGCGATCTGCGCGTACAGCGCGTAGATCCGCACGCGCGCCCGCGGCGGGTAGGAGTCGGCGAGCAACGGGGCGTGCAGTGCGGCGACGCTGCCGCTGGAGAGCCCGTCGAAGACCAGGACACCGATGAGCGCAAGGAGCGAGGTGACGAAGCCGGTCGTGAGTGTGATGAGGCTCCACGCGAGGCCGGTGACGATGCAGATCGAGGCGCGACCGACACGACCCGAGCGGACCAGGCGGCTGCTCGCGAGCGCGGCCATCGGCAGCGGCGCCAGCACGGTGGCGACGAAGGTGAGGATGCGCGCGCCGGCCAGTGCGCCGAGACCGACGCCGAGGGCACGCTGCAGGTCGGGCGTGAGGACGGTGAAGGCGGTCCCTTGGAAGCCGTCGACGAGCAGCAGCAGCCCGAGCGCGCTGACGGGGTACAGCGTCACGCCGTGTCCGCGCAACGTGTCGCGCAGTCGCTCGGTGTGCTCGACCCCGTCGACCCCGAGGATCTCGCGGGCGCGGTCGTGCCGGTCGTGGTGCTCGGTGAGCCGCGCCTCCTCGGCCGGGGTGAGGACGGTCACGAGGCCACCAGGCTCTTCGGGATCTCGACGTCGCGTTCCCACGCCGCCTCGCCGATGCGGTGCCCGGTGCGGTCGATGAGGATCACTGTGAAGGTGTGGATCTTGCGGCTCGTGCCCGCCGGCAGGATCGGCACGCGGGCGATCGAGAGGGTCGGGTCGGCGGTCACGTAGACGTTGCGGGAGGCGAGGTCGTCGGTGGTCGGGCAGGCCGGGTCCGTCTTGCACGTGGACTGGTCGGCGAAGACCGCCTTCAGGCTCTGACCCGGCTTGATCGGGGCGCGGTCGACGAACACGGCGTAGCTCGCCTGCCGCGGGCTCGGGTCCCGCATCGTCCACGCGAGCGTCAGGGGGAGCGTGACCTTGGCCAGGTCATGGACGGGAGCCGTGAAGTGCAGGCGGTGGTCGTTCTGGAACTGCAGGTCCCCGCAACCGGTGAGCAGAGCGACCGCGAACGGCAGGACGGCCCCGGCGACGGCGCATCGGCGGAACCTTCGCGCACGCTTCTGACCCGGCCCCGCCCTCATGCGAGCAGGGCCTTCAGCTGGAGGTGGGCGACGAGGCGGTCGGCGGGGTCGTCGAGGTCGAGGGCGATGAGCTCTTGCACACGCTTGAGCCGGTAGCGGAACGTGTTGGGATGCACGGCCAGCTCGGTCGCCGCGGCGCGCACGTCGCCCATGTGATCGAGGAACGCCAGCAGGGTGGCGGCGTGGGTGGTGCCCTTCTGGCGGTCCAGCGCCACCAGGTTCGCGACCTCACCGCGCGCAAGGTCGTCGTTGCTCCGCACCAGGTCCGACAGGCGCGCGAGGACGATGCGCCCCCGCGCGTCATCGGCGGTGACGACCGAGCGCGTGCGGTCGCTGACGTCCAGAGCCGCTTCAGCATCGGTGAGGCTGCGCGACACGTCCCCGATCCCGGCGACGACGGTGCCGACCGCGGCGCGCACCGGCTGGCGGGTGGCCGCGGAGATGCGCGCGGTGAGGTCGTCGGCCAGTGGCATCAGGTCGCGAGCGGTGCCGGCGGCGCTGACAAGGGCGAGCACGGTGCGTCCGGTCGCGACCACGGCGGCCGGCCGCCGGTAGGACGCGAAGTGCATGGAGAGCAGATCGACGACCCGGAACGCGGTGACCGCGCGGTCGGCGTCGTCAGCGGACGGTGGGAACACCTCGAAGGCGATGACGCACACCGGATCGTCCTCACCGAGCCCGAGCTCGGTCGCGAGCCCGCGGGCGGGCCGGCGACCTTCGAGCACGGCCTTGAGGAGCTCGCCGCGGCGGTGCCTCTCCAGGTCGTCGCTGCTGCGCGCTCGGATGAGGTGCATCGCTGCGAGCCGGCCCGCCTGCGACAGCAGCTGAGCCTGTTCGGCGGTGAACGGCTCGTCGCCCTCGACGAGCCAGATGCTGCCGAGCAACTCTCCGGCGGCGCGCACACCGATCGCCATCCGCGTGCGCACGTCGTTCCACGCCGGCAGGAGCACGGGTTCTTCCTCGGCGGCGATGCGACGCAGTGCCTGGCGGATGACGTCACTCGTGCCGTAGCCCTCGGGGACCGCGCGCCCGAGGATGGTGGCGCGACGGGCCTCGTCGATGACGTGGTCGGTGTTGCTGAAGGCCAGGACCCGCGACGACGGGTCCTCGATCGTCACCGCCGCGCCCACCATCGCGGCAACGGCGTTGGCGAAGCCGAACAGGTCACCCAGCTGCAGTCCGGCCTCCACCCGGGGCGGCGCCTGACGCACGCCCGAGACCACGGTGCGCAGCAGCAGGTGCAGCTGCGCCCACGACACGTCGCGAGCGACCGTGAGCAGGGCGACGTCACCCGACTCGGCTCGGTGCACGAGCGTCTCCGGCAACGCTTCATCGGTGCGCAGCACGATCGCCGCGGCGCCGCCGGCCGACAGGCGATCGAGGAGCTCGGCGGTGTCCGCCCGTCCCGGCGCGGCACCGAGAGCGAGGACGATGTCCCCCTTGCCCACCGCCTCGTCGGGGGCGGCGACGTCGAGGAGCACGACATCGTTGATGTCGCGGTCCAGCCCGTGCGGTGCGGTCAGGACGGAGACGACGCCGACGGTGTCGACGATGTCCTGCAGCGTCGGACCGGTCGTCTCCTCCACGGTGTCACCACCCCCCGTCATGCGCGTCGGCGCCCCGCGCGGGGCGCGGGCTGCTGCGATCATCCTGCGGCGATCGTGCGGCGGGTGGTGCTGATCGCGGCCAGGACGTCCGGCAGCGGGTCGACGCCGATGCCGGGGCCGGTGGGCACGGTGACGTGGCCGTCGGTGAGCACGAAGGGTGCCGTGAGGTCCTGCGCGTAGTACCGGTCGGATGCCGACACGTCACCCGGCAACGTGAACCCGGGCAAGGCGGCCAGGGCCGCGTTGGCCGCACGTCCGATCCCGGTCTCGAGCATGCCGCCGCACCACACGCCGATCCCGTTCGCGACCGCGATGTCGTGGATGCGCCGTGATTCGAGGTAGCCGCCGACACGGCCTGGCTTGATGTTGATGATGTGGCAGGCCCCGAGGGCGATCGCGTCCGCGGCTGCGCGGGCGCTGACGATCGACTCGTCGAGGCACACCGGGGTCGTGATGCGGCGCGCGAGCTCCGCATGACCCCGGAGGTCGTCTTCCTCGAGGGGCTGCTCCACGAGCAGCAGGTCGAACGGGTCCATCGCGGCGAGGGTCTTCCAGTCGCCGAGGGTGTAGGCGGTGTTGGCGTCGGTCTGCAGCAGGACGTCGTCTCCGAACCGCTCCCGTACTGCGCGAACCGGCTCGACGTCCCACCCCGGCTCGATCTTGAGCTTGATGCGGACGTAGCCCGCGTCGAGGTAGCCCCCGACGGCGTCGAGCAGCGCCGGGATCGAGTCCATGATCCCGACGCTCACGCCGGCCGGGATGCGGTCGCGCACGCCGCCGAGGAACGTGGCGAAGGACGTGCCGGCCGCGCGCAGCTCGGCGTCCAGCACGGCGGTCTCGAGCGCGGCCTTCGCCATGCGCTGACCCTTGAACGGGGCGAGGACGGAGGCGACCCGCGCCGCGGAGACGTCGGGCCCGGCCAGCAGCGCGGGGGCGAGGTAGCGCTCGATGACCTCCTGCGCGCCCTGCACGTACTCCTCGTTGTAGATCGGGTCCGCGAGCGCCACGCACTCGGCCCAACCCTCCGACTCGGGCGTCTCGACCCTCACCAGCAGCACGTCGCGTTCGGTCTGTGTTCCGAACGAGGTGCGGAAGGGCGCGACCAGGGGGAGGCCGACGCGGATGAGCTCGATCGTCGACAGCTTCACGGTGCCTCCACCACGTAGTCGCCACCGGCGGTGATGCCGCGCACCTGCCAGCCCGCGGCAAGCCGGCTGACCAATGCTTCTCGGACGGCGAGGCGCCATGCCTTTGCGGCCGCGCGGTCAGTGCTCCGCAGCGCTTCGATGTCCTCGGGGGTGGCCACCAGCACACGGCGGGCGGTCCCGGGGTCGACCGGCACCGGTGCGCCCCGATCGAGGCGGATCGCCGGCACGGCGTCGGCCGCCTCGGTCAACCCGCTGCGCGGGGTCCTGAGCGTCCAGGTGAGCTCAGCGCGATCTGAGCTGTCACCCGCGTTGACGCCGTCGGTCATCGCGCCGTAGAAGTCGGGGACGTAGTCCTGGACGGCGGCGCCGAGCCGGGCGAGGTTGAACATCATGTTGCGCCGCACGAGGGGATCGCACGTCCAGCCGATCGTGTCGATGCCCTGGGCCAGAGCCCACGCCCGCTGATGCTGCTTGAGCACGAGACCCAGCCCGCGGCGGCGGTGGGAGGAGAGCACGCCGGTGACATGGGAGTGCAGCGCGATGGTCGGACCGCCGGTGAGGAAGCCGACGCTGACGCCGACGAGCCCGTCGGTGCGGTCCCAGACGCCGTAGACGTAGGCACCGACGTGTGACAGGGCGCGCAGGGTCTCGGGCGTGAGGGGCGGGCTCTCGTTCGGAGTGCGCCAGACGTCGGCGAGGACGGCCCCTCCGGTCCGGCAGTCGGCCGGCGACAGGATCCGCCGGACCTCCACGCCGGCCCGGTCGGCCAGCATCCGGGCTTCATCGACCGGGCTGAGCGTCTGCATGCCGATGATGGTCCCGGCGCGAGGCCGGCGCGGGCATGTGCCGTCAGCACAAGGAGCATCGCCATCCTGGTGCGCACGAACAGATCAGGACGCGGGGGCGTAGGTGGAGCCGACGTAGGCCATGCACCGGCACGACGCATCGAAGTCGTAGTCGCGCACGCCGTCGGCCGTGTCGCGGTGGTCGGGCGCGATCGTCTGGGCCAGCGAGACGGCGCTGGTCAGGCGGTTGCCGAGGGCGGCGATGCCCCGTGACCAGCTCGCGGTGGTCAGCTCCGGCCCGCCGGCTTCGAGGACCTGCTTGAGGGTGTACAGGTCATCGCACACCCCGAGGCCCTGGGAGCTCGCGTTGGCGTTCGCGAAGGTGATGCCCTTGGCCGCGAGCACCGCCAGGCAGTGCTTGGTGGCGGCCGTGGAGTAGGGGCCGTTCGGCGGGTTGGCCGCCGCCGGCAGGTCGAGGTTGGGGAACCAGCCGATGCCCATGGAGCCGGCCAGGTCCTTCGCGCTGACGAGACCGGCGTCGAGGTTGGCCTGCGGCCCGGCCTGCGTGGTGAAGCCGTAGCGCGGGAAGTAGCCCTGCTTGTCGGCTGCGGCGACCATGAACTCCATCAGGCCACCGGCATGGTCGGCGAGGATCACGTGGGTGACGCCGTTGGACGCGAGCTTAAGCGCCGCGGTCGATGCCTGCGTGGTGAAGGCCGAGTAGTCAGCCGAGCTGTTGATCGCGGTCACCGACACGACGTTCGCCGGGTCGACCGGATGTCCGGCGGCCGCCAGCGCCGGCAGCAGGCGCGAGGTGACCGCGGACTTCATGGACCCGCCTTCGGCGCCGTCGTCCTCGTAGACCACGCCGAGGACCGGCGCACCACCCGGCATCGACGACCCCGTCCTCGTGTTCCACCCGCCGTACCAGCCCTGCCGCGCCAACGAGCCGGACAGCGTCACGAGCGCCCGGTCGTACGCCAGCGTTCCCGGTTCGACGTAGCTCGGATGGCGGGCGAAGTCGCCCTCGGTCGTCGTGCTCAGGGTCTCGTTGACCAACGCGGTCGCGCCGTTGCGCTCGAGGCAGCGCCGACCCTCCTCGTCGCCGGGCAGGATGAAGACGGCGTAGGTGCGGTGGTCCTGGGTGAAGTAGCTGCACGCCTCGTCGTCGGCCTGGGCCTGCGACTGGCCGTTGTCGGACACCGTGTCGACGACGGGGCTGATCTGCTTGCCGACGATCCCGCCATGCGCGTTGATGTCGTCGATGACCGCCTGGAACATCTGCTTCACGTCAGCCCCGGCGAGCGCCGCTCCGCCCACCGCGGCGAGCGCCTGGTTCGCACCGGGGTCGTAGGTGAAGCCGACGTTGATCGCGGTCGCGGTGACACCGACCGGGAGCGGCGCCGACGTGGTCGGCCGACGTGCGGCGCTGGGGCCGGTCGTCGGCCCGGCGGGCAGCGAGGAAGGCTTCGCGAGGGTGCCGGCGCCGCCCGTGGCGGAGGGCGCCGGCCCGAGGCCGGGAAGCACGCCTGCCGTGGCCTGCGTGGGCAGTGCGGCGCCGATGGGCCCGCTCCCCGCGGCCGTCGTGGTGGCGCCGACGGGTGCCGGCACTCCCCCGGCGCCGATGGCGGCCGCCGGACCCCCGGTCCGCACGCCGGTGTAGTCAGCCCCGGGGACGGTGGTGCCGCACGCCACGAACGCGGGCACGGCCGCGAACGCGAGGAGGAGACGACGGCTCACAGGTGGCGCTCCAGCAGCGTCGCGGTCTCCTCGAGCAGCCGGCCCCAGGACTCCGGCTTCGCGAACACGTGGCCCTCGTCGGGGAAGTGCAGGTAGGTGCACTCGACCCCGTTGGCGCGGGCGGCTTCGACGATGCGGTCGGTCTGCGCCTGCTTGACGCGGGGATCGTTGGCTCCGTGCGCGACGAGCAACGGGATGGCGATCCGGTCGGCGTGGTGCAACGGCGAGACCGCGCGCAGGAAGTCCGGCTCGGTGTCGGGGTCGCCGATCTGGCGGATCAAAGACGCTCGCGCGGCCTCCCAGTACGGCGGGATCTCCTCGAACGTCGACAGCCAGTCGCTCGGCCCGCAGACGTCGATGGCGCAGCGGAAGCGCTCGGGGGTGAATGTGGCTCCGACCAGGGCGGCGTAGCCGCCGTAGGAGACGCCCATGATGGCGACGCGCCGGGCGTCGACCCACCCCTCGTCGACCGTCCAGTCGAGCACGTCGAGCAGGTCCGTGTGCATGGCACGGCCGCGTTCACGGTCACCGGCCCGCAGGTGAGCCCGGCCGTAGCCCGACGACCCCCGGTAGTCGACCTCGAGGACGGCGATGCCGCGGGTCGCGAGGAACTGGGCGACGGGCATGTACGGGTCGGACCAGCCGAACGTGTGCCGGGTCGCCGGCCCGCCGTGGACCAGGACGACCGCGGGCAGTGACCGTCGGGGCAGCTCGGGCGGCCAGACGATGTAGCCGGGCAGGGTGAGCCCATCGCGGGCGGCGATCGTGAAGGGTTCCTGCGGGGCCAGGATGTGTCCGCGCAGTCCCGGCAGGGCGTCGAACAGCGGGGTGACGGCCCGGGTGTCGCGGTCGAGCAGGTGGTACGCCAGGCCGGTGTGGTCGTTCGCTTCGACGATCCAGGTGCGGTCGTCGAGGTCGCGGCTGACGACCTGGAGCTGGGGCCCGGCTCCGATCGCGGCGCGGGCGAGCGCGAGATCAGCGGCCCAGCTGTCGTCGATGACGTCGGTGTCGTTCTGCACGCGCACGACCACCGCGGCCCGCACCCCGCGGGTGACGGGGTCGACGACCGGATACGCGATGTCGTAGCGCTCGTCGCCGAGCACGATCTCGCGCTCGCCGGTGCGCAGGTCGATCCGTTGCAGCTGCTGCGACGCGACCCCCTTGGAGGTGAGCATCAGCGCGTGGCCGTGCTCGTCGAGGCCCCAGAGCTCGCGCGTGCTGATGACCGCCTCGTCCGCGTCCAGCTCGAGCACCGGCGTCCCGTCGAGCCGCTCGAGAACGGCCGTGCCGTCGGCGCGGGCGCGCACGCCCCCGACGATCGCGAGGTCCGGGCCCACGAGCCACGAGCGCCAGCCGGGGTTGTCCAGCACCTTCGTCGCGGTGCGGGCCGCGACGTCGATGAGCCACGCGTCGTGGCGGGTCGCGTCGTCACGGTTGGCGAGGATCAGCAGCTCGGTGGGACGTGTGGGGTCCTGCGCGAGGATCGCGACCTGCACCGCCGGCCACGGCGTCAGGTCGACGGTCTCGCCGGAGCCGACGTCGACGGCGTGGAGCCGGAGTGCCTCGTCGCCGTCGTGGTCGCGCAGGTAGGCGATGTGCTTGCCGTCGGCGGTCCAGCGGTAGAAGGCGCTCGTACCGATGAGAGACACCGACGAGTACCAGGCGCCGATCCCGTCATCGGTGTGCGCCGTCAGGGGCCGGTCCGTCGCGGTGGCCCGGTCGTGGAGCCAGAGGTTCTGCGCGCCCGCGTGCGGCGCGAGGTAGGCGATCGTCGAACCGTCCGGCGACAGCTGCGGGTCGAGGTGCTCGCGGCGCCCGTAGAGCACGGTGTGCGGCACCCCGGTTTGCTGAACACCGTTCATCATGCTTACGGTAGGCCGCGTGGCAACGGCTGGCAAGACCCGCACCCGGGTGATCGCCGGCCTGTCCCGTCCGGCCATCGCGCGCACCGCGCTGGAGCTGATCGACCGCGACGGGCTCGCGGCGTTCTCGATGCGCCGGCTCGCCGCCGAGCTCGGCGTGCAGGTGGGCGCGCTCTACGTGCACGTGCCGGACCGCGATGCGCTGCTGGTCGACGTCAGCATGCTCGTCGCCGACGAGGTCCGGCTTCCCACGTCACCGGCGTGGGACGACTGGCTGGCCGCGTTCGCGCGCCGGTGGCGGCGGGCGGTGCGCCGCCATCCCCACACCGCCGCGCTCATGGGGACGCTCGTGTCGAGCGCCGGTGACCTCGACCTCGTCGAGGCGATCCTCGGCGCTCTGCACCGCGGGGGGTTCCGCGGGCGGGCGCTGGTCGAGGGGTACAACGCGTTCCTGGGCGCGCTGGTCGGAGTCGTGACCCTGGAGCTCACACCGGCGCCGCCCTCGGTGGACGTCGACAGCCATCCGTTGCTGCGCGAGCTGCTGGCGACCGCGCCGTCACACCCGTCCGCGGAGGCGGCGTTCACGGCCGCCATCGGCGTCGTCATCGAAGGGCTGCGTCAAGCCCTGCGGTAGCCGCGGCCGCTCACGGCCGCTGCACGACCTCGATGAGCGCGGCGAGCAGCGCCGTGCGCGGGGCGAGGGCGGCGATGTCGACGAACTCGCCCTCGCCGTGCGCGTGGTCGCCGACCGCGCCGAGGCCGTCGAGCGTGGGGATGCCGATGCCCGCCGTGAAGTTCCCGTCGGACCCACCGCCGACCGCGACGCCGCCGAGCCGGCCGAGGCCCAGCGCGACCGCTTCCCGCTGGGCCAGCGCGAAGAGCTCGGCGGACCGGGCGGCCTCGAGCGGCCTGCGATTGATGCCACCGCCGACGGTGAGCGTGACACCGTCGACGCCGGGGTCGAGCGCGCGCAGCGCGGTGTCGATGCGCTCCTGCTCGGCGGTCGATGTCGCCCGCACGTCGACGGTGACCGTCGCCGCCGCCGGGACGGTGTTCGTGGTCGTCCCGGCCGCCACCGTGGTGGGGGTGACCGTGGTGCCGACGTCGCGGGCGTCGAGCCGGGCGGCCGCGAGCACCACGTGCGCCGCGGCGACCGCGGCGTTGCGGCCCGCCCACGGCTCGAGGCCCGCGTGCGCGGCTCGCCCGTGCAGGGTGAGCTCGTACATGCTCACGCCCTTGCGCGCGGTCTTGAGCGCGCCGGCGGCAGACGGCTCCATCACGAGCGCGGCGCGCATGCCGGCCGCGGTCTCCTCGATCAGCGCACGCGACGACGGCGAACCGAGCTCTTCGTCGGCGGTCACGAGCAGCGTCACCCCGTCGAGGTCATCGAGCAGGGACAGCGCGTGCACCGTCTGGACGAGACCGGCCTTCATGTCGAAGCAGCCCGGCCCGGTCGCCCGGCCGTCACTCACCGCGAAGGGCCACCGGGCGAGCGTGCCGTGCGGCCACACCGTGTCGATGTGCCCGACCAGCAGCACGCGAGGAGAGCTGCCGAACGCCCACCGCAGATGGGTGACACCTCCGACGGTGCAGCGCTCCGGCTTGGCACCAACTGTCCGCCGGACCTGCTCGACGAGCACCTCGCCGCACGCGCGGGTCGCCTCCGGGTCGGACGACGGCGATTCGACCCCGACGAGTGCGGCGAGGTCAGCGACCATGTCGTCGGTGCGGGCGACCGCCGCGGCGAGCCGGCTCATGCGAGCGCTCCGATCAGGGTGCGGGCCACCTCGTCGGCCGCCGGCGCGTCGGGCGGTCGTTGCAGGACGGCGACGGCGACGCTCGCGTCGGTCGCGGGGTCAGCACCGGCGCAGATGTTCCAGAACCCGGTGTGCCCGACCCAGCCCGGCAACGGCGTCGGAAAGGCACCGAGACCCATGTGCCGGTCGTTGCCCGGGGCGTCGACCTCGGTAGCCATCGCGGCGGCCAGGTCGCTGTGGGACAGCCACGTGAAGAACGTGCAGAGATCCCCGCAGGTCGAGACGATCCCGCCGCCACCCCACAGGTCCAACGATGCGTGCAGGGACGCGACCTCGACGTCGCCGATCAGCTGGCGGGCACGGGCCGGCGCGCCGGACGGCGCCGGCTCCAGGACCTCCCACCAGGTGTGCGGGAGGAGGTCCATCGGCAGCAGCGCGCGCACGGCGGTCGGGAGCGTTCCGCCCACGGCGCGTTCCAGGAGGTCGCCGAGGATCACGTAGGCCGTGTCGCTGTAGTGGTGGCCCTCGAAGCGCGGGAGCCCGGCGCAGAGCCGGACCTGCTCGAGGCGCGTCCACCGGCGATCGGGATCCACGAGCACGTCCTGGTCATAGGTCGCGTCGGCCGCGTGATCGGCGAGCCCGGAGGTGTGCGACAGCAGCGCGCGGACGGTGTGGTCGCCGACGAGCTCGACGATGGCGGGGTCGACCAGCGCGGCGATGTGCGCATCGAGGTCGATGCCGAGGCGCAGCACCGCGGCGGCGACGAACGACTTGGTCACCGAGGCGATGCGGAAGCAGTCGCCGGGCGATGCGCCGACGGCATCGACGTGCACCCGACCGTCGGGCGTCACGACCTGGGCGACCGCCCCGACCCCGACCGGCAGCAGCTCCGCGAGCATCCGGCCCTCAGCCTCTCGCACAAGGGCACGGCTTCGGGACGTGGCTCCGGCGCACGCCGCCACGGTAGAGGCGCTCGACGGGCCCGGAGATGTCGGTGGCGGACGAACTCGTCGCGCATCGATGTGATCTGCGGACAACGATGGGCCGCGGCTACTGTGCCGGGCGTGCCGAACCGCCGGCCCTTGTCCCGGGACCGGGTCCTGCGCGCCGCGCTCACGATCGCCGACGCCAAGGGCGTCGAGGCGGTGAGCATGCGGTCGGTCGCCACCCGCCTCGGCGTCGAGGCGATGTCGCTGTACAACCACGTCGCCAACAAGAAGGCGCTGCTCGACGGCCTGTTCGACCTCGTCATCCGCACCGCGAACCTGCCCACCGGCGATGCGACCAGCGAGGTGTGGATCCGGGGCGCGGCGAAGGGGCTGCGCGGCTTGGCCCAGGAGCATCCGAGGCTGATGCCCCTGCTGAGCACGCGGGCGATCCCGCTCGCGGACTCCGAGACGGCGCGCCCGTTCGAGGCGGGCATGCGGGCGTTCACCGCCGCGGGCCACGACCCGGTCGACGCCTTCGTGGCCCTGCAGTCGGTGCTGCTCTCGCTGCTCGCGATGACGCAGGTCGAGGCGACCGCCGCGCTGCAGGGGGACGCGGCGGAGGAGTCGGCGCTGGCCGACCTGCCGGCCGAGGAGTTCCCGCTCCTGCGCGCGATCGCGGCCGACCCGGCGACGCTGGACGACATGTGGGCGGGCCTCGTCGCCGGACTCGTCGCGGGATTCGCCCGCCCTTGACGGTGACTTACGCCGTAAGTTACGGTTTACGGCGGAAGGTGCTGATCGAGGGGAGCCGACGTGACGTCGCTGCAGGACGAGCTGAGCGAGATCGCCACCGAGCTCGACGTCCCGGGAGCGGTGGCGGCCGTCGTCTCCGGCGCATCGACCGAGATCGCCGTGCACGGCGTGACCAACATCGAGCACCCGTTGCCCGTGACCGACGACACGCTCTTCCAGTTCGGGTCGACCGGCAAGACCTTCACCGCGACCGCGCTGCTCGTGCTGGTCGAGCAGGGCCGGCTCGCGCTCGAGGACCGCGTGCGCCGGCACGTCCCCGAGCTCACGCTCCGGGACGAGAGCGTCGCGGAAGACGTCACGGTGCTGCACTTGCTCAACCACACGGCCGGCTGGTTCGGCGACTTCCTCACCGACACCGGCGACGGCGACGACTGCCTCGCGCGCTACGTCGAGCGCATGGCCGAGCTCGAGCAGGTGTCGCCGCTCGGCGCCACGGTCTCCTACAACAACGCCTCGCTGAGCCTGGCCGGCCGCGTCATCGAGAAGGTCACCGGCAAGCCCTACGAGCGGGCGGTCAAGGACCTCGTGCTCACGCCGCTGGGGCTCGAGCGCACCTTCGGTTTCGCGAAGGACATCATGACCTACCGCTTTGCGTCCGGGCACGTGCGGGGGGCGGACGGAACCCTCTCGCTCGCTCGCCCCTGGTACCTCCCGCGGTCGGGAGCTCCGGCGGGCGGCTGGACAGCCGACATCCGCGACCAGGTCGCGTGGGCCCGCTTCCACCTCGGCCTGACGGACAGCACGCTGCTGAGCGACGCGATGCGGCTCAAGATGCAGACACCGACCGCGCACATGCGGGGCAGCGCGCTGGGTGATGCGGTGGGCATCTCGTGGCTCCTCACCGACCTCGGCGGCGTCGTCCAGGTGAGCCACGGTGGCTCCACGCTCGGCCAGCTGTCGGCGTTCGACATGGTTCCCGAGCGGGAGTTCGCCTTCATCTGCATGACGAACTGCGCACCTACCGGCTCCCAGCTGTACGGCAAGCTCGGTGCCTGGGCGCGCGAGCGCCACCTGGGGATCACCGCCGCCGAGCCGGAGCTCGCTGAGGTGAACGACCTGGAGCTTGCCGTCTACGGCGGTCGCTATGCGATGACCGCCGCGACGATGGACATCGTCCCGCGCGAGGGCCGGCTGATCGCCACGGTCACGATCACGGACCCGACGCTGCAGGCCGAGGGCGAACCGGCCGAGCAGCCCCCGGTCCCTCTCGCCCTCCTCGCAGGCGACGGTGATCGCTACGTGATCGCCGAAGGCGACGGCAAGGGCATGAAGGGCTACTTCTCCCGCGCCGAGGACGGCCGGGTCCTCACCATCAACTTCAGCGGACGGGACATGACGAAGGTCGGGACGTGACCGCTCCCATCAGCGAGGAACACTTCTCCGCGTGAGCTGCCGCCGGCGCGGAACGGTGGCCGCGACCTTCGTCGCGGCCGCGATCAGCGCCGTCGTGGCGGCCTGCGGCACGACTGTCCCGCAAGCGGAACGCGTGGCGACGTTCGGCAGTGCGCCCGCTGCCGAACAAGGGTTGGGACCGCCGGCGACGGTCGGCACGCCCGCGGCCGGGGCGCCCTCGACGTCCGCGACCGATCTGGTCACCGTACCGCAGAGGCTCCCTCCCGTCGCGGGCCTACCACCTGCCTCGACCGGATCGGGTCGCACGCCACCAGGGCCGACCTCGTCGCGGGCCCACCCCGTCGGCGCGCCATCGAGCACGGCGGCTGCGCGCCTCGCCGACGGTCCGGGCGTCACCCCGACGACGATCTCGATCGGGCTGCTGTACAGCGGCAACACGCAGTCCGCCAACGCCGCGCTCGGCGCGAACGTCTCGTCGACCGACGCGAAGGCCGACGCCACCGCCTACATCAACTACCTCAACGCCCACGGCGGCTTCGGCGGACGCAAGGTCGTGCTCGAGGCGGACGACATCAGCTCGAGCTCGACCGAGCCGGCCTCCCAGATCGCGACGGACGCCTGCACCTTCTTCACGCAGGACCACCACGTCTTCGCCGTCATCTACGAGGTCCTCGCGATCTCCGTGCAGACGACGTTCAACTCGTGCCTGGCCAAGGCCGGCGTGCTCCCGCTGGGGGCCACCACGGCCGTGCTCGGCGATCAGGACTTCGCCGCGGTGCCCACGTACCTCGACACCGTGACGTACACGGCGCAAGGCGCGATGCGCAACCTCGTCGACTCCTTCGCCCGCACCGGCTACCTGACGACGCGGTGGGACACCGGCAACGGCCGCGCCGGCGGGGCACTGCCCGTGAAGCTCGGCGTGCTGTACCCCGACGTGCCGTCCTGGTCCGACGCGATCAACCACATCTTGCTGCCCGCCCTCAGCACGCTCGGCGTACCCGTGGCGAGCAACGACGTTGTGTCCGTCACCTTCCCGAACACGACCTCCGACGACGGTGCGCTGGTGTCCCAGATCCAGGCGGCGGTGCTCAAGTTCCGAGCCGACAACGTCACCGACGTCATCCCCGCCGAGGTCAACACACTCGCGTTCTTCGCCGCCGGCGCCGACCCGCAGGGCTACCGGCCGCGCTACGCCCTCACGTCGGCCAACGAGGCTGCCGAGGGCGTGCGGTCGGGCATCGTCCCGGCGCGGCAGCTGACGGGCGCCACCGGTGTCGGCTGGCTGCCGGCCCTCGACCTCGCCAACCCCGGGCAGTACCGCCCGCCGGGCCGGCCCGCGTGCCTCGCGGTCATGAACGCCGCCGGCCTGACGTTCGCGGACGCCTTCGCCGAGGGCACTCCGATGTCTGAGTGCGACCAGCTGGGGTTGCTCAAGCGCGCGGTCGATGGCCTCGGCGCAGCACGAGCCGTGACCGCCCCCGCCGTGGCCGCGGCGATCGAGCACGGCTTCCCCGGGTTCGCCTCGGCCGAGGTCATCGGGGGCTCGTTCACACCGACCCGGCACTACCAGACAGCGCAGGGGTGGCTGTACAGCTACGACCCCTCGTGCTCGTGCATGGCCTACACCTCGGCTGCCTTCCCGCTGCGCTGACAGCAGGGCGGGGATCCGAGAAGACCGAGACCCGCTGTTGCACGCGGAGTGCACGCGGAGATCACCTTCAGACGCCGCCATGCCCCTGACCTGCACGTTTGCACCCGCCGTCGCTCCGCCTGAAAAGCGGAAGGTCGGCGGTTCGATCCCGCCCCTGCCCACCCTTCGGTTCCGGGCGAGACGACGGGCCGCCTGATCGGGACTACAGCTCGTCGAGTGCCGCGCTTGGCGGCGGCGGCGCGGTGCCGGGCTCCTGAAGGTTCAGCTCGGTGTCGAGGCCTAGGATGCGGATCAGCTTGACGATGGCGGGGTTGGCGTTCGTGACGGTCACCGAGCCATCCCGGAGCAGGAGCCGGTTGCGGGCGTAGACGCTTCGTGCGGCTCGAGGTCCATGCCCTGCGCGACGCCGTCGAGATCGCCGTCCAAGACGGTTCCTCCGTGCTGCCCGACCTGCGCGACCCCGACGACGAAGGCGGACGTGGCCTGCTCATCCTCAACGGCCTGGCCGACTGGGGCGTGCAGACCATCGACGGCGGCAAGCGGGTGTGGGCCCGCCTTCCCGGTGGACGTAGCGCCAGCCGGCCCTAGCCGGGCGCACGGCGCGAGCCGCCA
>DASZYF010000037.1:0-3961 GCA_035545535.1 Mycobacteriales bacterium | reverse complement strand
CGGCCTTCGGCGCGCTGCTGGTGCCCGACGTGAGGACGAGCAGCCAGCGCGTGGAGATGTCGGGATCGCGGCTCGGGTCGTCGACCCAGCGGGCGTCGGTGTCCGGGCTGCGCGCCACCGTGGGCAGCGCGATGCCGGCGTCGGTCAGGAGCTGGTCGTAGGTGCCGTCGGTGACGACGGCCACGCAGTCGGTGTGGCTCGCGTCGCGCGCCAGCTCGGCGCCCATGCGGGTGGGGTTGAGCCCGACGAGGGTCGCGCCGGTGACGGCGGCCGCGCCGATGCAGGCGAGGTAGGCCGGGGTGTTGTCGAGCAGCACGCCGATGTGGAACGGGGTGGCCGGGTCTGCGGGGCGGTGCGCGTCGAACGCGCCCGCCCAGCGCAGCATCTCGGCCCACAGCTCGGCGTAGGTCCACTCGCCGTCGGCCCAACGGACGGCCGGCCGGTCACCGTGCTCGGTCGCGTTGCGGCGCAGCAGCACCGCGGCGTTGGGCGCGACGAGGTCCGCGGCGCCCGGGGGAGGGACCTTGCGGCCACCGACATCGATCGCTTCGACGGTCACCCGTACACAATGCCAGCAACCCTGACACGGGCGTCAGGGAACCCGCGACCGTAGGATCCCCCTGAGATGAGCGCGACGGACGGAGCGGCCACCGACCTGCTGGCCGACACAGAGGACCAGGCGGCGCTGCGGGCGCTCGCCCGCGAGGTGGCCGACCGCGACCTGGCGCCGATGGCCGCCCACTGGGACGAGACCGGCGAGTACCCGGTCAAGTCCCGCGAGGCGCTGGCGCAGGCGGGCCTGCTCGGCATCACGATCCCCGAGGAGCACGGCGGGGCGGGCCTGTCGCAGGTCGAGGCGACCATCGTGCTCGAGGAGCTCGCCCGCGCGTGCGTGTCCTCGGCGATCATCGCGCAGCTCGCGCTCAACGGGCCGCCGCGCGGCATCGGTCACCTCGGCAGCGACGCGATGAAGCAGCGCTGGCTCCCGGGCGTGGCCGCCGGTGAGATCACCTTCTCCATCGGCATCACCGAGGCCGAGGCCGGCAGCGCGGTGCCGAAGATGCGCGCCAAGCTCGAGCCCGACGGCACCGGCTACCGCCTCACCGCGTACAAGAACTACTCGACGCAGGGCCACGTCGCCGACGCGACCCTGGTGTGGGCGCGCTTCCCGAACGGCGAGATCGGCGCGGTCGTGGTCGACCTCACCGCCGAGGGCGTCGGCTGCGCGGGCACGCACAAGAACATGGGCATCCACGGCACCACCGAGGCCGAGCTCACCTTCGACAACGTGCGGGTCGAGGCCGACGACGTGCTGCTGGAAGGGTCGCCGGAGAACTTCAAGACGCTGCTCTTCCACCTCAACCACGAGCGGCTCGGCAACGCCGCGATGTGCATCGGGGCGGCGCAGGGCGCGCTCGAGCTCGCGGCCCGCTACATCCGCGACCGGGCGTCCGGTTCGCGCCGCCTGGCCGACCTGCAGGGCCTGCAGTGGAAGGTCTCGGACATGGCGATGGAGCTCGAGTCCGCGCGCCTGCTCACCTACCGCGCCGCGCGCCTCGCGGGCGCGCACGGCACGCCGCCGCCGCTCGAGTCGGCGATGGCGAAGACCAAGGCGAACCTCACCGCGCGCATGGTGTGCGACGAGGCGATGCAGATGCTCGGCGGCTACGGCTACTCGCGCGAGTTCCCGGTGGAGCGCACCTACCGCGACATCCGCGGCCTGTCCTACGGCGGCGGCACCGTCGAGGTGCTGAAGAACCTCATCGGGTCGCGCATCGCCAACGGCGCGGCGCCCAGCGGACCGGCGTGGCGCAACCGCTGACGCTCGCCAGGCTGGCGCCGCCGGCGCTGGTCGAGGGTGCGGCTCGCTACACCTCCGCCGAGGTCGCGGCGCTCGCGGACGAGCGGGCCGGCGCGTACGAGCGCGGGCAGATCGTCGCCTTCGACGGACCGCCGTCGCTCGAGACCGTCGTCACCTACTTCGCGCTCTGGCGCGCGGGTGCCGTCGCCGCGCCGCTGCACCACCGGCTGACCGAGCGCGAACGCGCCCACCTCGTCGAGCGCTACGCCGCGCACACCGAGCCGCCCGGCAGCGACGTCGCCGTGCTGCTCGCGACGTCCGGCTCGAGCGGCGTGCCGAAGATCGTCCGCCACGGCGGTGACGGACTGGCGCGCAAGGGCGCGATCATGGCCGCGGCGCACGGGCTCACGCCGGACGACGTCATCCTCATGCCCGCCCCGCTCGCGCACGTCTCGGGTCTGCTCAACGGCATCCTCGTCCCCGGCGCAGCCGGCATGACGACGGTCCTCATGGAGCGGTGGTCGCCGAGTGAAGCGCTCGAGCTCATCGAGGCCGACCGGGTGAGCTTCATGATCGGGCCGCCCACCTTCTTCGTGCAGCTCGCCGCCGAGCCGTCGTTCTCGCCGGAGCGCGTCGCGTCGCTGCGCCTCCTGTCGTGCGGAGGCGCCGGCGTCACCGCCGAGTGGGCGAAGCAGGCGTCGGAGACCTTCGGCGCCGTCGTGAAGCGGACCTACGGCTCCACCGAAGCGCCGACCATCACCACCTCCTACGTCGGTGACCCGCCCGAGAAGGGCTGGGAGACCGACGGCCGCGTCACCGGCGACGTCGAGATCAGGCTCGACGGCGAGGAGCTGCTCTGCCGCGGCAGCGAGCTGTTCCTCTCCTACGCCGACGGCAGCGGGCGCGACGCCGACGGCTGGTACCGCACCGGCGACCGGGCGCGCATCGAGGACGGCTGGCTCGTCTGCCTCGGTCGCCTCGGCGACACGATCATCCGCGGCGGCGAGAACGTCGACCCGGTCGAGGTCGAGATCGTCTGCGCCCGCATCCCCGGGGTGCGGCAGGCGGTCGTCGTCGGCGTGCCCGACGACGTGATGGGGGAGCGCATCGGTCTCGCGGTCGTCGCCGACGCACCGGTCGATGTCGACGCGGTGAAGGCGCACTGCGCCGAGGAGGGCCTCGCCCGCTTCAAGGTGCCGGAGAAGGTCGTCACGGTCGCCGAGATGCCGACGCTCACCGTCGGCAAGCCGGACAAGAAGGTCCTGAAGGCTCTGCTCGCCGCCGCCCCCTGACCAGCCGACATCGGCTTTGTGCCGCCCAGGAGGGCCCCGGACCCGGCACAAGTCCGATGTCGACCGGGTGGTCAGGCGGTAGCGATGGCGGGCGTCGTGGTCGGCGCGGCCTGCGGGGTCGTGCGCATCGCGTCGACGACCTCGCGCGGCACGCCCGCGTAGAGGGCCCGCTCGCGCTGGCGCGCGACCGACAGGGCCGCCTGCAGCGCCGGCCGGCGCTCGAGGAGGGCGATGAAGCTGTCCTTGTCCATGCGCAGCAGCTCGAGTCGCGACAGCGAGCAGACCGTGGCCTCGCGGAGCTCGCCGCGGAGCAGCACGCTCGCGCCGAACACGTCGCCCGGGTCGAGCTGCGCGACCGGCTGCTTGCCCTTCATCACCCAGCACGTGCCGGACACGAGCAGGTAGCCCGCGTCGGCCGGCGTGTGCGCGTGCACGATCGTCCAGCCCGCCGGCTGCGTCACCAGCAGCGCGGCATCGGCGACGGCGCGCAGGTCGGCGTCCGAGACGTGCGCGAACAGCGGGAACGCCCGCAGCCGCGCGATCGCGATGGGCTCCTTGCGTGGAGCAGACGGACGGAACAGCCTCACGAGATCCCCCAGGGCTCGAAGCGGGTCAGTGCGTTCGACGCTAGGGAGGGATCGGCGAAACCGATGTGACGTGGGCAACAACGACGCTGTCGCGGTCACGACATCCGGTGTCGTGACCGCGACATCGTCGTTGTTGCCCGCGTCACATCGGTTTCGCCGATCCGTCCCTAGCGTCGAACGCACTGACCCGCTTCGAGCCCTGGGGGATCTCGTGAGGCTGTTCCGTCCGTCTGCTCCACGCAAGGAGCCCATCGCGATCGCGCGGCTGCGGGCGTTCCCGC
>DASZYF010000036.1:0-20742 GCA_035545535.1 Mycobacteriales bacterium | reverse complement strand
GAACGCGGGTGCGCGCGCACCTCGCCGGCCTCGACTCGCTCGCCCGACGGTACGACCGGCGACCCGCAGTAGCCGATACGCCGAGATAGAGCCATGCGTTTCATCGCAGCCGCTGCCGCCGGTATTGATCGCGAACGCGCGGTCCGCATCGAATCCGCACGCGTCGGCGCGCCTGAGGTGGCGGGAACGATCCTCGACACCTACGTTATGCGAAACCCGCTGCAGCACAGCAGGTCTGGTCAGAAGGTGGCGGGTTTCGGACGTCTCAGAACCCGCCCGGACTCGCGTTTGGACACACCGTGGACACACGAGATCGGCTCAGTCGGTCCACAGGTGGCTCTCATAATGCCTGGTCAGAGGCCACATGAGCCTCTGACCAGGCAGTGGAGGTGGCGGGAATCGAACCCGCGTCCTCCGGCACCGAGCACAGGTCTTCTCCGGGCGCAGCTCACGCTGTCGGTCTGCTCGGCCCCGGGACTGTCGTGAGCGACTTCCCGCCGGGCCCAGCCGCTGTGGTTGTCCCGCTCGCCGCCGCGGCCGCGACGAGCGGTGAGCTCCCTGGTGACGTCAGGTCCGGAGTCGGGAGCTCCTCCGGCTGACGGCTACCGACCTAGGTCAGGCAGCGAGCGCGTAATCGTTGGCGCTTATTGGTTTCCGACGCCTGATTTGCGAGGTGATCGTCGGCTGCCTCGGCCCGCTTCCCCTGCCTCGACATCCGGAGTCGAAGCCTGTCACCCCCTTGGTGTGGCTGTCTCCATCATCCCACGCGGACGCAACGGGCATACCTCCGATCGCCACCCGGACCGGTGCACATGCACTCCCCGATCTGGGCACGTACTCCTCTGCCAGGACGGAGCGGGACCGACGACAGTCGTGATCATGAGCACAGGGGGACGGCGACTCCGGCCGCACCGCATCACCGCGCTGGCCGCCACCCTCGGCGTCGGGGCGACCGTGGGCATCTGCGCCGTGACCCGGGGCGTCTTCGTGAGCAGCGGCGAGACCCAGCTGAACCAGCAGGCCGCGCAGGCGGCCATGGTGCTGTCGGGCTACCTCTCCCAGAGCCTGTCGACGATCACGGCGCTCGGGAAGGCCGTCGATGCCTCCCACGCCGACCCGGCCGCCTTCCCGGCCGCCGTCAAGGCCGCGGACCTCGAGGCCAGCTACTACCTCGGCGCCGCCCTCGTGAAGGTCACGCCCACGGGCGGCATCGAGGTGCTGTCCCGCACCGGTCACGTGACGCTGGACGCGACCGACCCCAAGGTCGCGAGCATCGCGGCCCGCGCGGTGCGCGGGGGCGGGATGCACCAGGTCGAGCTCGACAGCTACGGGCCGCTGCGCACGCGGGGCCTGATGTTCGGCGCGCCGTACGCGCCAGCGGGCTACGGCATCTACACCGAGACGATCGTCATGCCGGCCTTCGACCTGTCGACGTTCGGTGCCATGCCGTTCTCCAACGTAGGCATCGCGGTCTACCTCGGCACCGAAGACAACGACCATGCGTGGATCCGCACCACGCAGAGCGTCGCGACGACCGGCAAGCGATCGGTCGTGGTCATCCCGACCGCCGAGAACACGATCTTCGCCTCGTCGCGCCTCGTGGACGGACGGCTCGGCAACGAGTACGACGGCAAGCTCTTCCTCGTCGCCTCGCCCCGTGGCTCGCTCATCAGCGCGAGCTCGCAACGGGTGCTGCTGACGATGCTGCTGATCGGTTGCATCTCGACGCTCGTCAGCTCGGCGATGCTCGAGCTCGCCTGCCGCCGGCGCGACCGGGCGATGGCACTGGTCTGTGAGCTCACCGAGAAGAACGCGGCGCTGGACCTGGCCATGCAGCGCCAGGCGGAGGCGGAGGAGGGTCTGCGCCAGGCGCAGCGCATGGAGGCGGTCGGCCAGCTCGCCGGTGGCATCGCGCACGACTTCAACAACCTGCTCGCCGTGATCCTCAGCTACGCGGGCTTCGTGGGTGACGCGCTTCCCGCTGAGGGCACTGGCCGCGAGGACCTCGACGAGATCACGAAGGCCGCGCGCCGCGGCGCCGAGCTGACCCGCCAGCTGCTGCTGTTCAGCCGGCGCGATGTGGCCCAGGCCGTCGCCGTCGACGTGAACGACTGCGTGCACGACCTCGGTCGGATGCTCGCGCGAACGCTCGGCGAGGACATCCGCATCGTCACCGACCTCGGCCCGTCGCCGCTCGTCGTGAAGCTGGGCAGCGGCGAGCTGGACCAGGTCGTGATGAACCTCGCGGTCAACGCCCGCGACGCGATGCCCGACGGGGGCGTGCTCACCGTGCGGACGCGCCGCACCGGCTCCGGCGACGTCGCGATGACCATCACCGATACCGGGGTCGGCATGACCGCGGAGCAGATCTCGCGGGCCTGCGAGCCGTTCTACACGACGAAGGAGCCCGGCCGCGGCACCGGCCTCGGGTTGTCCAGCGTCTACGGCATCGTCACGCGTTGGGGCGGGACGATCGAGATCGACAGCACGAAGGGCCTGGGCACAACGGTCAGCATCGTCATGCCCGCGTGCGCCGAAGAACCCAGCACGGTCGAGCTGCCGAGCGCCAGCACCATCGCGCCGCCCGGCACGACCGTCCTGCTCGTCGAGGACGAGCCGGCCGTGCTGACCGCCACCCGGCGGTTGCTGAGCGACGCGGGCTACGAGGTGCTCACCGCGGTCGACGGGCCGTCCGCTCTCGACGTGCTGCGCACGGCGACGCCCGACATCGTGGTGACGGACGTCGTGATGCCCGGTGGCATGTCCGGGCCGCAGCTCGTCGCGGCGATCCACGCGGAGCGACCGCACCTCCCCGCGATCTACACGTCCGGCTACCCGCGTGACCTCGTCACGGACCGCGCCGTGCTCGACACCGAAATCCCCCTCGTCGAGAAGCCGTTCACCGACGAGACGCTCCTCACCACCATCGCCCGTTCCCTGCACACCGTGGAGACCACATCGTGAGCACCGCGACGCTCGACCGTGACGCCCGCATCCTCGTCGTGGACGACGAGGAAGCGATCCGCCGCGTGCTGACCCGCATGCTGGAGCGCGAGGGCTACTCCTGCCGGACCGCCGAGGACGGCGCCGCCTGTCGCGCCGCCCTCGCCGAGCAGCCGGTCGACCTCGTCCTGTGCGACGTGAACATGCCGGGCGAGAACGGGTTCGACGTGCTGGCGCACATGGCGAGCAACCACCCGGACACGGCCGTCATCATGGTGACGGCGTACAGCGACGAGGCGGCGGCCGGCCCGGCGAGCCTCTACCGGGCCGACGGCTACATCCTCAAGCCGTTCGAGCGCTCCGAGATCCTCGTGAACGTCGCGAGCGCGCTGCGCCGACGCCAGCGGCAGACGACGGTCGAGCAGACCGCGGCGCAGCAAGGAGCCGCGCTGGCCGACGCGATCATCGAGCTCGACCGCGCCGGAGCGGCGCTGAAGGCATCCGACGCCGAGGCGGTCCGCCGGCTGGCCGGCGTCGCCGAGTGGCGCGACTCGACCACCGGCCGCCACCTCGAGCGCATGAGCATCGGCGCCGCACACCTCGCCCACCTCGCGGGCCTCGACCCGGAGCACTGCGAGCTGCTCGAGGCCGCCAGCGTCCTGCACGACATCGGCAAGGTCGCCATCCCCGACGCGATCCTGCAGAAGCCCGGCAAGCTCACCGACGAGGAGCGCACGATCATGCAGACGCACGCCGCCATCGGCGCGCAGATGCTGGCCGGCTCCGACTCCCCGCTGCTGCGGATGGGGGCGCTGATCGCCGAGACGCACCACGAGCGCTACGACGGCACGGGCTACCCGCACCGGATCGCCGCCGACGACATCCCGATCGAGGGCCGCATCGTCGCCATCGCCGACGTCTACGACGCGCTGCGCAGCGAGCGCCAGTACAAGCCCGCGTTCACGCAGGAGGAGGCGGTGCAGATCCTGCTCGACTCCCGCGGGACGCACCTCGACCCGCACCTCGTCGACCTGTTCGTGGCCGACCTGCCGTACTAGGGGGTTGCCCCGGTCGCGACGGGCCGGTCCGGGTCGCTGACCCACTGCGACCACGAACCGACGAACAGCCGCGCCGGGATGCCGGCGGTGGCGAGCGCGAGCACCGTCTGCGCGGCGACGACACCGCTGCCGCACATCGCGGTCACGGGCGCGCCGTCGCGCCAGCCGAGCCCCGCGAACCGCTCCCGCAGCACGTCCGGCGCGAGGAAGCGTCCGTCCGCGCCGATGTTGCCGGGCGCCGGTGCGTTGACCGCACCCGGCACGTGCCCGGCGACCGGGTCGATCGGTTCCGTCTCTCCGCGGTAGCGCTCCCCCGCGCGCACGTCGAACAGCACCCCGTCCCGCACGGCCGCGGGCACGTCAGCGACGTCGACCACGGGCATCTGGTCCGCACGCAGCGTGACGTCGCCGTAGTCGGGCTCCGGCGCCTCGGTGCTCGTTCGCCCTCCGGCGGCGACCCACGCGGCCAGCCCCCCGTCGAGCACGCGCACGTCGTCGTGCCCGGCCCAGCGCAGCAGCCACCAGGCGCGGGAAGCGGCCATCGCCGGGCCGTCGTCGTAGACGACGACCGAGGAGTCGTCACACATCCCCCACGACCGGGCGAAGGCCTGCAGCACGGCGACGTCGGGCAGCGGGTGGCGGCCGGTGCCCGGTCCCACCACACCCGCGAGCTCACGATCGAGGTCGACGAAGACCGCGCCCGGGATGTGCGCGGCGCGGTACGCCGCAAGGTCTGGCCCGGTCAGCGCGACGTAGCGCACGTCGAGCACGACCGGCGGACGCGCACCGGCGAGCTCGCCCGCGAGCGTCGCCGCGTCGACCAGCGGGCTCGCGAGCACGCCGACCTCACTCACGACCGCGGGCGACGATCCCGGCGACCGCCTCCTCGTCGCGCGCGATCACGGCCGTCCCGTCGTCGAGCACGACGATCGGCCGCTGGATCAGCTTGGGGTTCTCGACCATCGCCTCGATCCAACGGCGACGGTTGGCCTCGTCCCGCGGCCAGTCCTTCAGCCCGAGCTCCTTGGCGGCGTCCTCACCGGTGCGCACGATCTCCCACGGCTCCATGTCCAGCCGCGCGAGAACGTCCTCGAGCTCAGCGACCGTGGGAGGCGCGTCGAGGTAGCGCCGCTCCGTGTACTCGACACCCGCGTCGGTCAGGGCCGTGCCGGCGATGCGGCACTTCGAGCATGACGGGTTGTACCAGACCTCCATCCGCACGACGCTAGCTGGCTCAGTCGGTTGCCTCCGCACCGGCCGTCTCGTCCGGCGTCTGGGTGGACTCCGCGCGCGTCTGCTCCGGGTGCAGCACGCGCTCCTCGGACTCTTCGAGCACCACCCGGGCCTGCTCACGGGGGTTGTCGCTGCCGGCCGCGCGCTCCTCAGGCGTGAGCTCGGCGGCGCGCTTGCTGACCTGACGTTCGCTCGGCGTAGCAGTCACGGGCTGGTCCTACCCACCGGAGCGCCCGATCCACCCCGATGCCACCTCAACCCACGCCGAGCACGCGCGCCGGCGCGTGCCACAGCACCTCCCGCAGGAAGGCGTCACCCAACCCGAGCCGGTCGACGCTCTCGACCGCGTGCGCGTAGGTGTTCGGGATGTTCGGGTAGTCGCTGCCGAACAGCACCCGGCCCGCCTCGCCCATGGTGCGGATGCGCTCGAGCGCGCGGTCGCTCGGCGGGCGGCCCGTGGTCATGAAGTCGACGAACGCCATGGCGGTGTCGAACCGCACGTTCTCGAAGCGGTCGGCGAGGTCGAGGAACTCGTGCAGCTCCGGCCGTCCGAAGTGCGCGACGACGAGCTTGAGGTCCGGGTGCTTCGCCAACGTCGCGGCACTGCCCTCGACGCCGGTGAAGCGACCGGGCGCCGGACCGCTGCCGACGTGGGCGACGATCGGCACGCCCGCGTCGGCGAGCACGCCCCACACGTCGTCGAGCAGCGGGTCGCGCATGTCGAAGTCGCCGACCTGCACGTGCAGCTTCGCGACCTGTCCCCCGCGCTGGATCGCGTCGTGCACGTAGCGGGCCGCGCCCTCCTCCGGGTAGAACGTGAACGTCTGCAGCACGTCGTCGTGCTCGGCGGCGAACTCCGCGGCCCAGCCGTTCAGCCACTCGGCCATCGCCGGCTTGTGCGGGTAGACCAGAGAGGTGAAGTGCCGCACGTTCATCGCGCGGAGCCGCGCGAGCCGCTCCTGCTCGCCGTCGCGGTAGGTGATGGGCCACTCCCGCCCGATCAGCGGGCCGACGTCGTCGAAGTACTTCCAGACCTTGGCCATGACGTTGTGCGGCATGAAGTGCACGTGCACGTCGATGAGCCCGGGCAGCCCGAGCGCGTCGAGGTAGGCGGCGACGTCCTCGTCGCGAGTCGGCGCCGGGAGCTGGCGAGCGGGCCGATCCGACGGACCGGTCATGCGGCGGCGGGCTCGGTGACGGGTTCCACCGCCGGCGGGCGGCGCGCCCGCCAGCGGGCGAGGATCAGCGGGCCGAGCCACAGCGCCGCGGCGTCGAACCAGCAGTAGCCACCCGACGCGCCGCTCGGCGGGTTGCCCTGCGCGACGAGACCGGTCGGCGACCACGGCGCCCAGTGCCAGGCGCCGGTGGCCGTGCCGAGGATCTCGAGCCAGGACACGATGACGAACGCGCCGACGTAGGTCATCGGCGAGCGGCCCCAGCGCAGGAACACGATGAGGCACAGGGCCCAGAACGCGCCGAGCACGTCGAGCGTCGGCGACAGCGCCAGCCCCCACACCGCCCATGCGGCGACGGCGAGCGCGGTGAGGACGCGCGCCCGCGTCGCGTGCGCCCGCAACCATGCCTGCCGGCCCAGGTCGAGCGCGCCGAGGTAGACCAGGCCGTGCCCGGGCGGGACGAACGCGGGCACGCCGTGGTGGCGGTAGGTGTAGACGCCGAGGCCGGCCGAGAACGTGTACTCGACGAGGGTCGCGAACCCGACGACCACCGCGATCTGCACGCGGGCCAGCGGCGCCTCGCGACGGGCAAGAGCGATGAGGACCCCCCACGTCGCCGCGCCGAGCGCCCACTCGCCCGCCCGCGACGCCACGGAGTCGACCGCGAGCAGCGTCGAGATCCACGCCAGCACGACGGCGTAGGGGCGGACCTCGACGCGCCTCACTACTGGTACCGGCCCTTGGCGCGGCGGCCCATCTCACGGGCGATCTCGCGCTTGGAGTCGCGCTCCGCCATGTCCTGGCGCTTGTCGTAGGACTTCTTGCCCTTGGCCAGCGCGATCTCGACCTTCACCCGGCCCCCGGTGAAGTAGAGCGCGAGCGGCACGAGGGTCGAGCCGCCCTGCGCGGTCTCCCGCGTCATCTCCTCGATCTCGCTCTTGTGCAGCAGCAGCTTGCGCGCGCGGACCGGCGCGTGGTTGGTCCACGTCGCCTGCGCGTACTCGGCGATGTGCGCGCCCAGCAGCCACGCCTCGCCGTCGCGCACCGACGCGTAGGAGTCGGTGAGCGATGCCTTGCCCTCGCGCAGCGACTTCACCTCGCTGCCGGTGAGCACGATGCCCGCCTCGTAGACCTGCTCGATGGTGTAGTCGTGGCGGGCCTTCTTGTTCTGCGCCACCATCTGCCGCCCCGTGGGGCGGTTCGACGACGGGGTGCCGGCCATGCGTCCATCCTCCCAGGCAGGGCAGCCGGGGCGGCTCGACGGTGGAGGTGAAGGTCGGGACGCCCCCGAGGGCTCCTGACGTCAGACGCGGACGAAGCGGCGCAGCGTGAGGAACGAGGCGAGGCCGGACACGAGGATGCCCAGCAGCACGAGCAACGGCATCGTCTGCTCGAAGTCGCCCCACGCCAGCGGGGGCAGCACGCCCGGACTGATGGACTTGGCGATGATCCCGTCGACGACGAACACCTTGCCGAGGATCAGCACGACGCAGGCGATGACGCCACCGACGAGGCCCGCGACCGCGCCTTCCACGAGGAACGGCAGCTGGATGGAGAACGAGCTCGCGCCGACGAGGCGCATGATCCCGGTCTCGCGCCGCCGCCCGAACGCGGAGACGCGCACGGTGTTGTAGATGAGCAACCCGGAGGCGAACACCTGGATGAGCGCGACGACGTAGGACACCCGCTTGATGCCCGAGAGCAGCTTGAAGATCGGGTCGAGGATCGCTCGGTAGTCCTGGATCTCGAAGACGCCCGGCTCGCGCAGGTACGCGCTGCGGATGACGTCGAACTGCTTGGGGTCCTTGAGCTGCACGCGGAAGGACTCGGGCAGGTCGTTGGCGGTGATCGTGTTGAGCAGGTCGCTGTTCTGCGAGTTCTCCCGCTTGAACTTCTGGTACGCCTCGTCCTTGGACTCGAAGGCGACCTGCTTCACGAGCGGGTCCTGCCCGAGCTTGTCGCGCAAGCCGTCGATCTGGCTCTGCGAGACGTCGTCGGTGAGGAAGATCGCGACCTGCAGCTTGCCGTAGTAGAGCCGGTTGATGAGGTTCGCCTGCTGGCGCACGAGCAGGCCGGCGCCGAGCAGCGCGAGCGAGACGGCGGTCGTGACGATCGCCGCGACGGTGAGCGTGAGGTTGCGTCGGAGGCCGATCGAGACTTCCTGCGCGACGAAGGAGGCGCGCATCAGCTCGCGTAGCCGTAGACGCCGCGAGCCTGGTCGCGGACCACGTGACCGGTGTCGAGCTCCACCACGCGGCGGCGCATCGAGTCGACGATGGCCGCGTCGTGCGTGGCCATCACGACCGTGGTGCCGGTGCGGTTGATGCGGTCGAGCAGCTTCATGATGCCGACCGAGGTCTGCGGGTCGAGGTTTCCGGTGGGCTCGTCGGCGATGAGCAGCATCGGCCGGTTGACGAACGCACGCGCGATGGCGACGCGCTGCTGCTCACCACCGGAGAGCTCGTCGGGCATGCGCCCTTCCTTGCCGGACAGGCCGACCAGCTCGAGCACCTCGGGCACGACCTGCTGGATGACGTGCTTGCCCTTGCCGATGACCTCGAGCGCGAACGCGACGTTCTCGAACACGGTCTTGGTGGGCAGCAGGCGGAAGTCCTGGAACACGCAGCCGATCTGGCGGCGCAGCTGGGGAACCTTCCAGTTCGAGAGGTGGGCGACGTCCTTGCCGGCGACGTGCACCGAGCCCTTGGTCGGGAGCTCCTCGCGCAGGAGCAGCCGGAGGAAGGTGGACTTCCCAGAACCGCTCGAGCCCACGAGGAACACGAACTCCCCGCGGTCGACCTCGACCGAGACGTCGTCGAGGGCGGGGCGCGTGCCGGTCGGGTAGACCTTGGTCACGTGGTCGAGCCGGATCACGGCCCGAGGGTACGTCAGGCGCCGGACCCGGGTTCCCAGGCGCGCCGCCCTGCCCCAGCGAACCCACGCGTCACACGGGTGACCAGGTCCGTTCGAGCGCGCGCCGCGTGCGGGCGACCCACCAGTCGAGCTCCCGCTGACAGCCTTCGCGGTACGAAGGGTCCGGATCGTCCCGCACGTCCACCACCAACGCCGACGCCGCCATCACCATGTGCCCCATCACGGCCAGGTCGAGGGCGACGGGATCGTGGCGCGGACCTTCCGCCGTGACGAAGTCGGCCTCCATCTCATCCATCGACGCCTCGAAGCGGTGCGCGAAGTTGAGCATCCACACGAAGTCGACGGCCGGCGGGGCCGCGCACGCGAGCTGCCAGTCGATGGCGAGCAGCGCCCTGTCGGCGGAGAACCCGAGGTTCGTCGGCTTGAGGTCGCCGTGGCACAGCGATGTCGGCCGGGCCCGGAGCCGGTCGCACAGCGGGCCGATGTCACGCACGAGCGCGAACACGACCTCGGCGACGTCCGCCGGGACGCCGTCGGCGAACAGCTCCCAGACGCGGGCATCGAGCTTCGGGGCGACGTCGGGCTCGAGGCGCTCCCGCTCGGCGGTCGCCGCCGAGAAGAGGAGCAAGCGGTCCTCGATCGAGCAGAGGTAGGACGCGTCGAAGCTCTCGTACCGCGCGTGCAACGCGGCCGCCGCCCCCAGCAGCTGCCGCGTCTCGTCGCGCGTGAAGCTGCGAGCTCCGGTGAACAGCTCGGTCCCGGCGTCGCGCATGACGACCGCCCAGCCGCGGTCGTGCTCGACCACGTCGACGACGGGTGAGCTCAGCGCGGCGGGCAGCGAGGACAGCACGCCGTCGCGGTGCAGCAGCGCCTCGCGGCCGTCGTCCCGCGTCGCCCGCATGAGCCAGTCCCAGGCCGGCGCGATGTGCTTCACGACGAAGGCCGAGCCGTCGGCCATGACGTAGCGCTCCAACGGGTTGCCCGAGTACGCGCCCGGCCCGGTGAACGGAGCCCGCTCGACCGCTCCCGGCAGCACGTCGGGCAGCGCGCGGTACCGCTCGTCGCGGGCGTGCGGGACGAGGCGAGGCCGGTCGCTGTAGACCACGTGGGCCGCGATGCCGGCGGGACCGGTGCGCATGACGTGCCAGCGCCGCACGTCGGCGTGCGCGTGGTGCACCTCGTAGCGCAGGAAGACGCCCTCGCCCTCCGACAGGACCTCGAAGCTGACCGGCTCGCCCGGCGCGGTCCAGTCCGCGGCGAGGGCGGCGAGGATCGCGTCCTCGCCGTGGTGCGTCTCCCGGACGCCCGGCAGGTACGTGTCGAGCACCGCGTCCGGGGCGTAGCGGCCGCGCAGCGGGTCCGCAGAGCCTTCGGTCACGCACCGTCGCAGGACGTCGCCGAGATCCATCGCGCGAGCGTGTCCCGGCGGCCTTGCAGAGACCTTGCAGCCGCGAGGGCTAGGAGCTCTTCTCCTGCTCCCGCTTCCAGCGGATCTCGGCCTCGATGAAGCCGTCGATGTCGCCGTCCAGCACGGCGCCGGTGTTGCCGGTCTCGAAGTCGGTCCGGAGGTCCTTCACCATCTGGTACGGGTGCAGGACGTAGGAGCGGATCTGGTTGCCCCACGAGCCGCCGCTCGAGTCCTTCATCGCGTCGAGCTTCGCCTGCTCTTCCTGCCGCCGCCGCTCGAGCAGCTTGGCCTGGAGCACGAGCATCGCGCTGGCCCGGTTCTGGATCTGGCTGCGCTCGTTCTGGCAGGACACCACGATGTTCGTGGGCAGGTGCGTGATGCGCACCGCGGAGTCGGTGGTGTTGACGCCTTGACCGCCGGGGCCGGATGAGCGGTAGACGTCGACGCGGATCTCGTCTTCGGGGATCTCCACGACGTCGCTCTGCTCGACGACGGGCAGCACCTCGACACCGGCGAACGAGGTCTGCCGGCGTCCCTGGTTGTCGAACGGCGAGATGCGCACGAGCCGGTGCGTGCCCTGCTCACCGGCGAGCGTGCCGTAGGCGTAGGGCGCGCTGACCTGGAACGTCGCGGACTTGATGCCCGCCTCCTCCGCCCACGAGGTCTCGAGCACGTCCATGGCCCACCCGTGCCGCTCGACGTAGCGCGCGTACATCCGCAGGAGCATCTCCGCGAAGTCGGCGGCGTCGACGCCCCCTGCCTCGGAGCGGATGGTCACGAGCGCGTCGCGGGAGTCGTACTCGCCCGAGAGGAGGGTGCGGACCTCGAGGCCCTCGATGTCGGCGCGCAGCTGCGGGAGCGCGGCCTCGGCTTCGGCCATGAGGTCCGGGTCCTCGAGCTCGAAGGACGTCGCGGCGTCGTCGAGGCGCTGGCGCAGGGCCTGGACGCGGTCGAGGTCCGCCGCGATGCGCGAGCGCTCCTGGCTGACGGCGCGGGCGCGGTCGGCGTCGTCCCAGAGGGCCGCGTCACCCATCTGCTCGTCCAGCTCGGCGAGGCGGGCCTGCAGAGCCGGCACGTCGAGGACCTTCTCGATGCTCGTCAGGGTGGCGTCGAGCGCCTTCAGGTCCTCCTGCGCTGTCTGATGGTGCTCACCGGCCACGACCGAGCAGCGTACGTGACCGGCCGCGACCCCGATTCGGGGTCGATCAGCGGCGTGACGGCCGCCGCGGCCGGGAGCCGCCCCGCTGGCGCAGCTCCGCGCCGGCTTCGAGGAGCAAGGTGTGCACGAAGCCGAACGACCGTCCCGTGCTCTCGGCGAGTGACCGGATGGGCGCGCCCCGCTCGTACTCGGCCTTCAAGCGGTCCGCGAGCTGTGTCCGCGACTCGCCTACGATCCGCTTGCTCTTCGGCAGCGTGGCCAACCCGCCCTCCCCGACCGGATGCGACTTCTGACGGGAGGGACAGTACATCGTGAGGCGATGCAACCGTCCGAGCGCGGCGGGTGTGTCAGGCGGTCAGCGCCGGCCGTCCTGCTTCGCCTTGTGCCCGTCGAGGCGGGCCTTGTGACCGTCGAGCGGCGCCTTGTGACCGTCGAGGCCGTCGATGAGCGTGGCCAGCACCGGCTTGAGGCGGCGCAGCTCCTCGATGTGGAGCGAGGACAGCTTGGCAAGGCAGCGCTCGCCCGAGCGCGTGAGCGACAGCCGGGCGACGCGCGCATCGTCGGGGTCGGCGAGCCGCTCGATGTGGCCCAGGGCCTCGACCCGGTCGATGAGCTCGACGCAGCTGTGGTGGCGCAGGAGCAGGTAGTCCGCCGCTTCGCCGATCGTCGGGCCGCGAGGGTCGACGTGCCCCTTCACGGCGAGCAGCAGCTGGTGCTGCATGTGCGTCAGGCCCGCATCCTTCGCCTGGCCCTCGCTCCAGCGCTGGAAGCGGCGAAGCTCGGTCCGCAGGCGCAGCAGGTCCTGCAGGTTCTTGTCGGTGACCCCCCTTGCCATGATCAACATGCTAGGAGGGTTGATCAGGTTCCGGGTGCAAAGCGCCGGGTCGGACGTTCATGGCGCCTCCGAAGTGTCGATGCGGCGCGGGCGGCTGCGTCGTTCCAGCATGGACCCCGATCCACGAGGAGGACAGATGCAGTTCCTGATGCTCGTCTGCAGAGACACCGAGCCGGTCCCAGCGGCGGCGTTGGAAGGGGTGGACGTCCCGGACATCGAGGAGTGGGTCGAGCGCCACGACAGCGCCGGCACGCGACTGCTGGGCGATGCCGTCCGGCCGCAGGCCCTCGCCAAGGCCGTGCGGGTGCGCGGCGGCAAGGTCCTGGTGACCGACGGCCCCTACGCCGAGACCAAGGAGATCCTCTGCGGCTTCGACGTGCTCGAGTGCGCGGACATGGACGAGGCGATCCAGGTCGCGGCCGCCCACCCCATGGCCTACCGGGGCGTGCTCGACATCCGGCCGCTGCTCGGCGACTGAGCTCGGCGGTAGGGGCTCAGCGGTAGGGGCTCAGCGGTACGGGCTCTCGGCCCGCGCCGTCAGCGCGATCCGGCGGGGTGCGAGGTGCAGCCAGCCGGCGAAGGGCACCGCCACCCGGCGGGCGCAGGCGAGCGTCACCGTGGTCCCGGTCGCGTCCAGGCCGGTCACGGTGACGCTCGCCGTCGCCCCCGTCTGCTCGACGTAGCGGGCCGCCCGGGCGCGGGCGTGGGCGAGGTCCAGGGGCAGCCGCTCGTGATGGTCGCCCCGGTACACCGCGTCCGCGTCGTAGGCCTGCGCCGCGGCGGTGGCGGCGCCGTCGCAGGTGGCGGCCAGCTCCCGTCGGGCGACGAACACCATGCCGGCGTCGGCGACGGTGAGGACCAGTCCGAGGACGAGGACGACCAGCCCGAGCAGCAGCACCATGACCGTCCCCGCCTCGTCCGTCCCTCGGCGCGTCACGGTGGGTCGCCGCGGTGGTCGTCGACCACCGCCACCGCCTGGGCGCTCACGGGCAGGCCGGCGGGGAAGGCGCCGCGCACGATGCCGCGGTCGGCGAAGGGCAGGGCGACGGTCGCCCGCACGCAGACGAGGACCGCGTCGCCGGGCGTGAGCACGGGCGCCGTCACCGAGGACCGGTCGCAGGTCGCCCCCGGCTCCCGGGCGAACGTGATGTCGAGCCGCGCGCCGGGCATGCCCTGGTCGGCGAACGCGGTGCGGACGGCGGCGTGCGACCACGCGCGGGCGTCGTCGGTGCTCGGCGCCGTGGCGTAGGCCCGGGCGGCGTCCCGGGCGCCTGCGGCCGCGGCCAGCCGCGCCTGCTCGGCCCGGTGCAGCGTGAGCGCGAGGTAGAGCACCGGGATGAGCAGCAGCGGGGCGAGTGCGGCCGCCTCGATGAGGGCGCTCCCCCGCTCGTCGCGCTTCACGACCGCTCGCGCACCGCGTGCCCGGTGACCCGGATGGTGACGTCGCCGAGGCCGAGCACGCGCAGCGGGACCCTGCCGGAGCAGACGACCACCACCTCGGGCTCGCCCGCGGAGCCGTCCGTGGAACCGGTGCAGTGCAATCCGGCCGCGTAGCCGGCGCCGAGCGAGGTCCGCAGGACCTGCTCGGCCGCCGCCGCACCGTCAGCCGGCGTCTGGCCGATGCCCGCGGCGGCCCGGGCGCCTTCGGCCGCGCTGGCGACCGCGATCGCCCGGGCGTGCACGAGCAGCGTCACCTGCACCACGCCCAGCGCGATCACGAGCAGCAGCGCGAGCACCAGCACGTGCTCGACCACCGCCGACCCGTCGTCCCGTCCGCTCACGGGCTGGGGCTGGTCGAGCTCACCTTGTCGACCGAGCTGGTGAACAGGCTCGACAGCTTCGGCCCGGCGACCGTGATCAGCAGGGCGACGAGCGCCGCCGACATGATCGTGACGAGCACCCAGCCGGGCACGTCGCCGCGCTCGGGTTCGCGGCGCACGCGGTCGCGGGCGTCGAGCAGGGCGATCCAGACGTGGAGCAGCACGGAGACCTCCATCAAGGGGTGAGCGTCGACAGGCCGACGACGCTTGGGTACAGGGCGAAGACGACGACGGTCGGGAGCACGAGGAAGACGACCGGCACGAGCATCTGGACCTCCTTCCGCGCACCGGCCTCGATGAGGGAGCGACGCCCCGCCTCGCGGGCATCGACGGCTTGGGCGCGCAGCACGGCAGCGAGCGGAGTGCCCCGTTCGAGCGCGACGGTGATGCCGTCGACGAAGCGCGTGACGCCGGGTACGCCGGTGCGGGACGCGACGTCCCGCAGCGCCGCGACGAAGGTGGCGCCGTCGCGCGTCGCGGCGAGCGTGCGCCGGATCTCGTCGGACAGCGCACCGGGCACGGCGGCGGCGACGCGCCCCAGCGCCACCGCCGGCGGGTCTCCCGCGGCGACCGCGAGCGCGGTGAGCTCCGCGACGACGGGCAGCTCCGCCGCGATGCGCATCTGCCGGCGTGTGACCGCACGGGACAGCCGGTGGTCACGGACGAGCACGCCGGCGAGTGCGAGCACGACCGTGATGGCGAGCCCCGCGATCGGCGACGGTCCCGCGCCACCGGCGACCCGCACGAGCACGACGAGGATCCCGACTCCCGCGCCGACCGCGCCGCCCAGCACCTGCTCAGCGCGGAACCGGTCGACGGTCACGTCGGAGCCCGCCGCGGCCAGCCGCCGCGCGACGCTCGCCCGCCCGCCGAGGACGCGGTCGGCGTGGGCGGCGAGGTCGCGCAGCGCCGGGCCGAGCACGCGCGCGGCCACCGAGCGGTCGGGCTCCGGAGCGGTGCGCAGGTACGGCGCGAGCCGCTGCTCGAGCGTCGGCCGGTGGCGGCGTGGCCGCCCGCGCACGACGAGCACCGCACCGCTCAGCGCTGCGGGCCCCACGAGTGCGGCGATGCCGGTCATCGCGCTCTCCCGCGCAGCCGCGGCTCGTCGGGAAGCCGGCCGAGCCGCAGCATCAGCGCGTACGCGCCGGTCGAGGTGACCCCGCCGACGAGCAGCACCAGCGCGCCGGTGGGGCGGTTGTAGGCCGCGACGGTCTGCGCTGATCCAGCGGCGAGGAGCGCGAGGACCGCCCACGGAGCGGCGAGGGCGAGTCGCGCGCCGTTCGTCGTCCACGACTGCCGGGCGACGACCTCGCCGCGGGTGCGCGCGTCGGCCCGCAGGAACGCGGACAGCGTGCGCAGCACGTCACCCACGTCGTGGCCGCCGACGGCGCGCGCGAGGCGCAGCGTCTCGCCCACCCGGTCAGCCACCGGATCGGCGAGCGTGTCCTCGAGCCGGTCGATGCAGACGTCGAACGACCCGGTGGCGCGGTGGTCGGCGGCGAACGCCGTGAACGCGGCCCGGCTGTCCTCGGGCGCGCGGGCGGCCAGCGCACCGATGGCCTCGGGCAGCGGCAGCCCGGCCCGCACCGCGGATGCGAGGTCGTCGACCAGGTCCGGCCACGCATCGCGCAGCGCCGCGGTGCGCGACCGCGCTCGGGAGCGCAGCACCTGGCGCGGTGCGAGCCCGGCCGCGGTGGCCGCCGCGAGCGCGAGGGCCCGCACGTCGGTGACCACGAGCACGAGCAGGCCGACGATGACGGCCGCGGCCGCCTGCACCGCGAGGAGCTGGGCCGGGGTGACGTCGGCGACGTCGGCCTGCGCGAGCAACCGCAGCGTCGCGTCCCGCCGGGCGCTGCGGCGACGCGGGGCGCGCGCACCGCTCGTGCACACGAGCAGGAGCCCGATGCCGAAGCAGAGCCCGACGAGGACACCCACCGCTCAGGGCCTCCGCTCGTCGAGCAGGCGGGCGAGGTCGATGCCGATCGCCGCGAAGCGGTCGGCGTGGCGCGGGTACCCACCGGCCCGCGCCAGCCGGCCGCCGTCGGCCGGGTCCGCGACGAACACCGGTGCGATCTCGACCGTCTCGCCCTCGACCCGGCCCGTCAGAGCGGCGATCTCGGTGACCCGGCGGGCGCCGCTGGCGTCCTTGCGCAGGTGCACCACGACGTCGACCGCGCCCGCGACCGTGGGGATGACGAACGCGCTCGCCACGTTCGGACCGGCGAGCAGCGGCAAGGTGCAGAGCTTCGTCACTGCCTCCCGGGCCGAGCTCGCGTGCAGGGTGGCCATGCCGGGGAGCCCCGCATTGAGCGCGATGAGGAGGTCCATCGCCTCGGCCGACCTCACCTCGCCGACGACGATGCGGTCGGGCCGCATGCGCAGCGCCTCGACGACGAGCCGGCGCAGCGTGACCTCACCGGTGCCGTCGAGCGACGGCTGCCGGCACTGCATCGCCACCCAGTCCGGCGCGGCGGTCGCGATCTCGAACACCTCTTCGCACGACACCACGCGCTCACGCGGCGGCACCGCCGCGACGAGGCAGCTGAGCATCGTCGTCTTGCCGGCCTGCGTGCCGCCGGCCACCACCACGTTCAACCCGGCGACGACGCACGCCTCGAGGAACCGCGCCGCCGGCCACGACAGCGAGCCGAGCGAGACGAGGTGGTCCAGCGACGCCGCGCGCAGCCGGAAGCGGCGCACGTTCACCGACCAGTGCGTCCGCGTGATGTCGGGGATGACGACGTGCAGCCGCGAGCCGTCGGGCAGGGACGCGTCACAGAAGGGCGAGCTGACGTCGACGCGGCGACCCGTGCTCGTGAGCATCCGCTCGACGAGGTCCTGAACCTCGCCCGGCGCGAGGATCGTCGTCGTCAGCTCGCTGATGCCGCGCCGCGCGACGAACACGCGATCGGGCGCGTTGACCCAGATCTCCTCGACCTCGGGGTCGTCGAAGTAGGGCTGCAACGGCCCGAACGTCGGCGCGATCGGGTCGTCGACGACTGCGAGTCCGGCGGCCACGCGGCGACGTTAGGTGCGGTTCGTCCCGTCCGGGCTTCCGCTTGTGGACACCCGCAGGCAGTGGTCACTGCCGTCCACATGCATGCGGCGCGCATGGTTCGATGACGGCATGAGCGAGCCACAGCGCGCCGAAGCGACCCGGACGATCCCCGCCTCCCCCAGCGTGGTCTTCGCGATCATCAGCGACCCGCGCGGGCACGTCGCGATCGACGCCTCCGGCTCGCTCCTCGGGGCGCCTGACCCCCGGCCGGCGACCGCCGTCGGCGAGGTGTTCGTCATCGACATGGACCGCGAGGCGCTCGGCGACCGGCCGATGGGCCGCTACCAGTCCGAGTGCCGGGTGACGCGCATCGAGGAGGACCGGCTCTTCGAGTGGAACGTGCGGCTCGTCGGCGACGAGCGCCCACCGATCGGCCACGTCTACGGCTACGAGCTCACCGACAACGGCGACGGCACGACCACGGTCACGAGCTACTGCGACTGGACCGCGGTCCCCGACAAGTACAAGGTGCCGGGCGTGTGGCCCATCGTCCCGCAGACGGCGCTGCGCGCCACGCTCGGCATCCTCGAGCGCACCATCGTCCGAAAGGTCCCGCTCGAGCTGTTCGGCTAGCTCAGTCGAAGGTCGCGGTGTCGATGACGAAGCGGTAGCGCACGTCACTCGCGACGACCCGCTCCCACGCCTCGTCGATCTGCTCGCCCGAGATCACCTCGATCTCGGCGCCGATGCCGTGCTCGGCGCAGAAGTCGAGCATCTCCTGCGTCTCCTGGATGCCGCCGATCGATGAACCCGCCCAGCTGCGCCGCCCGTCGAGCAGCGCACCGACCTCCAGCGACTGCGCCTCCGGAGGGATCCCGACGAGGACGAACGTGCCGTCGAGGCGCAGCAGCGACAGGTACTTCTCCATCGGCAGCGTGACCGAGACCGTGTTGACGATCAGATCGAAGGTGCCGGCGAGGTCGGTGAAGGTCTGCTCGTCGTTCGTGGCGTAGTAGTGGTCCGCCCCGAACGCGAGCCCGTCGGCCTGCTTCGACAACGTCTGCGACAGGACCGTGACCTCTGCGCCCATCGCGTGGGCGAGCTTGACGCCGACGTGGCCGAGCCCGCCCATGCCGATGATCGCGACCTTCGTGCCGGGGCCCGCCTTCCAATGGCGCAGCGGCGAGTAGAGGGTGATGCCGGCGCACAGCAGGGGCGCGGCGACGTCGAGCTCGAGGCCGTCCGGGATGCGGACGACGAAGTCCTGGTCGACGACGATCGAGCTGCTGTAGCCGCCGTCCGTCCAGCGACCGTCGCGACCGACGGAGTTGTAGGTCCACACGACGTCGTTGTTCAGGCAGTACTGCTCCAGCCCCGCCCGGCAGCTCTCACACTCGCGGCAGGAGTCGACCATGCAGCCGACGCCGACGCGATCGCCCACCGCCCACCTCGTGACCTCGGAACCGACCTCGACCACCCGGCCGGCGATCTCGTGCCCCGGCACGAGGGGGTAGTGCGCCTCTCCCCACTCATCCCGCGCGGTGTGGATGTCGGAGTGACAGATGCCGGCGAACGCGATGTCGATCACGACGTCGCGCGGACCCGGGTCGCGCCGCTCGATCGTGGTCTTGGCGAACGGCGCCTTGGCGGCAGGGGTCGCGTACGCAGTCACGTGAGGCATGCCCGCAGCCTAGGAAGGAACGCCCGCCCGGTGACGAGCCGCGAAACAGGAACGACACGTCGGCCGCGTGCCCCCCAGGGCAGGATGAGCCGGTGCCGCGGTGCTCCCTGTCCATGATCGTGAAGGACGAGGAAGAGACGCTCGGCCGCGTCCTCGCCGATGCGTCGGCGTTCTGCGACGAGCTCGTCGTGTGCGACACCGGCAGCACCGACCGCACGCGCGAGATCGCGATCGAGGCCGGCGCGACGGTCATCGACTTCGCGTGGATCGACGACTTCGCGGCGGCGCGCAACGCGAGCCTCGATGCGTGCACCGGTGACCTCGTCGTGTGGCTCGACGCGGACGACCGCGTGCCGCCGGCCGCGCAGGCCGCGTTCGTGCAGGCCATCGCGCAGCTGGAGGACGGCGTCGACGCGCTGATCACGCCCTACCACCGCGCGTTCAACGACCGCGGTGAGGTCACGTTCGTCGTGCTGCGCGAGCGGGTGTGGCGCCGCAGCTCGGGCGTGCGGTGGGAAGGCGCCGTGCACGAGGTCATGGACTTCACCGGCCACGAGGTGCGCCAGGACGACCGCCTCGTCGTCGAGCACCACAAGACCGCCGAGCAGCAGGCCCGCGACGTCGACCGCAACCTGCGCATCCTCGACAACCTCTACGCGGGCGGCGACCGCACGCCCCGCACGCTCTTCTACCGGGCCAACGAGCTGCGCGACCACGACCGGCCCGCCGACGCACTGGGGGCCTACGACGAGTACCTCGCCACGGACGCGCCCGACTGGGAGCGGTACGACGCGATGCTGTCACGCGGCCGCATGCTGCTGGCCCTCGAGCGGGCCGTCGACGCGCGCGCGAGCGCGCTGCAAGCGGTGCTGCTGGAGCCGGGCCGGCCCGAAGCGTGGATGGCCGCGGGCCTGACGTACTACGAGGTCGAGGACTGGGAGCGAGGGGCGCCGTTCTTCGCCGCCGCGACGCGCTGCCGCACCCGGCCGCCGCTCGGCTTCACGTTCGAGCGCGACTACACCTGGGCGCCGTGGGACTACCTGTCGGTGTGCCTCGGCAACTCCGGCCGGTACCGCGAGGCGGTGAAGGCGGCCGAGCGGGCGCTGCCGGGCAACCCGGAGGCGCCGCGGGTCAAGCAGAACCTGCAGTGGTTCCGCTCGCAGATCAAGGACCGGTGAGCGGCGTCAGCCGCAGCCACACCCGCCGCCGCAGCAACCGCCGCCTCCGGACATGACCGGCGCGGACGCGGAGGCGCCACCGGACCGGCCCATCACCGCGACCGCGCTCCAGATGCGAGCGACGTCCGCGTGCCCGCTCGGGCAGCTGACCGCGTCGGCGTCCTCGGAGATGCCGCGCACCACCTCGAAGCGGACGTCACACGTCCGGCACCGGTAGTCGTAAGAGGCCACGGAAGAAGTATGCGTGTTGGGCCGGCAGACGACCCGCGACGAGAGCACGATCAGGGCATGGCCAACCACACGTACCGCGTCACCGAGATCGTCGGCACCTCCACCGAGAGCATCGACCAGGCGGTGCGCAACGGGATCTCCCGGGCGAG
>DASZYF010000035.1:0-9967 GCA_035545535.1 Mycobacteriales bacterium | reverse complement strand
CCGCGCGCGAGCGGCCCGACGCCGGCGCCCGTCCCGCTGCTCCCGGAGCTGCCGGCCGCGCCGCTGCCGAACCCGGAGGCGCTCACGTGGACGGACAAGCCCCGGCCCGACCCGGCCGCCCGGCAGCGGCGCGCCGCCGAGCCGGTCGCCCTCGAGGCCGCCCGCGCCGAGCGGCGCACCAGCCTGATGCCGCTGATCCTGATCGTGCTGCTCGTCCTCGTCGCGCTCGCCGCGGCCGGCGGCCTGTTCTACGTGCAGCACCACAAGGCGAAGCCCGCCGCCGCGTCGGTGGGGGCGCTGCCGACCACCGCGGCACCCACCGAGGTCCCGACGACGGCGTTCGACGAGCCGACGACCCCGGCGCCCTCGGCCGAACCCACCGCGAGTGCCGCGGCGTCCGCAGCACCGGCCGCCGACCTCGGCGGCACGTGGACCGTCACCAGCACCGTGACCGACGTGCACGGCAGCATCCAGGGCTCCGACGGCAAGCCGCTGGCGAAGGGTGACGAGCTCACGCGCACCTACGCGCTGACCCAGCGGTGCAGCGCGCCCGGCACCTGCACGCTCACCGCGCTCATCCGGGAGACCGGCGCATTCCTCTCGCTCACCGGCGACGGCACCACGTACCACGGCTCCGTGACGGCCGACGTGCCGTGCTCGGGCGCGCAGAAGCAGCCCGTCACCGCGACGCTCACCGTGACGGTCGGCGACTCCGCCGACGGCAAGGCGACCAGGTTCACCGGCACCACGACGCAGACCTACACGGCCGCGGGGAGCTGCCCGGCGGCGAGCGCGACGACCTCGTTGCAGGGCACCCGCGCCTGAGGCTCGATCAGAAGATCGAGTGCACGCCCGGTGACGGCGACGGCGTCGGGTTCGGCCGGCGCGGCGGCGGCACGTAGAGCACGGGCACGCGCAGCGCCTTCGACAGGGCGGGCAGCACCTGCGTGCCCTGGACGAAGACGCGCACGTACGAGCCGGCCTTCGGCAGCGCCACGAGCGGGAAGACGAAGGCGTTGCCGCCGTGGGCCGCGGGCTTGGTGAGGTTCACGGTCGCGAGCTTGCGGATGGCCTTGCCCTTGGCCGTCACCAGGTAGAGCGCCGCGCTGCCGAAGCGGTTGTTCACGCGGGCCCGCTGACCCGGCGCGAGCGCCGCGGAGACGCGCAGCGCGCCCCGCACGATCTGCAGCTTCACGTTGTCGACCGTGCCCTTCACGAGCACCAGCACCGGCTTGGTCGTCGCGACCTCGCCGTGACTCGTCAGGTTGGTCGCCCGCGCGGAGAAGTAGGTGGCGCGGGTGACACCGACGGTCACCGAGAACGTTCCGTCGAACCCGATCACCGGGGTGTCGATGACGCGCAGGCTGGAGGTCGGCAGGTTGAGCTCGCGCGCCCGGACGGTGACCGGGGTGCGCAGCGGTGCCGGCGTGCCGTCGGGCAGCAGCACGCGGCCGGAGAGGGTGACCTCATCGCCGCTGGCGACGCGGGTGGGGCCGCTGATGGACAGCAGCGGCGCGCCCGGGACGGGCGCCTGCGTCGACGGCGTCGCGGACGGCGATGCCGACGGGGAAGGCGACTCCGACGGCGAGGCCGAGTCCGACGGCGAGGCCGACGGCGAGGCCGAGTCCGAGGGTGCCGGGTCCACCTGGGGCGCCGCTGCGGCCCGGTCCGACCGCGGCTCGGCGACGGCCGCCGCCGTGGGCAGCACGGTGGCCGCGAGCGCCGCGGCCGCTGCGCAGCCGGCCGCCGTCGCGGTGAGCGCAGCACGCGTCCGGAACCTCACGTGGGTCCGGACGGGTTCGAACCGCCGACATCCGCCTTGTAAGGGCGGCGCTCTCCCAGCTGAGCTACGGACCCTGGGAACTCGCCAAGGGTAGGCGTCCCCGGGGTCGGCAACGGCGCGTTCAGCCCAAGCGGGTCAGGCGAAGCGGTCAGGCGGGGCGGGTCAGGCCAGCGAGGCGAGGGCCTGCAGGTACTCGGCCTGGTCGCGCGCGTCGGGGATCGCGTTCTCGACCTTCCACCGCACGACGCCCTGCTTGTCGATGACGAACGTGCCGCGGGTGGCGAGACCCCGCTCGGCGTTGAACACGCCGTAGGCGGTGGCGGTCGCGCCGTGCGGCCAGAAGTCCGAGAGCAGCGGGAACGTGTAGCCCTGCTCCTCGGCCCACTTCTTGTGGGTCGGGACGGAGTCGACGCTCACGGTGAGGACCTGGACGTCGTCGTTCTGGAAGCGCGACAGGTCATCGCGCACCGCGCAGAGCTCGCCCTGGCAGACGCCGGTGAACGCGAGCGGGTAGAAGATCAGCACCACGTTGCGCTCGCCGCGGAACGAGGAGAGCGTGACCTCCGCGCCGTCCTGGTCGCGCAGCGTGAAGTCCGGGGCAGTCTGTCCGACGTCAACCATGCGGGCGATCCTGCCAGACCACCACCGGCGACTTCGCGGGCTGGGTCAGCGGCGACCGGTCAGTGCCGGCCGCCGCCGCGGGCGACCAGGCGGGAGCCGGTCCAGGCCGGGGCGGCACTCACCGTCGACGTGACCGACATGCCGGCCGTGGGCACGGCCTCCTGGATGTCGCTCGCCTCGACGTGGCCGTCGCGGCCGGTCTTCGGCGTCAGCAGCCACACGACGCCCGTGTCGGAGAGGTTGCGACGCGCGTCGACCAGCGCGTCGACGAGCGCGTCGGTGTCCTCGGACTCGCGCCACCACAGCAGCACGATGTCGACGACGTCATCGCTGTCCTCGGGCACGAGCTCGTCGCCGGCAACCGCGACGATGTCGTTGAGCAGCTCCTCGTCGGCGCCCTCGTCGTCGCCGATCGACTGCACCAGAGACCCGGGCTTCACCCCGAGCCTGCTTGCCGGCGACGCACCCGTAGGCGCGGGCGTGCTCACGGAGCTCCTCCTCCTCAGTGCCCCACCGTGTTCCAGGTGCTCTGGGGCCCCCAGCCCGTGCTGAGGCAGCCCTAGTCCACCGGACCGCGGCCCGTTCGGCAAGTGACGGGCGGTCACACGGATGTTCCCGGCCTACCTGCGGGTATCTCCGGCGAGTACGACGATGGGGGTTGTGAGCGAGACACCCGCCCCGGACCGGCGCTACCCCGTCCTCGCCGAAGGCCTGCCGAGCCAGATCCCGGACATCGATCCGGAAGAGACCGCCGAGTGGCTCGAGTCGCTCGACGAGGTGGTCCGGCAGCAGGGTCCGGTGCGCGCCCGCTACCTCATGCTGCGGCTGCTCGAGCGGGCCCGCGAGCGCGCGGTGGGCGTCCCGTCGCTGACCGTCACCGACTACGTCAACACCATCCCCACCGAGCGCGAGCCGTGGTTCCCGGGCAACGAGGACGTCGAGCGGCGCATCCGCGCCTACATCCGCTGGAACGCGGCGATCATGGTCAGCCGCGCCAACCGCCCCGGGATCGGCGTCGGCGGGCACATCGCCACCTACGCCAGCAGCGCATCGCTGTACGAGGTGGGCTTCAACCACTTCTTCCGCGGCAAGGACCACCCCGGCGGCGGCGACCAGGTCTTCATCCAGGGCCACGCCTCGCCCGGCATCTACGCACGCGCGTTCCTCGAGGGGCGGCTCACCGAGGACAACCTCGACGGCTTCCGGCAGGAGTCGCTGCCCGGCGGGCTGCCGTCGTACCCGCACCCGCGGCTCATGCCGGGCTTCTGGGAGTTCCCCACCGTCTCGATGGGTCTCGGCCCGCTCGACGCGATCTACCAGGCGCGCTTCAACCGCTACCTGCACCACCGCGGCATCAAGGACACGAGCGACCAGCACGTGTGGGCGTTCACCGGCGACGGCGAGATGGACGAGCCCGAGTCGCTCGGCGCAATCGGCCTCGCTGCCCGCGAGGAGCTCGACAACCTCACCTTCGTAGTCAACTGCAACCTGCAGCGGCTCGACGGCCCGGTGCGCGGCAACGGCAAGGTCATCCAGGAGCTCGAGGCGTTCTTCCGCGGCGCCGGCTGGAACGTCATCAAGGTCGTGTGGGGCCGCGGCTGGGACCCGCTCCTCGCGCAGGACGTCGACGGCGTGCTCGTGCACCGGATGAACACCACGCCCGACGGCCAGTTCCAGACCTACTCCGTCGAGGACGGCGCGTACATCCGCGAGCACTTCTTCGGGGGGGATCCGCGGCTGCGCCGCATGGTGAAGGACCTGTCGAACGATCAGATCCGCGGGCTGCCGCGTGGCGGTCACGACTACCGCAAGATCTACGCGGCGTTCGACGCGGCGGTGCAGCACCAGGGGCAGCCGACCGCGATCCTCGCGCACACCATCAAGGGCTGGACGCTGGGCAAGGACTTCGAAGGGCGCAACGCGACGCACCAGATGAAGAAGCTCACCAAGCCCGAGCTCAAGGAGCTGCGCGACCGGCTCTACCTCGAGATCCCCGACAGCGCGCTCGAGGGCGACCTGCCGCCGTACTACCACCCGGGTCAGGACAGCGAAGAGATCGCCTACATGCGCGAGCGGCGCGCGGCGCTCGGTGGCGAGCTGCCACGTCGCGTCGTCCGGGCGAAGCCGCTGCCGATGCCGTCCGACGAGACGTACGCCGAGCTCGCGCAGGGATCGGGCAAGCAGGGCGTCGCGACGACGATGGCGTTCGTCCGGCTGCTGAAGGACCTCATGAAGGACAAGGCGATCGGCGCGCGCTTCGTGCCGATCGTCCCCGACGAGGCACGCACGTTCGGCATGGACTCGCTGTTCCCGAGCGCGAAGATCTACTCACCGCACGGGCAGAAGTACGAGGCGGTCGACCGCAACCTGCTGCTGTCGTACAAGGAGTCCGAGACCGGGCAGATCCTGCACGAGGGCATCACCGAGGCCGGCTCGATGGGCTCCGCGATCGCCGTCGGCACGTCGTACAGCACGCACGGCGAACCGATGATCCCGATCTACATCTTCTACTCGATGTTCGGCTTCCAGCGGACCGGCGACTCGATGTGGGCGATGACCGACGCGCTCGGTCGCGGGTTCCTGCTCGGCGCCACTGCGGGCCGCACGACGCTGAACGGCGAAGGCCTGCAGCACCAGGACGGCCACTCGCTGCTGCTCGCGTCGACCAACCCGGCGATCGTCTCCTACGACCCCGCGTGGGCCTACGAGGTGGCGGTCATCGTGCGGTCCGGGCTGGAGCGCATGTTCGGGCCCGGGGCGTTCGAGGACCCGCAGCCGAGCTGGCGCGACGTTGCGTACTACCTCACCGTCTACAACGAGCCGATGCCGCAGCCCGCACGGCCCGCGCACGTCACCGACACCGACATCATCCAGGGCCTCTACCGCTACGCCGCGGCGCCGGAGCTGCCGGGCAACGGCTCGTCGCCCAAGGCGCAGATCGTCGCGTCCGGCGTCGCGCTGCCGTGGGCGCTGCACGCGCAGCACCTGCTCGCGTCGCAGTGGGGCGTCGCGGCCGACGTGTGGTCGGCGCCGTCGTGGGGCGAGCTGCGCCGCGACGGGCTGGACTGCGACGAGCACGCCCTGCTGCACCCCGAGGAGTCGGCCCGGGTGCCGCTGGTCTCGCGGCTGCTCGACGCCGAGTCCGCGCCCGGGCCGATCGTCGGCGTCAGCGACTGGATGCGCTCGGTCCCGGACCAGATCGCGCCGTGGATCCCGGACCCGTCGCGGTGGACGTCGCTGGGCACCGACGGGTTCGGCCGTTCCGACACCCGGGCGGCCCTCCGCCGGCACTTCCACGTGGACGCGGAGTCGATCGTCGTCGCGGTGCTGCACAAGCTGGCCGCCACCGGCGAGGTGAAGTCCGACGCCCCGGCGGAGGCGATCAGCCGCTACCAGCTGCGCGACGACCGGGCCGCCTTGGGCTCCGCCACCGAGGACGACGACCACCCCGTCTCCGGCTGATCCGGCCGTCGGGGCCGCCCCTCCCGGGGTGGCGCAGGGCCGAGCGGGCGAAGGGCGCACCTTCCGACCGGCCCTGGTGTCGCTATGTCCGGATCTGCGATGCTCTGAGTGACCACTTTCGGGTGACACGGCCCCCCGCCCGTGCCCTCCGGCCCCTGCACGCGTTGGTCCGGGTGTCCACCGCGTCATCGGGCCCGCTCGCAAGCTCGCGGCGCCCAGAGGTCCACACGAGGAGCACGAGATGAGCACGCAGCACGAGGTCATCACCACCGCGATGCCGCTCCACCTGGTCCTCGACCAGGGCGCGTCGCTGCCTCTCGTCGCGGACCTCACCTACGACGTGTCCGACCCCTACGCGGTCCGCATCGGCTTCCGCACCGCGGGCGCCGACGAGCCCAGTGAGGCCGAGGACTGGACCTTCGCCCGCCAGCTGCTCACCGACGGCATCGCCCAGCCCGCGGGCGACGGCGACGTCCAGGTGTGGCCCATCTCCTCGGCGAACGGCCCGCTCGTCGGCCTCGCGCTGTCCTCGCCCACGGGCCGGGCGCTGTTCGAGATCCCGCTGACCGAGCTCGTCCAGTTCCTCACCGCGACCTACGCGGTCGTCCCGACCGGCTGCGAGAGCGACTTCGTCGACGTCGACGCCGAGCTCGCGCTGCTCCTGTGGTCCGACGGCGAAGGCCCCGTCGCCTGACCCTGCGTGTGCGTGGATGCGTCCACGCCGGTGTCGCGGATCCGCGCGCCGCGTCAGGGCGTGAGCTTGAAGACCGGGCCGTCGTGGGACAGCACGTAGATCTCGCCCGCCGGGCTCTGCGCGAACGCGACGATCGAGCTCGGTGACGACGTCACCGGGTGCTCGCCGGCTCCGGGATCCGTCGAGCTGATCGCCCGCACGCCCTCGGTGCAGAGGTCGGCGAACAGGTACTGGCCGACGAGCGACGGGATCGCGGTGCCGCGGTAGACGAAGCCGCCCGTGATCGCGCAGCCGCCGGGGTTGGCGCTGTGCGCGTACTCGTAGACCGGGAACGTCGCGTGCGGCGCGTTCTGGTCTTGGTTGAAGCGGTTCGTCCCCTCGTAGGCGCTCCAGCCGAAGTTCACACCCTTGCCGTTGCCGACGTGGTCGACCTCTTCGAGCGTGCCCTGGCCGACGTCACCGATCCAGAGGTTGTGCGTCTTCTTGTCGAAGGAGAAGCGCCACGGGTTGCGCAGCCCGTAGGCCCAGATCTCCTTCTTCGCACCGGCGACGTGCACGAACGGGTTGCCCTTCGGGATGGTGTGCGCGGCCGAGCCGTGCCGGCGGGGGTCGATGCGCAGGATCTTGCCGAGGAACGTGTTGAGCCGCTGCGCGCTGCGGAACGGGTCGCCGGCGCCGCCGCCGTCACCGAGGCCGATGTAGAGGTAGCCGTCGGGACCGGTGATGAGGTTGCCGCCGTTGTGGTTCGGCTCCGACGTGTGCACCTGGAACAGCAGGCGGCGTCGCGTCGCCGGGTTGAAGGAGCCGTTGCCGCGCACGCCGTACGCGTCGACGTTTATGTTGCCGTCGTTGTCGGTGTAGTAGATGTACGCGTGCTTCGCGTCGGGAGCGAAGGCGATGCCGAGCAGGCCGCGCTCGTTGTCCATGTGCGTGCGCGATGTGATGTTGAGGGCCGTCATCACCGAGCCGTCGGGGCTGATGGCGACGACGCGGCCTTCCTGCAGCGTCACGTAGAGGCGGTTGTCGCCCTTGTGCATCACGCCGGCGGTCGGGTGGCCGTCGAGCTTCGCGAGCTGCGCGAGCCCGACGTGCGCGACGTCGGCCGTCGCCGGTGTCGCGGCCGGTGCGGCGGCGGGCCGCGCGCCCGCGGGGGCGACGGTGACGGCGAGCGCCAGTGAGCAGCCGAGGACGAGGACGGTGCGGGTGCCTCTCATGCACCCATCCTCACCCGGGACGGGCTCAGCCGAGGGTCGCGTGCATCTCCCAGACGATGACCTCGGCGCCGGCGGGACCGCCGGTGAGGCGCTGGCCGCCCTCGCCGGTGACGCGCACGGCGTCGCCCTCGACCAGCGCACCTGCGCCCTCGAGCTCCGCGCCGCCGCGGGCGACGAAGACGTGCAGGAACGGCGCGTCCGGGAGCACCACGCTGTCGCCCGGGTCGAGCCGCGCGACCCAGAGCGCGGCGTCGCGCTGCCGGATGGTGATGGCGGCGTCGGGCACGCGCTCACCGGCGGCGACGGGGACGAGCCCGCCGCGGTCGAGCAGCTCGCGGACGTCGGCCTCCTGGTAGCCGGGGCGGATGCCGTCCTGGTCCGGCACGACCCACATCTGCACGAAGTGCGTGCCGTCGGTGCCGCCGCTGACCCCGTCGTTCTTCTCGCTGTGGAGGATGCCGGTGCCGGCGCTCATGCGCTGCGCGAGGCCGGGGACGATCAGCCCGTGGTTGCCCTCGGAGTCCTGGTGGACGATGCCGCCGTCGAGCACCCACGTGACGATCTCCATGTCCCGGTGCGGGTGCGTGTCGAAGCCGGTGTTGGGCAGGATGCGGTCGTCGTTGCTGACCAGCAGCACCCCGTGGTTGATGTTGTTCTTGTTGTAGTGGTGCCCGAACGAGAACGAGTGCCACGAGTCGAGCCAGCCGATCGCGGTGTGGTCACGCGAGGCGGCCTTGCGGACGTCCAGCTTGGCGGTCATGCCTGCTCCAACTTGGTTGCGTGCTCAATCATTCCTAGCCGTCGTGCCGCCGGCCGTGGGCGAGCACGCGGTCGGCATCCCAGCTCGTGACGTTCAGAGCGGCGGCGCGGTCGGCGGTCACGCCGCACCGGAACGCGCGGTCGCAGCCGCCGTCCTGCCAGGCCAGCTGCCCGGGGGCGTGCGCGTCGGTGTCGATGGAGACGAAGCAGCCCGCCTCGATCGCCAGGCGCAGCAGTCGCTTGGGCGGGTCCTGCCGCTCGGGCCGGCTGTTCACCTCCACAGCGACGCCCCGCAGCGCGCAGGCCTCGAAGACGAGCTCGGCGTCGAAGTCGGACTCCGGGCGCGTCTTGCCGCTCCGGCCCTGGCTCGAGACGTTGCGGCCCGTGCAGTGCCCGAGCACGTCGACGTGGGGGTGCGCGACCGCGCGGATCATCCGCTCGGTCATCTCGTTGCGCGGCATGCGCAGCTTGGAGTGCACGCTCGCGACGACCACGTCGAGGCGCGCGAGGATGTCGTCGTCCTGGTCGAGCGAGCCGTCCTCGTTGATGTCGACCTCGATGCCGGTCAGCAGGCGGAACGGCGCGAGCGTCTCGTTGACTTCCTCGACGAGCTCCAGCTGCTCGAGCAGCCGCTCGCGCGACAGGCCGCGGGCGACCGTGAGCCGGGGCGAGTGGTCGGTGAGCGCGACCCACTGGTGCCCGAGGTCGCGGGCCGCCTCCGCCATCTCGTGGATCGGTGAGCCGCCGTCGCTCCAGTCGCTGTGCATGTGGCAGTCGCCGGTGATGGTGGCGCGCAGCGCCCTGGCGCCTTCGTCCGCGGGGCCGGCCGCGCGGGTGTCCTCCATCCGCCGCAGGTAGACGGGCACCTCACCGGCCAGCGCCTCCGCGACGACGCGGGCCGTCACCTCGCCGATCCCCGGCAGCTCCCGCAGCGTGCCGGCCTCGGCCCGGTGCCGGACCTCGTCCTCGCTCATCCCGCCGAACAGGCGCGCGGCCTTGCGGAACGCCTGCACGCGGTAGGTCGGCTCGTGCGCCTCCTCGAGCAGGAACGCGATCCGCTCCAGCGCCTCCACCGGGGTCACTCGTGCAGTCTTGCGCGCGCTGCGGGACGGTGAGCGTGAGGCGCATCCCGCTGACGACGCCGGCCTGGTCCAGCGGCCCGGTCGGGAGCAGGCGCGGTCCGTCCGCGAGGCGCCAGTCCGCCTCGTCGAGGCCCAGAGCCTGCGCGAGACCCGTGCGGACGGTCGTCCAGTCGGCCTCTCCGTCGACCGCGACGTCCACGCTCGTTCCGGCGGCCGTGACGGTGATCAGCAGCGTCGTCACGCCGACCCCGTTCGTCCGCAGCGGCGAACCACCGCCGCCGGCGACGACCGGCGGACGCTACCTCGCCCGCAGCGGCGAACCACCTCCGCCGGCGACGACCGGCGGACGCTA
>DASZYF010000034.1:0-3897 GCA_035545535.1 Mycobacteriales bacterium | reverse complement strand
CGAGGTGGCGACGAGCCGCGCCCGGTGCGGTTGCCGCTCGACCGCCAGCAGCGGCGCGTCCGCCAGCACCGCCGCGAGCAGCCCGCTCTTGCCACCCGGCCCGGCGCACAGGTCGACGACGGGTCCGGCCGGCGCCTCGGCGTTCGCGAGCGCGAGCGCGACGAGCTGGCTGCCCTCGTCCTGGACCGCCGCGCGACCGTCACGCACGGCCGCGACGTCCGCGGGGTCGCCCCCCTCGCTCAGGTGGACCGCCCGCGGCGACCACGGCCCGGCCGTCGCGCCGGGGATCGCGGCGACCAGGTCGTCCCGGTCGACGGAGCGGGCGACGAGGTGCGTGATCGGCCGCTCGTCGTCGGCGAGGAGCGCAGGCCGGGCCGCCTCCAGACCGCCGAGCGCATCGGCGTAGGCCTCGACGATCCAGCGCGGGTGCGCCGTCTCGACGGCCGTCCGCTCGACCGGGTCCGCGATCTGCGCCAGCCCGTACGGGTCGTCCCGGCGGGCCCGCTCCCCGACGCGCCGCAGCACCGCGTTCGCGAACCGGCTCGCGCCCTCGCCCGAGGTCGCCCGGACGAGGTCGACGGTCACCGCCACGGCGGCGTGCGGGGGGATCCGCGTGCGCAGCAGCTGGTAGGCGCCCAGCCGGAGCGCGTCCAGGACCGGCGGGTCGACCGCGTCGAGCGGACGGCTGCTGGCCATCGCGAGGACGTGGTCGAGCGCCCCCTGCGCTCGGAGCGCCCCGTAGGTCAGCTCGGTGGCCAGCGCGCGGTCCCGCGGGTCGAGCCCGCTCTCCCGGAGCAGGCGCGGGAGCACCAGGTTCGCGTAGGCGTCCCGCTCGGCGACGTCGCGCAGGACGGTCCAGGCGAGCGTGCGGACCGGGTCGGGCGGGCGGCCCTTCACGAACCGAGCCGCTCCCCCGGTGCCAGCCGGGCCCCGTTGCGCCACGCCGCGGCCGGCATCCAGCCCTTGCCCTCCGGCTTGACGTCGCCCAGCCGCACGTCGCCCCCGCCGGTGCCCACCAGGTCGCCGTCGAGCCGGCCCGGTTCGAGCCGGCCGGGTGTCACCACCTGCACCGGGCCGAGCTTGAGGCGAGTGCCGCGCACGGTGGTCCAGGCCCCCGGCGCCGGGGTGCAGGCGCGCACGAGCCGGTCGATGTGCAGCGCCGGGGCGGACCAGTCGATGTGCGCGTCCTCGACCGCGACCTTGGGGGCGAACGTCACGCCCTCGCTGGGCTGCGGCACCGGCACGAGCGATCCGTCGGCGATGCCGTCGAGCGTGGCGACCAGCAGCCCGGCGCCGCTGCGCGCGAGCCGCTCCAGCAGGTCACCGCTCGTGTCGCGCGGGCCGACCTCCTCGGTCACGACACCGAAGACGGGTCCGGTGTCGAGGCCCTCCTCGAGCAGGAACGTCGACGCCCCGGTCACCTCGTCGCCGTGCAGGACCGCGTGCTGCACCGGGGCCGCGCCGCGCCAGGCGGGGAGCAACGAGAAGTGCAGGTTGACCCAGCCGTGCACCGGGATGTCGAGGGCCGTGCGCGGGATCAGCGCCCCGTAGGCGACGACCGGGCAGCAGTCGGGCGCGAGGGCGGCCAGACGCTCGAGGAACCCCGGATCGCGCGGTCGCTCGGGCTGGAGCACCTCGATCCCGGCCTCGACGGCAATGTCCTTCACGGGGCTCGTGCGCAGGTGCTTGCCCCGGCCGGCGGGAGCGTCGGGTCGTGTGACGACGGCGACGACGTCGTGCGTGCTCGCGAGCACCGCCCGCAGCGACGGGACCGCGGGCTCGGGGGTCCCGGCGAAGACGACGCGCACGATGGGGCACGCTAACGCCCGTGTGGGGAACGACCGTCACCGCCGCCACTGCCGCAGCACCGGATGCGGTGTGGCCCTTGCTCGCCGACCCGGCGCGATGGCGGGAGTGGGACCCGGACATCGAGTCGGTGAGCGGCACGGTGACCGCCGGCGGCCACGTGCGCACCCGGACGCGCACCGGGCGAACGGTGCGGCTCAAGGTGACCGCGGTCGAGCCGGGCCGCTCGATCGCCGACCGCCAGCGCCTCCCGCTGGCCCGGGTCCGCGTGACCCGTTCCGTCGACGCCACGCAGGACGGGAGCGCCATCCACCTGGACGTCCGCTTCACCGGAGTCCTGGGGCGCTTGTGGTGGCGGGTCGTGGGCGGGCGCGTGACGCGCAGCCTGCGGCTGCAGGCCCGCAACCTTGCTGACGCTGCCGCGAGATCTGATCACTTGTGATCACGTGTTCGCCCGCCCGGAGCCCTCAGCCGGGGCTAGCGTCCGGCGGGTGGACGGCCGGACCGCCAGCTCGCTCCCGCCGCGCGTCGCGGAAGCACTCGCCGCGCTGGCCGCCGAGCTGCGCGCGGAGGCGTCCCTCGAGCTGTTCCGGCCGCCGTCCGGGCTCATGGCGACGTTCGGCGCCCGGCCGCCCGCACCGATCGTCACCACGTTCGGCATCACGGCCGCCGACGGCACCGTGCTCGGCCAGCTGCGCATCGCGGCGCCGCGCGGCGCCGCTATCCCCCCGACGCTGCTCGACGTCGTGACGGCAACGGTGCTGCCGCTGCTGGCGACCTGCATCGACCTCGACAACGAGCTCCTCGACGCCGCCCGCCGCACCGTTCGTTCGCGACTGGCGGCCCAGACCGACGCGCTGACCGGCGTGGGCAACCGGCTCGCGTTCGACCGGGCGCTCGACGAGATCGTGAGCGGACCGGTCGCCATCGTCGTCGTCGACCTCGACGGCCTGAAGGTCGTCAACGACACGCAAGGGCACGCGGCGGGCGACGCGCTCATCACCGCCGCGGCCGCCGCGCTGCGCGGCTCGTCGCGCAGCGACGACCTCGTCGCCCGGCTGGGGGGTGACGAGTTCGGGCTGGTCCTGCCGCGCACCGGTCGCTCGGACGCGAGTGCCGTCGTCGCGCGCCTCGAGGCGGCGCTGACCGCGGCCGGGGTGTCCGCGAGCATCGGCATCGCCGTCACCCACGACGGCACCGGCGTGCGGGCCACGCTCGCATCCGCCGACGCGGACATGTACGCCAACAAGACCCGGCGCCGCTCGACGCTTCCCCGTCAGCGCCGGTCGGTGGAGGACGAGCACGCGCGCGGGACCGTCCAGGCCGGCTGAGGCGGGTGACCGGTCACCTGCCGCCGGTCAGATGAGGTCGACGGGATCGAGCTGCACGCGCAGCGAGTCGCCTTCGCTCCGCCCACCCCGCTGGGCAGCCCGGAGGGCCAGTGCTGACCGGAGCGCCGTGGCGAGCGCCGCACCCTCGCGACGAGGCACGCGCAGGAGCACGCGCTCCACCATCCGGCGCTCCCGCCCGTCGCGACGCTCCGGGCGGGGCACCGGTCCGAGCACCTCGTGGCCCGGCGGCAGTGCGACCCGCGCGAGCAGGGCAGCGACGGCGTCGGCCGGCCCGTCGATCGCGGCGATGCGCACGGCGGGCGGGAAGCCCAGGGCGGCCCGCTCGGTGGCCTCTCGCTCGGCGTGGCCGAGGGGGTCGCCCCTGACCAGGGCCTGCACGGGCGGCACGTCGTCCGGAGCCACGACCAGCACCTCGCCGTCCGATGCCACGAGAGCGACGGCGGCGCTCCAGCGGCGCAGTGCCTCCTCGCCGGCCCGCAGGTCCGGCCGGGCGAGCAGAGCCCACCCGTCGAGCAGCAGGGCGGCTCCGTAGCCGGGTGCGGGCGCGACCGGTTCGGCGCCGGGCGTCGCCACGACGAGCGCCGGGCCGGCGGGGACGTCGGCGAGCACGTGGTCCCCACCGCTCTGCCGCACGGCGACGCCGGGGAAGGCGCGGCCGAGCTCCTCGGCGGTGCGGGCCTGTCCGGCGGTGCGGGGCACGAGCTCCGACCCGCCGCACGACGGGCACTCCCAGGCGACC
>DASZYF010000033.1:0-17562 GCA_035545535.1 Mycobacteriales bacterium | reverse complement strand
CCAAGGCCGGCCGCACGATGGGCACGGCTCTGCTCGGCCTCTCCATCGCCGGGACGGCGGTCGGCGGCTTCGCCGGCGCCGGCAGCATCCGCACGTCGAAGGCGCGCCACCGCGCCGCTGTCGCGGCGGCGAACACCGTCGCGGCGAACCTTCGGGCGAGGGCGGGATACGCCTCGGCGGTGCAGGGCGTGGCCGGTGACGTGCTGGCCAACGTCCAGCCGATGGAGCAGGTCCTGCACGCCATGGACGACTACAAGCCGGGCGCGGTGTTCGCGATCCAGGACGCGCTCACGCGAGCGGGCGTGGGTCCGCAGCTGCAGGCCGACGTCGACCGCCTCCAGGCGCTCCACGCGCCCGCCGGCGTGACGGCGGACGCGGCCGACCTCGTCCGTCGGGCCGGCGACCTGCACGCGAGCTTCGTCTCGCTCGCCGGCGCGGTCGGGCGCACCCGTGACCAGGCGCTCTTCGACGTGCTCACGGGCGACAAGGTCGACGCGCTGCGCGAGGCCGAGCAGGAGTGGCACTCCTCGCTCGTGACGCTGTACGGGCACCTGCACGCCACCACGCCCGGCTCGCCGAGCGCCAGCGGCGGGTGGAGCGGCCCCGGCGACGTCCCCACGGCCACCAAGGCGACCTGGATCGCGCGCGCCGACGAGGCCTGCGGCAATGCGCAGTACCGCACGAGCCGGCTGCCGGAGGACCCCAAGACACCCCAGGCCTTCGGCGACGCGCAGGAGAAGCTCTCCCACATCGTGCTCGACGCCGCCCACCAGCTGAAGGCGATCCCGCTGCCGCAGGCCGACGCGGCGCACCTGCAGACCACCATCATCGATCACCTCGGCGCCGTGGAGGCGTTCGGCCACGACGTCGCCACGTCGGCGAAGGACATGCGCTCCGAGAGCCTCAGCGCCCTCGACGCCGACTTCGACAAGATCGACGCCGACATCGCGCTGACCAAGCCCCTCGAGCGGGCCTTCCGCTCCTACGGCGCCACGCTGTGCTCCGCCTACTTCACCGTCGACACCGGCCACCACAGCGGCGGCGACTCGACCAGCTCGCCGTCGGGCATCAACGCCTGACGCGCGAGAGCCCGCCCGGGGAGGGTCAGGCGGTCTCGATCGCCTGGCGGGCGTCGTCGCCGACGACGCCCCAGCTGATGAGCTGCTCGGTGAGGGCCTTCGGCGAGGCGTCGTAGATGACGGCGAGGGCCCGGAGGTCCTCGACCCGGATCGGCAGCGTCGGTCCGCCGGAGCCGCCGCGCTGGGCCTGGATGGTCGCGGCGTACCGGGTGAGCGGCATCGCCTGCTCGCGGGGGACCCCGGAGAGCCGGTCGAGGTTGAGGATGATCCGCGGAGAGCCCTGCGGGGCGTGCGGGTCGGGGATCAGGTCCGCGACGGGGACGCCGTAGAACTCGGCCAGCTCGACGAGCCGCTGCACCGTCACCGCGCGGTCGCCACGCTCGTAGGAGCCGATGACCACCGCCTTCCACCGGCCGCCCGAGGCCTGCTCGACCGCCTGGAGGGAGAGCCGGGCCCGCTGGCGCACGGCGCGCAGCCGGCCGCCCAGGGCCAGGGCGAAGGCCCCGCGCTCGCCCTCGTCGGAGGAGCGCGTGGACGTGGCGGTGACTGACTCGCTCACGTGGCGTACCTCCCCCCGTTCGATGGTGACGCAGAGTGACTGCTCACTGATGGTAACGACCAGGCATCGCCGGTACTTGAGAGCCGGACGGCATCCCGATCGCCGGTGCGTCTGATGCCGTTGTGGCACAGGGGGCGCCACGCGCCGGGACGGGGCACCGTCGCGGGGCGGGCGCAGGGCGCGCTGGTAGCGTCGGAGCCGCACGAACCGCAACCGCACGCACCTGCACCGACCTGACCGACTCCACCTTTAACTCCGTCCTGTGAGGCGGGGAAGGAGGAGGCGTGGCTGCTGCCCGCCCTGAAGCGAACGCCGGATCCGACCGTCCCGTCACCGGCGATCCCCGCCTCGCCCGCGTCGTGCTCGACGCTGCCGACCTGGGCCGGGCGCTGTCCCGGATGGCGCACGAGCTGCTCGAGCGCTCCCACGGGCCCGACGACCTGGTGCTGCTCGGCATCCCCACGCGGGGCACCACCCTCGCCCGGCGCCTCGCCGCCCGGGTCCAGGACATCGAAGGCATCCACATCGCCCAGGGCCAGATCGACCCGACCCTGCACCGGGACGACCTCCGGCTGCGAGGCGTCCGCCCCCTGGCGTCCACCGAGATCCCGCCCGAAGGGATCGACGGGCGGGTCGTCGTGCTCGTCGACGACGTGCTCTTCAGCGGCCGCACCGTGCGGGCCGCCCTCGACGCGCTCTCCGACTTCGGCCGGCCCCGCGCGGTCCAGCTCGCCGTCCTCGTCGACCGCGGCCACCGCGAGCTGCCCATCCGCGCCGACTACGTCGGCAAGAACCTCCCGACCTCGCTGCGGGAGACCGTCCACGTCCGCCTGACCGAGGACGACGGCGAGGACGCCGTGCTCCTGGGGCCGGCGTCCCGCCCCGATGGAACAGCCCCGCGCGACGAGGTGGTGCCGTCATGACCGGATCGATGGGTCTCTCCTCACGTCACCTGCTCGACGCCGGTGACCTCTCCCGCGACGAGGCTCTGCTCGTGCTCGACACCGCGGAGGAGATGTCGCGGGTCGGGGATCGGGCGATCAAGAAGCTGCCGACGCTCCGCGGCCGCACGGTCGTCAACCTCTTCTTCGAGGACTCGACGCGCACCCGCACCTCGTTCGAGGTGGCCGCCAAGCGCCTCTCGGCGGACGTGATCACCTTCTCCGCCAAAGGCTCGAGCGTCAGCAAGGGCGAGTCGCTCAAGGACACGGCGCTCACCCTCGAGGCGATGGGCGCCGACGCGGTCGTCTGCCGCCACTCCGCCAGCGGCGCGCCGCACCGCCTCGCCAACTGGATCCGCGGCTCGGTCATCAACGCCGGCGACGGCACGCACGAGCACCCCACGCAGGCGCTGCTGGACGCATTCACGATGCGCCGCCGGCACGGACGGCTCGAGGACCTCCGGGTCGCCATCGTCGGCGACGTCCTGCACTCGCGGGTCGCGCGATCCAACGTCGCGCTGCTGCACACCCTCGGCGCGCAGGTCACGGTCGTCGCCCCGCCGACGCTGCTGCCCGTGGGCATCGGCGCCTGGCCGGCCGAGGTGTCCTACGACCTCGACGCCGTGCTGCCGAAGTGCGACGTCGTGATGATGCTGCGCGTGCAGCGCGAGCGCATGAACGCGGCGTTCTTCCCGACGGTGCGCGAGTACAGCCGCCGCTACGGCCTCGACGCGCAGCGCGTCGCCCTGCTGCCCGAAGATGCGATCGTGATGCACCCCGGTCCGATGGTCCGCGGGATGGAGATCGCGAGCGACGTCGCCGACGGCATGCGCTCGACGATCACCGAGCAGGTCGCGAACGGGGTGAGCGTGCGCATGGCCGTCCTGTACCTGCTCCTCGGCGGCGCGATCGGGGCGGACGAGGGAGAAGCGCTGTGACACAGACGTTCCTGCGGTCGGTTCGCCCGCTCGGCGGCGACCCGGTCGACGTCGTGCTGCGCGACGGCATCGTCGACGCGATCGGCCCCGGCCTCGACGCTCCGGCCGGCGTCGACGTGGTCGACGGCACCGTGATCGACGGCGGCGGACGCCTCGTGCTCATGCCTGGGTTCGTCGATCTCCACACGCACCTGCGCGAGCCCGGCCGTGAGGACGCCGAGACGGTGGAGACCGGCACGCGTGCGGCCGCGGTCGGCGGCTACACCGCCGTGCACGCGATGGCCAACACCGACCCCGTCGCTGACACCGCGGGCGTCGTCGAGCAGGTGTGGCGCCTCGGTCAGGCGGCCGGCTGGTGCGATGTGCGCCCGGTGGGCGCCGTGACGGTGGGGCTGCAGGGCGAGCGGCTCGCCGAGCTCGGCGCCATGGCCGAGAGCGCGGCCGCGGTGCGCGTGTTCAGCGATGACGGCAAGTGCGTGTCCGACGCCGTCCTGATGCGGCGCGCGCTCGAGTACGTGAAGGCGTTCGACGGCCTCGTGGCCCAGCACGCCCAGGAGCCGCGGCTCACCGACGGCGCGCAGATGCACGAGGGCGAGGTCTCAGCCCGGCTCGGGCTCGCGGGCTGGCCCGCGGTCGCGGAGGAGTCGATCATCGCGCGGGACGTGCTGCTCGCCGAGCACGTCGGCTCGCGGCTCCACGTCTGCCACCTCTCCACGGCCGGCAGCGTCGAGATCGTGCGCCGCGCGAAGGAGCGCGGCGTGCAGGTGAGCGCGGAGGTCACGCCGCACCACCTGCTGCTCACCGACGAGTCCTGCTGCGGCTACGACCCGGTGTTCAAGGTCAACCCGCCGCTGCGCACCCAGGCCGACGTCGACGCGCTGCGCGACGCGCTCGTCGACGGGACGATCGACTGCGTCGCCACGGACCACGCGCCGCACACCATCGAGGACAAGGAGACCGAGTGGGCGGCGGCGCTGCCCGGGATGGTCGGCCTCGAGACCGCGCTCGCCGTCGTGCGCCACGCGGTGGGCGACCGGCTCAGCTGGTCTGAGCTCGCCGACCGCATGTCGCTCGCGCCCGCCCGCCTCGGCCGGCTCCGCGAGCACGGCCGGCCGATCGCGGCCGGCGAACCCGCCAACCTCTGCCTCATCGACCCCGACCTCACCTGGACCGTGGAGGCCGCCGCTCTGCACAGCCGCTCGCACAACACGCCCTACGCGGGCCTCACCCTCACCGGTCGCGTCGTCGCGACCTGGCTGCGCGGGCGGCTGACCGCCCGCGGCGGAGCACCGGCCGGAGCCACCGTGGGAGCGTCCGCGTGACCGACCCGCTCACCGCACCCCTGTCCGACCTCGCACCCGTGAGCGACACCGCCACCCCGCTCGAACCGTCCCTGGGCGAGCCCACGGCCCCGGCGCCGGTGGGGGCGGCCTCGCTCGTGGGCCGCGCCGCCCCGCCCGCCGTGCTGGTGCTCGAGGACGGCCGCACGTTCCGGGGCGACGCCTACGGCGCCGTCGGCGAGACGTTCGGCGAGGCCGTGTTCGCCACCGGCATGACCGGCTACCAGGAGACCCTCACCGACCCGAGCTACCACGGCCAGGTCGTCACCCAGACCGCGCCCCACATCGGCAACACGGGCGTCAACGACGAGGACTCCGAGTCGGGTCGCATCTGGGTCGCGGGCTACGTCGTGCGCGACCCCAGCCGGGTCGCCTCGTCGTGGCGCTCCCGCCGCTCCCTCGAGGAAGAGCTCGCCGCCCAGGGGATCGTCGGCATCAGCGGCATCGACACCCGGGCGCTCACCCGCCACCTGCGTGAGCGCGGCGCGATGCGCTGCGCCGTGTCCTCCGTCGACGGTGACGCCGACGCGCTCCTCGCCCGCGTGCTCGCCAGCCCGCCGATGGACGGTGCCGAGCTCGCCAGCGCCGTCAGCACGTCCGAGGCCTACGTGGTGGCCGCGGAGGGGACCCGCCGGTTCCGGGTGGTCGCGCTCGACCTCGGGATCAAGGCCCGCACCCCCTGGTACCTCGCCCGGCAGGGCGTCGAGACCCACGTCGTGCCCGCGCGCACCACGGCGGCCGAGATCCTCGCGCTCGAACCCGACGGCGTGTTCGTCTCCAACGGGCCCGGCGACCCGGCGGCGACGACGTACGCGCACGAGACGCTGCGCGGCGTGCTCGCGTCGGGCACGCCGATGTTCGGCATCTGCATGGGCAACCAGATCCTCGGCCATGCGCTCGGGCTCGGCACGACGAAGCTCGTCTACGGCCACCGCGGCATCAACCAGCCGGTGCTCGACCGCGCCACCGGTCGCGTGCAGGTGACCGCGCACAACCACGGCTTCGCCGTGCAGGCACCGCTCGAGGGCTCGTTCGACACGGCGTTCGGCCGCGCCGAGGTCAGCCACATCGGTCTCAACGACCAGGTGGTCGAGGGTCTGCGCTGCCTCGAGGTGCCGGCCTTCAGCGTCCAGTACCACCCCGAGGCCGCCGCGGGACCGCACGACAGCGAAGCGCTGTTCGCGCAGTTCGCCGCCCTGATGGAGCGCACGACCTCCGGTCGCGCCACGGACGAGGCGGCCTGATGCCCAAGCGCACCGACATCTCGAGCGTCCTCGTCATCGGCTCGGGCCCGATCGTCATCGGCCAGGCCGCCGAGTTCGACTACTCGGGCACGCAGGCGTGCCGGGTCCTGCGTGCTGAAGGCCTGCGCGTCATCCTCGTGAACTCGAACCCGGCGACGATCATGACCGACACCGAGTTCGCGGACGCCACCTACATCGAGCCCATCACGCCGGACGTGGTCGAGCAGATCATCCGGCACGAGAAGCCCGACGCCCTGCTCCCGACGCTGGGCGGGCAGACGGCGCTGAACACCGCGATGGACCTCTACGACCGGGGCATCCTCGACGACCTCGGCGTCGAGCTCATCGGCGCCAACGTCGAGGCCATCGCGAAGGGCGAGGACCGGCAGCGGTTCAAGGACGTCTGCGCGAGCGTGGGCGCTGAGACCCCGCGCAGCGTGGTCTGCCACACGCTCGAGGAGTGCCTGCGCACTGCCGAGGAGCTGAGCTACCCGGTCGTCGTGCGGCCGAGCTTCACGATGGGCGGGGCAGGGGGCGGCATCGCCCACACCGAGGACGACCTGCGGCGCATCGCCGAGGCGGGTCTGCGGCTCTCCCGCGGGAGCTCGGTGCTCATCGAGGAGAGCGTGCTCGGTTGGAAGGAGTACGAGCTCGAGCTCATGCGCGACCGCAACGACAACGTCGTGGTCGTCTGCTCCATCGAGAACCTCGACCCGATGGGCGTCCACACGGGCGACTCGATCACCGTCGCGCCGGCGCTCACCCTGACCGACCGCGAGTACCAGCACCTGCGCGACACCGGCATCGCGGTCATCCGCGCCGTCGGCGTCGACACCGGTGGCTCCAACATCCAGTTCGCCGTCCGCCCGTCCGACGGCCGGCTCGTCGTCATCGAGATGAACCCGCGGGTCTCGCGCTCGTCGGCGCTGGCGTCGAAGGCCACCGGCTTCCCGATCGCGAAGATCGCGGCGAAGCTCGCCATCGGCTACACGCTCGACGAGATCCCCAACGACGTCACGCTGACCACTCCGGCCAGCTTCGAGCCCACGCTCGACTACATCGCCGTGAAGGTCCCGCGCTTCGCGTTCGAGAAGTTCCCGGCCGCCGACCCCCGCCTCGGCACGCAGATGAAGAGCGTCGGTGAAGCGCTGGCGCTCGGCCGCAGCTTCACCGAGGCGCTGCAGAAGGCGCTCCGCTCCCTCGAGGCCGAGCCGGGCGGCTTCTTCCTCGGGCCCGACACCGGTGAGAGCTGGGCGGAGCTGCTCGAGCGGGCGGCGGTCGCGCGCGACGGCCGGCTGTACGACGTGCAGCGAGCCCTGGCGCTCGGGGCCCCGGTGGAGGCGGTGCACGAGGCGACCAAGATCGACCCCTGGTTCCTCGACCAGCTCCAGCTCATCAACGACGTCGCCGCGGAGATCCGGTCTGCCGCGCCCGACGATGCCGACGTGCTTCGCCGGGCCAAGCGCCACGGGTTCAGCGACCGGCAGATCGCTGCGCTGCGCGGCACCACCGAAGGCCGCGTGCGGTCGGCTCGGCACGCCCTCGGCGTGCGGCCCGTCTACAAGACCGTCGACACCTGCGCGGCGGAGTTCAAGTCCGAGACGCCCTACCACTACAGCTCCTACGACGACGAGACCGAGGTGGCTCCCTCGAGCCGCCGCAAGGTGATCGTCCTGGGCAGCGGGCCCAACCGCATCGGTCAGGGCATCGAGTTCGACTACGCGTGCGTCCACGCCGTCTTCGCGCTCCGCGAGGCGGGCTACGAGACCGTGATGGTCAACTGCAACCCCGAGACCGTCTCGACCGACTACGACACCGCTGACCGCCTCTACCTCGAGCCGCTGACCGTCGAGGACGTGCTCGAGGTCGTCGAGGCCGAGCGGGCCAGCGCCGCCGCCGGCGGGGGAGAGCTCGTCGGGGTCGTCGTCCAGCTCGGCGGGCAGACACCGCTGCGCATCGCGGCCGCGCTCGAGCGGGCGGGCGTACCCATCGTCGGCACGCCGCCGGCGGCCATCGACCTCGCCGAGGACCGGGGCGCGTTCGGCCGCGTGCTCGCCGAGGCCGGGCTGCCGTCGCCGAAGCACGGCACCGCGACGAGCGCTGCCGAGGCGCTCACCGTCGCGCACGGCATCGGCTACCCGGTCCTGGTGCGCCCGTCGTACGTGCTCGGCGGCCGCGGTATGGAGATCGTGTACGACGACGACACGCTCACGAGCTACATCGAGCGGGCCACCGCGATCTCGCCCGAGCACCCGGTCCTCGTCGACCGCTTCCTCGACGACGCGATCGAGATCGACGTCGACGCGCTCTACGACGGCACGGAGCTGTTCCTCGGCGGCGTGATGGAGCACATCGAGGAGGCCGGCATCCACTCGGGCGACTCCGCGTGCGTGCTGCCCCCGATCACCCTGGGGGACAGCGACATCGCTCGCGTCCGGTCCTCCACCGAGGCCATCGCCCGCGGCGTCGGTGTGCGCGGTCTGCTGAACGTGCAGTACGCGCTGGCCTCCGACGTGCTGCACGTCCTCGAGGCCAACCCGCGAGCGAGCCGCACGGTGCCGTTCACGTCGAAGGCCACCGCCACGCCCCTCGCCAAGGCGGCCGCCCGGGTGATGCTCGGCGCCACCATCGCCGAGCTGCGCGCCGAGGGCCTGCTGCCCGCCGTCGGTGACGGTGGGTCGCTGCCCTTCGACGCCGCGATCAGCGTCAAGGAGGCGGTGCTGCCGTTCAGCAAGTTCCTGGCGCGCGCCGCCGCCCAGGGCGAGCCCGGTCCGGACACCATCCTCGGGCCGGAGATGAAGTCCACCGGCGAGGTCATGGGCATCGACCGCGACTTCGGCACCGCGTTCGCGAAGAGCCAGTCCGCCGCCTACGGCGACCTCCCCACCAAGGGCCGGGTCTTCGTCAGCGTGGCCAACCGCGACAAGCGGGCCATGGTGTTCCCCGTGAAGCGGCTCGCCGACCTGGGCTTCGAGGTGCTCGCCACCGCGGGCACGGCCGACGTGCTGCGGCGCAACGGCGTCCGGGCGACCGTGCTGGCCAAGCACACGCAGGACCCGTCCCGATCGGTGGTGGCGGAGGTGCTGGAGGGCCGCGTCGACCTGATCATCAACACGCCCACCGGCTCCGGCGCCCGGGTCGACGGCTACGAGATCCGCGGGGCCGCCGTCACCAAGGGCGTGCCGTGCATCACGACGATCCAGGGCGCGGCGGCCGCCGTCCAGGGCATCGAGGCGCTCCTGCGCGGCGAGGTCGGCGTGCGCAGCCTGCAGGAGCACCACCAGGACCTGCAACGCCGGCGGGCCGCGCAGGTCGAGCAGACCGGAGGAGGTCTCTGATGCCGGTCCAGGTCCTGGGCGAGGTGCTCTCGCTCCGCAAGGTGAACGCCTACCACCAGATGACGATCGTCGCGCCCGGCATCGCCGAGCAGACGCGTCCCGGTCAGTTCGTCGCGCTCCAGGTGGGCGGCCCCGGCACCGGCCTCGTGCTGCGCCGGGCGTTCAGCGTGCACAAGACGAGTGAGCGCGGCGTCTACGGCGGGACCGTCGACATCGTGTTCGCCGTCAACGGCCCGGGCACCGCGTGGCTGGCCGACCGCCGCGTGCATGACGCCATCGACGTCGTCGGCCCGCTGGGCCGGCCGTTCCAGCTCCCGCGCGACCCGGTGGCCGCGGTGCTCGTCGGCGGCGGCTACGGGAGCGCCCCACTGTTCGCGCTCGCAGAAGCGCTGCGCGGCAGGGGTTGTCGTATCGACATGGTCCTCGGCGCGTCCACCGAGCAGCGGCTGTTCGGAGCGCTCGACGCCAAGCGCATGAGTGCCTCCGTGGCGTTCACCACCGAGGACGGCTCGTACGGGGACCGCGGCCGGGTGTCCGACGTGCTGCCCAGCCTCATGGACCGCGTCGGCAGCGAGGTCGTCTACGCGTGCGGCCCCATGGCGATGCTCGAGGTCGTCGCCGGCATCGCCCGCGAACGCGGCGTCCCCAGCCAGGTCGCGGTCGAGGAGCAGATGGCGTGCGGCGTCGGCGTGTGCATGACCTGCGTGCTCCCCGTCATCGGTGACGACGGCGTGACGCGCATGGTGCGGTCCTGCGTCGAGGGCCCGGTCTTCCTCGGTGACCGCGTCCGCTACGCAGACATCGGGACGGTGCCGGCTGACGCGCTCGGGGCGCCGGGCAACACCGGTCTCAAGCCGGGTCGCGAAGAGCGCATCGCCGCCGGACGGGGGGCGTCGTGAGCGCCACGATCATCGCGGCCGACCCGGGCCGTCCGCACGCGTCGGTCGACATGGGCACGTCGCTCGCCGGCGTGCCGTTCCCGAACCCGGTGTTCACCGCGAGCGGCTGCGCTGCCGCAGGGGCCGAGCTCGCGCCCTACCTCGACGTCTCCCGCCTCGGGGGCATCGTCACGAAGTCGGTGATGCTCGCGCCCCGCGCCGGCCGTCCCACCCCGCGCATGGCCGAGACCGCCAGCGGCATGCTCAACGCGATCGGTCTGCAGGGCCCCGGCGTCGAGGCGTTCCTCGCCAAGGACCTGCCGTGGCTCGTCGAGCACGGCGCGCGTGCGGTCGTCAGCATCGCGGGCTCCACCCCGGCCGAGTACGTCGAGGTCGCGCGCAAGCTCGGCAACGCCCGCGGGGTCTCGATGGTCGAGGTCAACATCAGCTGCCCGAACGTCGAGGACCGCGGCCAGGTCTTCGCGTGCGACCCCGACGCGGCGGCCACGGTCGTAGGTGCGGTCCGCCGGGCGGTGCGCGTGCCGGTGTTCGCCAAGCTCAGCCCGGACGTCACCGACATCGTCGCCATCGCCCGCGCCTGCGTCGACGCCGGCGCGAGCGGCCTGTCGATGATCAACACGACGCTCGGCCTCGTCATCGACACGAACACGCTGCGGCCCGTGCTCGGCGGGGTCACCGGCGGCCTGTCCGGCCCGGCGATCATGCCGATGGCGCTGCGCTGCGTGTGGCAGGTCCACGAGGCGATGCCGGACGTGCCGATCCTCGGCATGGGCGGCATCCGCAGCGGGCTCGACGCGCTGCAGTTCCTGCTCGCCGGCGCGAGCGCGGTGAGCGTCGGCACCGCCACGTTCGGCGACCCGGGCGCCCCCGCCCGGGTGCTGCGCGAGCTGCGCGAAGAGCTTGCCGCGCGGGGCTTCACCCACGTGTCGCAGGTCGTCGGACTGGCGCACCGCCCGCCGGCCCCCGCCCACGGCGCGTCGGGCATCGGCCTCGACGACGCCGACAGCATCGAGGCGGCGCTCGACGGCGAGGAGCTCACGTGACGACCCTGCCCTCCCTCGGCCGGGGCCGGGCGCCCGTCGCGGTCGGGCTCGACGCCCCGGACATCGAGACCGCGGCCCGCTGGGCGTCAGCCGTCACGCCGCACGTCGCGATGGTCAAGGTGGGGCTCGAGCTGTTCTGCCGCTACGGCCCCGAGGTCACGTCCGCGGTGCGCGGCGGCAGCGGGACCGGGCTGTTCCTCGACCTCAAGCTCCACGACATCCCGGCCACCGTGGCCGGCGCCGCGAAGGCCGCCGCCCGGCTCAAGCCGGAGCTGCTCACGGTGCACGCCGGTGGGGGCGCCGCGATGGTCCGCGCAGCCGTCGACGGCGTCGGTGAGGTGGCGCCCGCATGCATCGTCGCCGCGGTCACCGTGCTGACGAGCCTCGGCGAGGGGGACCTCGCCGACATCGGCCTCACCGGTCCGCCCATCGACGCGGTGCGCCGGCTCGCCGCGCTCGCGGTCGGCGCGGGCGCCGGCGCGATCGTGTGCAGCCCGCAGGAGGTTGCCGCGGTTCGGGCTGAGGTCGGTCCCGGCGTCGTGCTCGTCACGCCCGGCGTGCGTCCGGCCGGAGCCGCCGTGCAGGACCAGGTCCGCGTGGCGACACCGGCCCAGGCGCTGACTGACGGCGCCGACCTGCTCGTCATCGGACGGCCCATCACTGCCGCGGCCGACCCGGGCAGCGCGGCGGCCGAGATCGCGGTCAGCCTGCTGCACTCGTGACGACCGCGTCGTGACGTCGGCGCCGGCGGCCCGCGAGAACCGCCTGGCCTGGGTCGACGGGCTGCGTGGCGCGGCCGCGCTCATCGTCGTCGTGCAGCACGCCGCGGAGCGCGTGTCGCCCGCGTTCCGCTCGTTCAGCAGCTCGTGGGTCCAGCTCGGCCAGCTCGGCGTGATGGTGTTCTTCCTCGTCAGCGGCCTGGTCGTCCCCGTGTCTCTGGAGCGAGCGGGCACGCTGCGCCTGTTCTGGATGTCGCGTGTCCTGCGCCTCTACCCCGCGTACTGGCTGTCGCTCGTCGGCTTCCTGGTCGTGCACCGGCTCGGCGACCATCCGTACCCGCCGGCGTTCCGTCTGCACAAGGTCCGGTCGTGGGCCGGCGAGCTGACGATGCTCCAGGCCTACCTGCACATCCCGAACCTGCAGGGCGTGTACTGGACGCTCGCGTTCGAGATGGCCTTCTACTTCGCGATCTCGTTGCTCTTCCTCACCAAGCTGCTGCGGCACAGCGTCTTCCTGGCCTGCGGTGCGCTCGGCGGTGCCGTCGCCCTGAGCGTCCTGGGGCGCGCCACCGGGCACCACGTACCGCTCGGCGTGGCCAACATCGCGACGATGTTCGTCGGCACGGTGCTGTGGCGCGTGCGGTCGGGTGACGTCTCCGAGCGCACGGGGTGGCGCGTGTACGGGCTCGGGTTCGTCGCGTGCGAGCTCGTGCTGATCGTGCAGCTCGCGGGCAAGGGCGTCGACACGAGCACCGCCGATGCGACGTCGCTGCGGCCGACGGCGATCGCCTGGCTCATCGCGTACGGCGTGGTGGGCGGCGCGTTCGCGTTGCGCGAGCGGCTCGTCGTGCCGCGCGCTCTCGTGCTCGCCGGACTCGTCAGCTACTCGGTGTACCTCATGCACCCGCTCGTGCTCGATGCGCTGGGTCGCGCCGGGGGAGTCGTGGGGACCGTCGTGCTCGCGCTCGCCATCACGCTGTCCGCGGCGACCGTCAGCTACGTGGTCGTCGAGCGACCCTCGGTGCGCGTGGGACGGCGGTGGTCGCGGAGGGTTGCCGCGCGTTCGACCCGACCCAGCGCGAGTCACTAGGTTGCGGCGCGTGCCCCTGCCACCGCTCTCGCCGGAGCAACGGCAAGCAGCGCTGGAGAAGGCGGCGGCCGCGCGGCGCACGCGGGCCGAGCTCAAGGAACGGCTCAAGCGCGGCGGGTGCGCGGTGCTCGACGAGGTGCTCGAAGCCGGCCAGCACGACGACGTCGTCGGCAAGCTGCGCGTGTCCGCGCTGCTCGAGGCGATGCCCGGCGTCGGCAAGGTCCGCGCCGCCAAGCTCATGGAGCGCTGCGACATCAGCCCCACGCGGCGCGTGCGCGGCCTCGGCGCCAAGCAGCGCGAGGCGCTCCGCGCCGCGTTCCAGACCGGGCAGTGACCACCTCCGGCGCTCCCGGCGCCGGCCGGCTGCTCGTCCTGTCCGGCCCCTCCGGTGTGGGCAAGGGCAGCGTCGTCGCCGCGATCCTCCGGCTCCGCCCCGACGTGTGGCGCTCGGTCTCGGTCACCACCCGCGCGCCTCGCCCGGGCGAGGTCGACGGTGAGGACTACGTCTTCGTCGACGACGACACCTTCGCCCGGATGGTGGCCGACGGCGAGCTCCTCGAGCACGCCACCTACGCGCGGCACTCCTACGGCACCCCGAGCGGGCCGGTCACCGAGCGTCTGGCCCGCAGCGCCCCGACCCTGCTCGAGATCGAGCTGCAGGGCGCCCGCCAGGTCCGGGCGGCCCTCGGCGCCGACGCCCTCCTCGCCTTCCTGGCCCCGCCGTCCTGGGAGGAGCTCGAGCGCCGGCTCGCGGGCCGCGGCACCGAGGACCCCGCCCGGGTAGCCGAGCGGCTCGCGGTGGCCCGGGAGGAGCTGGCCGCGCAGCACGAGTTCGACGTGGTCGTGGTCAACGACGACGTCGAGCGCGCGGCAGGGGCGCTGCTAGCCTTGTGGTTGCCCACCGCCTAGCCAGAGGCTCACGGCCGGGCGCTTCCCACACCAACCTCGCGCGTTCCAGGGAGTCCCGTGTCCGGCGTCGTCGCTCAGCCCCAGGGCATCACCAACCCGCCCATCGACGACCTGCTCCAGGTCACCGACTCGAAGTACAGCCTGGTGATCTACGCGGCGAAGCGCGCCCGCCAGATCAACGCCTACTACGCCCAGCTCGGCGAGGGTCTGCTCGAGTACGTCGGCCCGCTGGTCCAGCCGGGCGAGCACGAAAAGCCGCTCTCGATCGCGATGCGCGAGATCAGCTCCGACCTGCTGACCTACGAGCAGGTCGAGGAGCTCCCCGCGGTCCCCGAGGCCTGAGCCTGTCCGCGTGACGGCGTGAGCACCGTCGTCCTCGGCGTCGGTGGTGGCATCGCCGCCTACAAGGCCTGCGAGCTCCTGCGCCGCCTGCGCGAGGCCGGGCACGAGATCACGGTCGTCCCGACCGCCTCCGCCCTGCACTTCGTCGGGGCCGCCACCTGGGAGGCCCTCTCGGGTCGCCCGGTGAGCGATGCCGTGTGGGACGACGTGCCGCGCGTTCCGCACGTCCGCCTCGGTCAAGAGGCCGATCTCGTGGTCGTGGCCCCGTGCACCGCCGACCTGCTGGCGAAGGCTGCGCACGGTCTCGCCGACGACCTGCTGACCAACACGCTGCTGACCGCCCGCTGCCCGGTGGTGCTCGCGCCGGCGATGCACACCGAGATGTGGGAGCACACCGCGACGACGGCGAACGTCGCCACGCTGCGCGAGCGCGGCGTCTGTGTCGTCGAGCCCGCCAGCGGACGCCTCACGGGGGCCGACACCGGCCCCGGCCGGCTTCCCGAGCCGGACGAGCTGGCCGCGATCTGCACGTTGGTGCTCGACGCCGGCCTGCCGCCGCGCGACCTCGCCGGTCGCCGCGTCGTCGTCAGCGCGGGAGGCACGCGGGAGCCCCTGGACCCGGTGCGCTGGCTGGGGAACCGCTCGTCCGGCCTGCAGGGCTATGCCGTAGCCCGCGCGGCCCGGCTGCGGGGAGCCCACGTGACGCTCGTCGCCGCCAACACCGCGCTGCCGGACCCCGCTTCGGTGGACGTGGTGCGGGTCGAGACCGCGGAACAGCTCCGCGCCGCGGTGTGCGATGCGTCGAGCGGAGCCGACGTCGTGGTCATGGCGGCCGCGGTCGCCGACTTCCGGCCGGTGAGCGCCAGCCCGTCGAAGATCAAGAAGCAGGCGGACGGCGGCGTGCCCACCGTCGAGCTCGAGCGCACGGTCGACGTGCTCGCGGCCCTCGGCGCCTCGGCCGCCCCGGGCCGCGTGCTGGTCGGGTTCGCCGCGGAGACGGACGACGTCCTCGCGCACGGCCGGGCCAAGCTCGCCGCCAAGGGCGCCGACCTCATGGTGGTCAACCACGTCGGCTCGGAGCACGAGACCGGCACCGGGTTCGGCACCGGTGACAACGCCGCGACGATCATCGGGACCGACGGGTTCGAGCAGGTCGTGCCCCGCGTGAGCAAGGAGCGCCTCGCTCACGCTCTGCTCGATGCCGTGACCACCCGGCTCCCGTAGCCTCTGTCCGACCGCCCGCACCGATGCAGCCCCCTGAGACGGTGCACTTTGAAGGAGTAGGGATCAGTGGCACGTCGCCTGTTCACGTCCGAGTCCGTCACCGAGGGGCATCCCGACAAGATCGCTGACCAGATCAGCGACTCGATCCTCGACGCGATGATCAAGGACGACCCAACCAGCCGCGTCGCGGTCGAGACGCTCATCACGACGGGTCAGGTGCACGTCGCGGGCGAGGTCACCACGAAGACCTACGTGGACATCGCGGGCATCGTGCGCGAGCGGGTCCTCGAGATCGGCTACGACAGCTCGAAGAAGGGCTTCGACGGCGCCTCGTGCGGCGTCTCGGTCTCGATCGGCTCGCAGAGCCCGGACATCGCGCAGGGCGTCGACTCCGCCTACGAGGCCCGCACCGGTGAGTCCGTCGAGGACGCGCTCGATCGTCAGGGCGCGGGCGACCAGGGCCTCATGTTCGGCTACGCGTGCACGGACACGCCTGAGCTCATGCCGCTGCCCATCGCGCTCGCGCACCGGCTGGCGCGCCGGCTGTCCGCGGTCCGCAAGGACGGCACGGTCGGCTACCTCCGCCCGGACGGCAAGACGCAGGTCACCATCGAGTACGACGGCGACAAGCCGGTCCGGCTCGACACCGTCGTCGTCTCCAGCCAGCACGCCGCAGACATCGACCTCGAGACGCTGCTCACGCCGGACGTCGCCGAGCACGTGGTGCAACCGGTCGTGAACGCGGTCGCCGAGGAGCTGAAGCTCGACATCGAGGGCTACCGCCTGCTGGTCAACCCGACCGGCCGCTTCGAGATCGGCGGTCCGATGGGCGACGCCGGCCTCACGGGTCGCAAGATCATCGTCGACACCTACGGCGGGATGGCCCGTCACGGCGGCGGCGCGTTCAGCGGCAAGGACCCGTCCAAGGTCGACCGCAGCGCCGCGTACGCCATGCGCTGGGTCGCGAAGAACGTCGTCGCCGCCGGTCTCGCGACGCGGTGCGAGGTGCAGGTCGCGTACGCGATCGGCAAGGCGCACCCGGTCGGACTGTTCGTCGAGACCTTCGGCACCGGCACCGTCGCCGACGAGCGCATCCAGGACGCCGTGCTCGAGGTCTTCGACCTGCGGCCGGCCGCGATCATCCGCGACCTCGACTTGCTCCGGCCGATCTACACGCAGACCGCCGCGTACGGGCACTTCGGTCGCGACGAGCTCGACATCACCTGGGAGGCGACGACCCGCGCCGACGCGCTGGCCGCAGCCGCGGCCGGCTAGCCCGGCCTGCTCCGCCCGGCGTGCGCGTGACTGTGGAGACGCGGCTTCCGCGTGTCACAGCCTGACCGCACCATCGACGCCGTGCAGGAGGCCTTGCTCGACGTCGGACCGAAGGCGCGCGCGAAGGCGCCGGGGCCGGCTCCGCAGCCCGCCCCCGCGCTCCCGGTCGCGCGCGTCGTCGTCGACACGCCGCTCGCTCACCTCGACCACCCCTTCGACTACCGCGTCCCTGCCGAGCTCGACGAGGGGGCGCAGCCGGGTGTGCGCGTGCGGGTGCGCTTCGCCGGTCGCCAGCTCGGCGGCTACCTCCTCGAGCGGCTCCCGGAGTCCGACCACGAGGGGTCGCTCGCGTGGCTCGCGGGCGTCGTGTCGTCCGAGCCGGTGCTCACACCGGACGTCCACGCCCTCTGCGCCGGGGTCGCCGCGCGGTGGGCGGGGACGCTGCCGGACGTCCTCCGGCTCGCGATCCCGCCGCGCCACGCGCGCGTCGAGGCCGAGCCCCCTGGAGCGCCCCTCGGCGGGCCTCCCGGCGCGCGTGCGGACGGCGCGCCCGCCGGAGCGCGCGCGGGCTGGACCGGCTACGAAGGCGGCCCCGCGCGGCTGCGGGCGCTCGCGGCCGGCG
>DASZYF010000032.1:0-3126 GCA_035545535.1 Mycobacteriales bacterium | reverse complement strand
GGTCCGGACCGGGCGCCGCCGGAGCGCGGAGCGGCCGTCCGGGCGCGGGCCGCCGGGGGGCGGGACGTTGAGCGCCGGGGTGGCGCGCCGTCGGCATCGGTCAGGTCCACGACCGGGTCGACGGAGGCGCGGGCACGCGGGCGCGCGGGTGTGCGGGAAGCCGGGGAAGGCACCTCGCCACGGTAGCGCCGGGCGTCCCACCAACCTCATAGGTCACAGGTCGTGTCGCGGGTGCTGACTGACGCCCTCGGCTGACGCCGGCGAGGGCCCGAAGGACAGCTGGCGAGGTGGGTGCGGGGTTCGCTCGGCGGTTCGGTACGGGCCGCACCTGTTGATCAAGGACCTGTGCAGTCGATCAAGGACCTGTGCTGGTCGGCGACCCGCTTGGACCCGCGGTCTTCCTTGATCGACTGCGGTTCGCCTTGATCGACTCGCCGAACCTGCGCGGAACCGCCGACGCGAGCCAACCGCCCACTCGCCGGCCGCATCTCAGGCGCTCGTCGGCGTCAGCCGACGGCGCCGGTCAGACCTCTGACCTCGATGTCAGACCTCGATGACGGTGGGGACGATCATCGGACGGCGGCGGTACTTGTCGCTCACCCAGCGGCCGACGGTGCGCCGGACGCGCCGGGACAGCTCGGCGGCGTCGGTCATGCCGTCGTGCACCGCCTCCTCGAGGCAGCCTTCGACGAGCGCCTGCACCTCGGCGAACGCGCCCGGAGCGTCGGTGAAGCCCCGCGCGCTGATCTCCGGCCCGGCCACGACCTTGCCGGTGGCGGCGTCGACGACGACGGTGATCGCGACGAAGCCCTCCTCACCGAGGATGCGCCGGTCCTTGAGCGAGATCTCGCCGACATCGCCGACGTGGGAGCCGTCGACGTAGACCATGCCGCACGGGATGGCACCGACGATGCTGGCGCGCCCGTCGACCAGGTCGACGACGACGCCGTCCTCGGCGAGCACGACACGGTCCTTCGGCACGCCGGTGGCGACGCCGAGCGCGGCGTGCGCGCGCAGGTGGCGCCACTCGCCGTGCACCGGCATGAGGTTCGCCGGTCGCACGACCGACAGCACCTGCAGCAGCTCGCCCGCCGGCGCGTGCCCGCTGACGTGCACCATCGCGGTGCCCTTGTGCACCACGCGCGCGCCGAGGCGGGACAGGCCGTTGATGACGCGGTGCACCGCGTTCTCGTTGCCGGGGACGAGCGACGACGCGAGGACGACGGTGTCGCGGTCGCTCACCTTGATGGGGTGGTCGTTGTTCGCCATGCGCGACAGTGCCGACAGCGGCTCGCCCTGCGAACCGGTGCACACCATGACGACGCGTTCGGCCGGCAGCTCGTCGAGGTCGCGCGAGTCGACGACGAGGCCTGCGGGCACCTTGAGCAGCCCGAGGTCGCGAGCGACCGACATGTTGCGCACCATCGAGCGGCCGACGAACGCGACGTGCCGGCCGGCGGAGTGCGCGGCGTCGAGCACCTGCTGCACCCGGTGCACGTGGGATGCGAAGCACGCGACGATGACGCGGCCCTGCGCGGACCGCACCTGCTCGCGCAGCACCGGGCCGATGTCGCGCTCGCTCGTGACGAAGCCCGGGACCTCGGCGTTCGTGGAGTCCGACATGAGCAGGTCGACGCCCTCGTCACCGAGGCGCGCGAAGCCGGCGAGGTCGGTGAGCCGTCCGTCCAGCGGCGTGAGGTCCATCTTGAAGTCGCCGGTGTGCAGCACGAGTCCGGCCGACGTGCGGATGCCCAGCGCGAGCGCGTCGGGGATGGAGTGGTTGACCGCGAGGAACTCGCACTCGAACGCCCCGAGCTCGAGGATGTCGCCCTCGGTGACCTCTTCGAAGATCGGGCTGAGGCGGTGCTCGGTGAGCTTCGCCTTCACCAGCGCGAGGGTGAAGCGCGTGCCGACGAGCGCGATGTCCTCGCGCTCGCGCAGCAGGTAGGGCAGCGCGCCGATGTGGTCCTCGTGCGCGTGCGTCAGCACGACCGCCTCGATGGCGTCGAGCCGGTCCCGCACGAACGAGAAGTCCGGCAGGATCAGGTCGACGCCCGGCTGCTCGGTCTCGGGGAACAGCACGCCGCAGTCGACGATGAGCAGCTTCCCGGCGTGCTCGAACACCGTCATGTTGCGGCCGATCTCACCGATGCCGCCGAGCGCGACGATGCGCAGGCCGTTCGCCGGCAGCGGGGGTGGCGGTCCGAGGTCAGGGTGCGTCACGCGAGCAGTCTCACGCAGGAACGATCATGCCGGCAGGTCATGCAGTCAGATCAGGCAGGCAGATCATGCAGGGAGCGTGACGCCGCCGGCGGCGTAGTCGTCGCGCAGCACGGCGATCTGCTCGGGCGTCGCGTCGACGAGCGGCAGGCGCACCGGGCCGGCGGGGAGGCCGAGGATGTTCAGCGCGGCCTTCGTGAGGATGGTCCCCTGCGTCCGGAACGTCCCGCGGAAGACCGGCAGGAGCCGCTGGTGCAGCGCGAGCGCGTCGCCGAACCGGCCCTCGTCGTAGGCGGCGATCAGTGAGGCGATCGCCGGGCCGGCGACGTGGGCGCAGACGCTGACGACGCCGACGCCTCCGACGGCGAGCAGCGGGAGCAGGTTGATGTCGTCGCCGGAGTAGAACGCGAGGTCGGTCTTGGCGATGACCTCGCTGGACGCGGCGATGTCGCTCTTCGCGTCCTTCACGGCGATGATCCGCGGGTGCTCCGCGAGGCGCAGCAGCGTCTCGGTCTCGAACGCGATGCCCGAGCGCACCGGGATGTCGTAGAGCATCACCGGCAGCTCGGCGGCGTCGGCGACGGCGTGGACGTGCGCGACGAGGCCCGACTGGGGCGGCCGGTTGTAGTACGGCGCGACGACGAGGCTGCCGTCGGCGCCGGCCTTCTGGGCCCGCTGCGCCTGCTCGATCGAGTGCGCGGTGTCGTTGCTGCCGACGCCGGCGATGAGCTTCACGGTGGGGCCCACCGCGTCCCGGACCTCGCGGACGATGACCTCGTTCTCCTCGTCGGAGAGCGTCGGCGCCTCGCCGGTGGTCCCGTAGAGCACCAGGCCGTCGTTGCCGCCCGCCGGCGAGACGAGGTGCTGCGCGAGCTCCTGGGCGCCCGCGACGTCGAGTCGGCCGTC
>DASZYF010000031.1:0-16158 GCA_035545535.1 Mycobacteriales bacterium | reverse complement strand
AGGTGTCGGTGTCGTCGACGTCGACGATGCGCCGGCCGAGCGCGTGCCGCTCGATCACCGCCCGCGCGGACTCCACCTCGGGCAGCTCGGGCACATGATCACTCTGCCCGACCGCCGATCACGCGGCCCGTCGACATCGGCTTTGTGGCGGGTTCAGGGCCCGGTCGGGTGCCACAAGTCCGATGTCGACCGGTGGGGCGAGATCGGCTTTGTGGCAGGTTTCCGACTCCGTTTCCTGCCACATCGCCGATGTCGACCGGGGTGGCGAGACCGGTCTTGTGGCGGGTTCAGGGCCCGGTCGGCTGCCACATCGCCGATGTCGACCGGGTCCTCAGAGGTCGTAGGCCTTGGGGTGGAGGGGCTCGTAGAGCAGCATGTTGTCGGCGCCGGGCACGTGCATAGAGATCGTCTTGCCCCACGGCTGCTCGTGCCGGTCGCCGAAGGTCGCGCCCTTCGCGGTCAGCTCGGCAACGGTCCCTTCGAGGTCATCGCACATCGGCGAGATCTGGTGGTGCGTCGCGCCGCCGCCGGTCGGGTGCACCGCGGTCTCCGACGGCCCGGACCTGAAGATGAGCCACCCGCCGTGCGCATCGACGTGCGGCCAGCCGAGCACGTCGCGCAGGAACGCCCGCGTGGCCTCTTCGTCGTCGGAGTAGATCAACGTGTGGACGGCGGTGATCACGCGCCGACGGTAGCCCTCAGTGCTTGTTGGGTTTGGGGAGGCCGGCGGCGGCGCCGGGGAGGTAGCGCTCGAGCAACGCCGGTCGCAGGCCCGCGGCCCGGCCGAGGGCCAGCACCTGCTGCAGGTCGCCGTAGAGCGACGGCGTGAAGTGCAGGATCACGATCATCCCCGGCTGCAACGAGCCGCCGATGGCAGCGAACGAGCCGTCCTGCTCCACCGCGTCCCACATCACGACGTACCGGAACCCGCAGGACCCGGCGACCTTGAGGGTCGTGTCGTCGTACCGGCCGTAGGGCGGGCGGAACAGCGTGGGCCGCCGGCCGAACGTCCGATCCTCATAGATCGCGTCGTTGCAGATCTGCGCGTGCTGCTGGGCCGGCGTCTTCTTCGTCAGGTCCGGGTGCGAGAGCGTGTGGTCCTCGAGCGCCGCACCGGCGTTGCGCAGCTGGCGGAAGAAGCCCGGGTCCTCGCGCGCGGCGTCGCGGATGAGGAACGCGGTGAGCGGGATGTGCTCGCGGCGGACGAGGTCGAGGACGCGCGGATCGCGGATGTAGCCGTCGTCGACGGTGATGAAGTACACCGGCGCCGTCGTCTTCACCCGGTAGACGACCGTCGCCGGCCGGGGCTTCGGTGCCGTCGACGGCCGGTGCGTGGGCGACGGGGACGGGCTGCGGACGGCCGATCGGCTGGGGGACGGACTGGGCGCCGGTGACGGCGACGGTGACGGTGAGCCCGTCGGCAGCGGGATGGGCAGCGACGCCGATGCAGCGCTCGGCACCCGCGTGGTCTGGGTCGATGCGGTCGCCGCCGGCAGTGCCCCGAGCAGCAGGCCGCCGCCGAGCGCGCCCGCCACCGCGCCGAGCGCACGGGCTCGCATCCCCCTCATGACCGCTTCGACGCCGCACCCCCTTCGGAGGTTGCTCCGATGACGCGGTCAGCTCTATCGCAACCCGATAGGTCGTAGCCCTTCTGCTGATCGATCTTCCCCCCTGCGGGCTAGGCGAAATGGTCCGTCGCGGCCATGTCACGGACAGTCGTTGCGATTTCACTGACTTTTCTCAGGAAAGCCCGCACAGTGGCGCCTGCCCTTCCTTGCCCCCGGAGGTCCACGCTGTGAGTCGACGGCTGCGCGCCGCCACTGTCCTCGCCGTCGTCTGTGCTCAGGCCGCGCCGGCTGCCGCCTCCACCGCGACCGGCTCCTCCGCCCGGGCCTCGGCGGCGACGCGCACCTCGGCGACGCTGGCGCCGCCGACCACCCCCGCCACCCCGGCCACGCAGTCGTCCGCCACCAAGCCGTCCGCGACACAGCCGTCCGCGACACAGCCGTCCGCGACCGAGCTGACGACCCACTCCACGGACGCCGCGACGTCGACGACCTCCGCCCCGGCCGACCCCGGCGCCGCGCAGCCGCACGAGTCCGTCGGCGGCACCCTCGGCCTCTACCACTCCGACTCGGCCTTCTTCTCCCCCGACGGCGACGGCGTGGACGACACCTACGACGTCTACCTCGGCTCGGGCGTCGCGCAGGCGCTGTCCGGCACCATCGCCGTCAGCACCGGCGGCCGCACCGTGCACTCCTGGACCGTCGCTCCCTCGCCGGACAACTACAGCTACATCGACCGCACGTGGGAGGGCAAGGGCCTGGCGAACGCCGGCGACACCGCCGAGACGACGCTGCCGGCCGGCCAGTACACCATCACCGCGGCGCTGCACGACGACATCGGCGGCGGATCGCAGACGACGTCGTGGCCGGTCACGATCAGCTTCTCCCGTCCCAAGCCCGTCCTCTCGGTGCCGGCTGGCACGGTGGTCCACCCGGGCGACACGCTCGCCGTCGGCCAGGGCAGCGGCGACGCGTTCACCTCGGCCGAGCTCGTCGCCGACGCCGACGCGGACGGCTACGGCAGCTACCTCGGCTACGGCAGCGTGGCCGCGCCCGGCCCGATCTCCGTGCCGGTCGACCTCTCGACGGTGCCGACCAAGGGCAACCACCCGGTCGTCGTCGAGGTCACCTGGTTCGACGGCTACAACCACTTCCACATCGGCTTCAGCGCGCCCGTCACGCTCGACCTCGAGCCGACGTTCTCGATCGCGATCACCACACCCTCCGGCTACGTCTACCGCCACGACACCAGCAGCCCGGACCACGGCACCGACACACTCACCCTCGGCTACCACCTCGGCTTCGGCGGCACGCTCGGCGTCACCGCGACGCCCTCGGCCGGGGGCACCCCCTGCATCGTCAGCGCCGATCACGCCGTCAGCGGTGGCTACGGCGAGCTGGCCTGGGACGGCACCTGCGACGGCAACCCGCTGCCCGCGGGCACCTACATGCTGCACGTCTCCGGTCACGACGCCGACGGCGCGACCGACGCGACGACCCTGCCGGTGGGCATCACCGACGAGGCCTCGCCCTACGCGAGCATCACCGCGCCCGACATCAGCGGGACCGTCGCCCTCACGTCCTCCGACAGCATCACCGTCACCGCGGCGCCCGGCCACCTGCTCGCCTCGGCCGAGGTCTACCTCACCGACGGCTACCCGCAGTGGGTCGGCTCGACCTACGTCGGAGGGGCGGGCCAGAGCTCTCTCACCATCCCGCTCGGCCAGCTGCAGAGCTTCAGCGAAGGCACTCACCACCTCCGGGTCGACTACGCGGTCGTCGACGCCCTCGGCACCCACACGAGCTACCTGCCGGCCTTCACCGCCACCACGAGCCACGTCGCGCTCGGCATCGCGTTCGACCCGACGACGCCCCTGAGCCTCACCCTCGGCGGCGGCCCGCACACGGTGCTCGCCGGCTTCGCCGTCACCACCGCGACGAGCGTCGACGCGGACGTCGTGGCCGCCGACAAGGCCACGGTCGTGCAGACCATCTACAACGGCGCCTTCTACTCGGCGGGCGACGAGCCCGCCATCAGCTGGGACGGCAGCACGACCAGCGGCCCCGCCGCCACGGGCACCTACTACCTGCACGTGCACGCGCACGACGGCACCGGCCACACCGCTGATGACTACCGCGAGGTCGACGTCACCGCGCTCGATGCCGGCACGTTCACCGTCCCCGCCGGCCCCCTCACCGGCACCGTCTCCCTCACCTACTCCCCGCCGGCCGACTGGGAGCCGCTGTACGCGACCGTGTACTCCGACGGCCTCGCAGTGTTCAGCCTCAGCCCCTACACGTCCCCCGCCTGGACCGGTGACTGGGACACCACCGGCGTCGACAGCGGCTCCCACCAGCTCACGCTGCAGGTGCAGGGACCGGGCGGGGCCGACGACATCCGCATCACCCCGGCGGTCACGCGCACCGTCACCAACCCCGTGCACATCACCGGGGTGTACGGCGGCAGCACGCCCTTCGACCCCCACGACCCCTACACCGGCCCGACGAGCGTCAGCGTCTACCTCTCCGAGACCGCCGACGTGACGCTCACCGTCACCCCCGCCGCCGGCGGCGCCGCCGTGCGCACGATCACCACCCCCGCGGCAGGCCGCTACGGCGGGACCGTCGACTGGGACGGCCGCGACGGCAACGGGGCCGTCGTCCCCGACGGCAACTACCTCATCCACGTCCACGCGCACGACCCCGCGAGCGGCACCTCCGACGACTGGGCCACCGACGTGCCCGTCACCGTGAAGACCGACGACGAGCCCGGCACGATCACCGCGCCCGCTGCGGGTGCGACGGTGGGGGACACCGCCGCCCTGACCTTCACCCCGCGCGCCGGGGTCACCCCGGCCTACGTCGACTTCCGCGTGCAGCGCTTCACCAAGCTCGCCGCCGCCGTGCAGCAGGACGGCACCTGGGTCAGCGCCGCGTGCGACAACAGCACGAACGTCTGCACGCCGGCCGACGCCGACCTGTCCTCACTCGTCGACGGCACCTACCAGCTCTTCGCCACTGTGAGCTGGCAGGAGGCCGACGGCAGCGGCGGCACGACCTATCGCTACGCGGGCACGCCCGCCATCAGCATCACCGTCCAGCACGGCCTCGTCGTCACCGCCATCGACCCGCCCGCCGCGTTCACGCCCGACGGCGACTCCCAGGACGACACCGTCACCACCAGCTACACCCTCGCGCGCGCCGTCCCGCACCTCGGCATCACCGTGCGCGACGCCGGCAACGCGGTCGTCAAGACCCTCGCCGGCGACCACAGCGAGGACGCCGGAGTGCACCAGGTCACCTGGGACGGCCGCAACACCGCCGGCAACGTCGTGGCCCCCGGTCACTACACGCTTGACGTGCACACCACGAACGCGCAGGACGAAGCCGCGGACGCGACCCGCGAGCTCGCGGTCATCACCGTCGCGCCGGGCACCGTCGCCGGCCCGAGCGGGCTGGTGCACGGCGAGACCACGCTCACCTACGTCCCCGCGAGCGGCCTCGCCGTGCACGGCAACGTCTCGTTCTACGACACGACCGGCGGCGGCCTGTCCTACCTCGGCGGCCTCACGCACCCCGCGGTCGACGGCACCTGGCCGCTGGCGGTCGACACGTCGCAGCAGGTCCCGTCCACGTTCGGGCTGCTGCCGCTGCAGAACGGCCCGCACACGATCGTCGTGCAGACGCAGTGGACCGACGAGTACGGCCACCAGCACGACTACACGACGGCGCCGGTGACGATCGCGGTCGAGAACCCGCCGACGATCCTGCAGTCGCGCACCGTCGGCGAGATCGCTCCGTCCACGCCCGGAGGCCCGCTCGTGGCGTGGACCACGACCGTCAAGACGTCGATGCGGACGCACCTCACCGCGAAGGTCTACGCCGGCAGCAGCCCCGCGTCCGACGCCGTCCCGGTCCGCACGATCACGGCACCCGACATCGACACCAGCCTGTCCGGCTCCCTCAGCTGGGACGGCAAGGACGACGGCGGCACCCTGCTGCCCGACGGCGCCTACACGGTGAAGATCACCGTCACCGACCCCGTCTACAGCGACACCGACACGGTCTCCGCGCGCGTCGGCATCCACCACGCCGACCCGGCGAGCGTCAGCGCTCCCGCCGTGGGCAGCACCGTCTCCGGCCCCCTCACCGTCACGGTGCAGCTGCCCAGCGGCATCAAGGCCGACGACGTGCAGATCCTCAACGACCACAGCAACGAGGTCGGGCACGTCACGCTCGGCACCCCGTCGGCCGGCCCGATCGATGTGCCGGTCAGCTCCGCCGACATCGGCGACGGCAGCCACACGATCTCGGTCTACGTGCGATGGGCCGACGTCGCATCGCCCAACCAGCTCAGCACCTTCGCGATCCCGCTGCCGCTCGTCGTCGCGAACACGGCCGCCATCAGCGACCTCTGCTGCCAGGCCGTCATCGTGCCCGGCAGCCCCAACAGCGACGGCTACGTGCGCACCGCGTTCGCCACACCGGCGAGCGGCTTCACCCTCGCAACCGTCGTGACCGACGACGCCGACCACGTGGTCGCGACGCTCCCGGTCCAGACAAGCGTCGGCCCCAACCTCACCGGCTGCGCGACCGGCGGCGACGGCAAGAAGATGTGCGACCACGTGGTGTGGAACGGCACCTCCGACGGCAGCACGCCCGTGCCCGACGGCGCCTACACGCTCACCATCACCGCCACTGCGGCCAACGGCACGAGTGCCAGCGCCTCGCTGCCGGTGACGGTGCTCGGCCAGCACCCGACCACCATCGCCGCGCCCGGCGCGGGCGCGGTCGTCAGCGACACGCTGCCGGTGACCGTGACGGAGGCGGCCGGGTTCCCCTACGTGCCGACGAGCGTCGAGGTCGGCATCGTCGGCCGGACCGCCCTGCAGGACCTCACCCGCACCGCGGCCACGCACACGTGGACCGGCACCGTGGACCTGCCCGCCTCCATCATCGGAGACCTCGACCTGCAGGTGCGCACGCACTGGACCGACGGCCTCGGCACCGCGCACCTGTACACGAGCGACGTCGCGGTCAGCACCGACGAGACCACGCTGCGCCTGCTGGACGAGGCACCCGACACCGGCAAGACCGCGCCGATGGGCGAGACGTTCCACCTGCACGTGCCCGGCACCGGCCCGTCACCCGTGCACTACGTCATCGACCCGGGCGACGGCTCCGCCCCGCTCGAGGGTGACATCGCCGACGCGGACCGCGCCGACGCGAGCATCCCGTACCTCTACACCCACGAAGGCACGTTCCACCCGACCGTCGTGGTCACCGACGCGGCCGACCACCGCCGCCACGACACGTTCGAGGACGTCACGGTGCTGACCGCCCCGCCGGTGGTCACCGAGTCGGTCACCCCTGACCACGGCACGTTCTCCGCCGGGCACCCGCTGCACGTCACCGCCACGTTCGCGGCGACGCAGGCGAACAACGATCCGATGACGCTGTCCGTCGACTGGGGCGACGGCACCGTCGAACCGCTCCCCGCCGGTGCGACCAGCGCGGAGCACGACTACGCCACCGCCTCACCCGCGGTCCCCTCGCCGGACGCGCTGGGCTTCCCGGTGCGCGTGATCGCCACGGCCAACGGCGTGGCGGGTCGAGGCCTCGCCCGCGTGAAGGTGAGCGAGCTCGTCGCCCCGCAGGCCATCACCAGCGTCGGCACCAGCCCGCTCACCACCGTGGACGGGCAGGCCGAGCACTTCTCCGCCTCCGGCTCGGTCCCCAGCGGCAACGTCACCGCCAGCTGGCACTTCCCCGACACCGGCACCGACGTCCCCAGCGCCGAGACCGACCACAGCTTCACCACCCCCGGCACCTACGACGTCGTGCTCACGGTGACCGGCCCCGACGGCCGCACCGCGCAGGCCGACGAGATCGTCAACGTCCTCGACAAGGCGACCGCGAGCCACACGACCGTCACCGTGAACGGCGCGCCCGAGGCCGACGTCTACTGGACCGGTGCCGACGGCAAGACCGCGCACCAGCTGATCCACGGCAGCGGCGTCATCTACGGCCTGCCCGAGGGCAAGACGCAGCTCGACGTCGCGTCCACCGGCTTCGTGCCGAACACGGCGACCGCCACCGTCACCGGCGGCACGGGCACCGCCACCGTCACCCTGGTCGCGGGCGATCCCGGCACCGTCACCACGGCCGTGTCGCAGGTGAGTGCCGACGAGGCCGCCGCGTACGGCGTCGACCTCGACCAGAACAAGAAGCAGATCCTGCTCACCGCGCACATCGCGTTCCAGTCCCTCGACGACAAGCCCGGACCGCAGCTCACCTTCCGCGGCATCGACGGCACCGACGGCCTCGAGGGCGATCCCAAGTGGGACCTCGACAACGACGAGTGCCACGTGAGCCCTAGCCACCCGAACGTCGTGCACTGCTACCAGGGCGGCCCCGGCGGCGGGCCCATGCAGGTGGCGCAGGTGCAGGACGGGCCCGGCAACCAGCCGCAGATCATCACCATGACCATGCCCATCACCGGCTCGGTCGAGAAGGAGTTCTTCCAGGTCTCCGGCCAGGTCACCAACGCGGCACCCGCGGGCAGCCACTTCACCTGGGACGCCGGCAAGGCGACCATCTCCTTCGGCAGCGGCCTCGGCCTCGCCGTCATGAAGGGCCAGCAGCAGAGCCCCACCATCACGTTCACCGACCCGATCGCGCCGCAGGGCAGCGCCGCGTTCAGCTGGATGCTCGTCGGCAACGACAAGGGCGACTGGCCCGTGATGGTGACCTACACCTCGCGCGACCAGCTGACCAACCAGCCGATCAGCCTGTCCTCGCCCACCGGCGACGACGCGCCGATCGCGCACGTGCTCGACCCGACGCAGGCCCTGACCTACCACATCCAGGTGCCGGAGTCCGTCACCAAGGACCAGCCGGCGCACTTCCGCATCGGGCTCGAGAACAACCCCGACTACCCGCCCGCGTACAACGTCGAGACCACGCTGCAGGAGGAGCCGGACAAGTACGTGTTCGGGCCCGGCACCGACGAGCACGGCACCGATCACAGCGACGGCGTCAACGTGTGGCCGGTCGTGCTGCCCGGCAAGACGGTGTGGGCCGACTACTGGCTCATCCCCACCTTCACCGGCACGTTCGACCGCGACCAGACGAAGACCTACGTCGACGCGCGCACCAAGGGCGAGGCGCCCGACAAGCCCGACGTCATCGAGCCCCTCACCCCTGACTACGACCCGCAGCACCCGCCGACGGTCACGGTCGGCAGTGCCGGCGCCGACGGCAACACGCCCGTCTCGTGGAGCCCCGTCGACGGCGCGAGCTCCTACAACGTCTACGTCGCCGACGACCTCCTGCACGGCTTCACCGCACCGATCTACTCGGGCAGCAGCACGTCGGTGAGCCTCGCGACGCCCGACACCTACGACCAGCCGGGCGACGGCGGCGGCGGCCTGGACAGCTACACCCCACTGCAGAGGCGCACGGCCTACGAGACGGCCGCCGCACCGGCGGACGCCGCCGCGACCGGCAAGGCGCGCGACGTCATCGTGCAGACCGTCACCGACCACGGGACCGAGCTCATCCACCCGGTCAAGGAGGCCGCGGCCACCTACCTCTGCCCCGGCAGCGCAGGCGCCCCCGACCCGGTGAGCGGTCTGTGGAAGATGCTCGCCTGCGTCAACCCGCAGGTGAGCAGCGGCCAGGTCACCGGCTGGCTCGCCCAGGCCGGTCAGACCGTCGACCTCAACGGCCTGCAGATCGTGCCGTCCGGCTCGAGCACCCGCATCCTGCTCGACAAGGCGAACAACCTGCTGTCCGTCACCGGCCCCGCCGCGATCAAGCTCGCCAACGACGGCCTCGCCCAGGCGCAGACGCTCATCACGAGCACCAAGTCGTTCAGCCTCGACCTCACCAAGCCCGTCACGTTCACGCTGCCGAACGCCGCGAAGGTGCTCGGCCTGCCGATCGAGCCGGGCAGCAGCGTCACCATCACGCCGGGCGACGGCAACATCGCGAAGCTCGCGTTCGTCGTCCGCGTGCCCGCCACGCTCGGCGGCGGCACGGCCACGCTCGACGCGACCACCGCGAGCGGCAGCCTCCTCGACCTGTCGAGCCTCAAGGTCACGTTCGACCACATCTCGCTCGGCGGCGTCGTCAAGGGCAGCGGCCACCTGCTGTTCGACACCAACGACGCGGGCGGCAGCAGCTGGCACTTCGACGGCACCGTCGCCGGTCTCGGCTCGGCGACCGCCGCGCTCACGGGCACCTGGACGTCCAACGCCGACGGATCGCTCAAGAAGATCGACGTCAAGGCGAGCAACGTCCCGCTCGGCGGGCTGGTCGCGCTCGACAGCTTCGAGCTCTCCAACAACGACGGCACCGGCACCGGCTGGACCGGCGCCGGCACCGCGCACGCCGCGGGAGGAGCGGTCGTGAACGTCGCGGGCACCTACACGGTGAACACGACGACGAACAAGATCACCACGGCGTCGGTCACCGCGCCGCAGGTGTCGGTCCCGCACCTGTTCTCGCTCACCAACTTCGCGATGACCTACGTTGCGAACCCGGCGAGCTGGACCCTGTCCGGTCAGGTGAAGCAGGACGCCGCATCGGCAGCCACGCCGGCGACCTTCACCGGCACGCTGAACCTCGACACCGACGGCGGAATCAGCACGGGCAACGTGCGGCTCACCCACCTGCCGATCGCGGGCTTCATGACCACCGACCTGCTGGTGCTCGACTACGCCGCGGCCGACCAGTCCTACAAGGGAGACGTCGCGATCACGCTGCCGAACGCGCCGAGCCCGGTGACCGGTCACGTCGAGGTGGTCGGTGGCGTGCTGAAGAAGCTCACCGTCGACCACGTCGACGCGGCGATCGCCGGCCTGTTCTCGCTGCAGGACGGATCGCTCGCCTACGACAGCGACGCGCAGACGTTCTCCGTCTCCGGTGGGCAGACCACCTTCGCGACGCTGCTGCAGCTCGACTCGTTCTCGTTCGCGAGCAAGAACGACACCGGTGACGGCGCCGCCGAGTACCAGGTGACGGCGGCCGGGCACGGCCTGTCGATCGACGCCGACCTCTCCTTCGACACCGGTGCGCTCGCGGCCGGCACGGCGAACCTGCACGGCCTCGACCTCGGCGGCCTGCTCGACGTCCCTGACGTGGCGCTGTCCTACACGAAGGCCACGCAGTCGTGGGCCGCGAGCGGCGGCGGGGGCAGCGGGCTCACCTTCGACGTCTCCGCCAGCGCCGGCAAGCTGTCGCACGCGAAGCTCGTGGCCCCGCACACCACCATCGCCGGCGCCGTCGACGTGTCCGCGACCGTCGAGTACGGCGCGCAGGACGCGGCGACGAGCTGGAAGGCGAACGGCACCGTCACCACCCCGGGCAGCTCCAGCGAGGCGTTCGGGTTCACGCTCACCACCGACCAGGGCAAGGTCACCGGCGGCACGCTCACCGGCTCGCTCGTCACGTTCGGCGGCCTCGGCGTGCAGGTGCAGGACGTCGGCTACACCGCCGGCACCGACACCTGGGCCGGCACCGTGAAGGTGAAGCTGCCGGTCGGTGGCGGGGCCGCGGCGCCGCAGATCGACGGCACGTTCAAGGTGCACAGCGGACACCTCGACGAGCTCAAGGCGACCATCGACAGCACCAACGTGCCGGTCGGCGGCGGCGTGTTCCTGTCCGGTGCCTCGTTCGCGGTCACGTTGCCGAGCAGCGACAGCGGGCAGTTCTCCTTCAGCGGCAGCGCGACGCTGACCGCCGGCCCGCAGGTGGCCGGCGCGAGCCTCGCGAAGCTGGTCACCACCGTGGGCTACACCTCGAGCTCGCCCACCTCCGGCACCTACACCGCGTCCGGTGCCCTCGCGCTGGCGAACATCGACGTCGGCACCGGCACCGTCACCTACGACACCCGGACCGGCGCGCGACTGCACGTCACGTTCGGCCTCGGCGTCGCCCCGATCGCCCGCATGGACGCGACGCTCGACGGCGCGCTCACCGCGGACGACGTCCACCTCACCGGTGCCGTCACCTTCCAGCTCGTCTTCCAGACCCTCACCGGCCAGGTGGGTGCGAGCAACAAGGGGCTCACGGCGTGCGCGTCGCTGTCCGGCGCGTACACGTGGGTCGCCGGGATCGGCTACGCGTGGGGCGACAGCGCGCCGAAGGGCCTCGACGGCAGCTGCGACCTGACGGCGCTGAAGGACATCCCGCCGCCCGCGACGCCACCGGCCGGCGGCGGGACGGGCGCGCAGCCGCACGCGCGGGCGCACGCTGTCCCGGCGACGACCTTCACGGTCGCGGCCGGCGAGCCGGTGCACGAGCTCGCGGTCACCGCCGCTGAGGCCGCGCCGGCCCTCACCCTCACCGCGCCCGACGGCACGACCAGCTACACGGTCGATCCGGCGAGCGCACCGGGTGCGCAGGACGGCGGCAAGGTCTACGTGCTCGCCGACCCGGGTGCCAAGACCACCTACGCGCTCATCGATGCGCCGGCGGCGGGCGACTGGACCTACGCGCTGACCAGCGGCGGCGCGGTCACCGGTGCGGCGACCGCGACCGGTCTGCCCGCGCCCGACGTCGCGGCGGTGCTGGACGGCACCACCAGCCGCACGCTCACGTGGACCTTCCCCGAGCGGGTCGGGCAGACCGTCCGGTTCGTCGAGGACGACACCCACGGCAACGAGCAGGAGCTGGCCACCGACGACGTCGGCGAAGGCCACGTCACCTTCACACCGCTCGCCACCGACGGCGCGCACACGATCCGCGCGGTCATCGTGCAGGACGGGTTCGTGCGCAAGGTGCAGCAGCTGCTGCAGTTCACCGGCACGGGTCAGGCGACCCTCCTCGGTGACAACCAGTCGCCGACGCCGACGACACCCGTGACGCCGACGCCGACGCCGACATCACCCACGCCGTCGCCGAAGCCCACGCCGAAGCCCACGACCGTCCCCACCGTCGTGCCCGCGCCGACCGGCCTGCTGCACGTCGTCGCACCTCAGGCCGTCACCGCGACGGCGAGCAGGAGCGGCCACCGTGTGCTCCAGCCGGGCACGAAGGGCCTGCCGAAGGCGCACGTGCAGTCGGTGCTGCTGCTCGTGCACGTGGGTGGGAAGGGCGGTGCGGTGAAGCTCGGCCCGGCCGGGCCGGGGGCGCGGACGACGGTCGCCGCCGGAGCGACGAAGGTCGTGCGGGTCGCGATGAGCGCGGGCGGCATCACCGCGAGCGGCCCGAACGGGTTGCCCGTGCAGGTCTGGGTCCTCGGCTGGTACGGCGACAGCACGGTCCACGGCGGCCTGCAGCTCGCCGCGATGCACGCACCGGCGCGCACCGTGACCGGGACCAGGACCGTGGCGCTCGGGCTCGCCTCCGCGCGCGTCGTGCTGGCGAAGGTGACGGTCACCGGCAAGGGCACCGCGACGTTCACGACACCGGGTCAGCCCGGCGCGGTGAAGGTCACCGGCAGTGCGCACGGCGTCACCGTGGTGCTGCCGCTGCGCACCGACCTGTTGGGCAACGTGAAGGTCAGCGCGGCCAAGGGGACCACCGTGCGCATCGTGCCGCAGCAGGCAACGACGCTGCGCTGAGTCGCGCGCGGGGCTCGCGGCCCGAAGGCTCAGGCGGGCCGGGCCACCACGTCGCGGTCGCGGCCCTGCGCCTTGGCGGCGTAGAGGCTCTCGTCCGCGGCCGCGAGCGTCACCCAGACCGGCGTGCCCGGCTGCCGTTCGGCGATGCCGGCGCTGAACGTGAGGCCGGGCTGGGTGACGGCGAGCAGCTGGCGGATGCGGCCCAGCACGCGCAGGCCCTCGTCGGCCCGGGCCTGCGGGAACGCGAGCATGAACTCCTCACCGCCCCAGCGGCACGCCACGTCGCTGGCCCGTGCGGCGGCCCGCACCGCCGCGGCGAAGTCGCGCAGCGCGGCGTCGCCGGCGGCGTGGCCGTGGGTGTCGTTCAGCTGCTTGAAGTAGTCGAGGTCGACGAGCGCGATGGTCGCGACCGACGGCAGCTCGTCGAGCAGCGCGTCTCCACTGCGGCGGTTGGCCAGCCCGGTGAGCGCGTCCGTGTGCGCCTCGATCGTCAGCGACTCGACCGAGCGCTGGCGGGCGAGCATGTAGGCCGCTTCGTGGCCGAGGACCTCGAGCACCCGCGTGACGGTCGGCTCGAGCCGCTCCACGGGCGCTGCCCACCACGCGGCCAGCAGCCCGACGGTGCGGGCGCCCCGCACCAGCGGCAGGAGCACCACGCTGCGGGCGGCGGGGCTCCACCCGGCATCGGGCTCGAAGATCAGCGTCGCGCGGCGGGTGATGTTCGCGAGGAACGCGGCCGGCAGCTCGGCGGGCGGGCCGGTGCCCTCGTGCGCCGCGAGGACCGGTGCACTGCCGAGGTCGGCCGATGTCACGAGCAAGGCCGCGCCGTCGGCCCCGACCACGCGGTCCATGAGCTTCACGAGGTCGTTGGCCACCTCGTGCAGCGAGGTGCGGGTCTGCGCGGCCCGCAGCTCCTCCAGCACGTCGGTCACGGACAGCAGGGCGTGGGCGACGCGGCGCGCCTCGAAGTGCGCGATCACCGTGCGGGCCAGCCGTTGCAGGCCGTCGCGTTCGGGGGCGGACAGGGTGCGCGGCTGCGTGTCCAGGACGCACACCGTGCCGAGCGCATGTCCGTCCGGCGTCACCAGCGGAGCGCCGGCGTAGAACTGGATGTGCGGGTCGCCGGTGACGAGCGGGTTGTCGGAGAACCGTTCGTCGTCGCGCGCCGAGGGCACCACGAACACGTCGTCGGGTTCGAGGATGGCGTGCGCGCAGAACGCGATGTCGCGCGGGGTCTCGCCGACGTCCAGACCGAGCCGCGCCTTGAACCACTGCCGGCCTTCGTCGACCAGGCTGACGAGCGCGATGGGTGTGCCCGCGAGCTGGCTGGCGAGCGCGGCGACATCGTCGAACGCGATCTCGGGCTCGCTGTCGAGGATGCCGTAGCGGCGCAGCGCGTTGAGACGCAGCTGCTCGTCGTCGGGCAGCGGTGCGACGTCCAAGCCGATCCTCCTGCGGTGACGATGCGAGGAACATCGCGCGCACGACCACGGTGCTGATACCTGCGCCGACGGTAAACGAACACCGATCTGTTGTTCGCGCACTGACACCAATCGGTTCGCTTCATCCCGGTTCGTCCCGTCACTGCGCGTGACAGGGGGCTGAACGTCGCTCGCGTGGTGGGTAAGCGTCACTGCATGGCAGCCAACGAGCCGAAGGCCGGGGACCACGTCTCCTGGAACACCTCTCAGGGCCGCACGACCGGCAAGGTCGTGAAGCGCGTGACGTCGCCGACGACGATCAAGGGCCATCGCGTCGCGGCGTCGCAGGACAACCCCGAGCTGATCGTCGAGAGCGACAAGAGCGGCGAGCGCGCCGCGCACAAGCCGTCGGCGTTGACGAAGGAGTAGCTACGCGGGCGTCGTGATGCGGGCGATGAGCTCCTCGACCACGCGGATCGCCTTCTTCGCATCGCCGCCGTCGGCGACGATGTTGGCCGCCTCGTGCAGCCCGCCCATGAACACCGGCGCGAGGATGTCGACCGGCCCGACCGCGAGCCGCCCCGCGTTCTCGACCTCCTGCAGCGTGCTGCGGATGAGGCCGAGGCCGTACTGCTCGGCCAGCTGCTTGTGCACGTCGCGGGGGAGCACCGCCGGGCCGTCCTGCAGGATCACGCGGCGCACCTCGTCGGTGGCCGACGCCCTAAGGAACGCGACCGCGCCCATGCGCAGCATCTCCACCGCGTCCTTGCCCGGCATCGCCGCGCCGGCGACGGACAGGCAGAGGTCGCGCTCGACGTCCTCGTAGACCGCGGCGAACAGCAGCTCCTTCGTCGCGAAGTAGTGGTGCATCGCGCCGCGGGTGACGCCCGCCTTCGCGACGATCTCCTCGCGGCTCACACCGGCGAAGCCGCGCTCGGCGAACAGCGCGCGCCCGGCCGCCACGATGGCGCCGCGGGTCGCCGCGCGCCGCTGCTCCTGGGTGCGGCGCGCGGGCGTCGGGGCGGACTCGCTCTTGACGGCGCGCTCCTTCTCTGACATACATACAGGCGGCCCGCCTGTAAGTTACCGGCTCAAGGAGACCCTATGGCGCTCGTCCGCCCGATCGTGTGTGACGGCCTGCTCGACGAGCTGGACCGGTTCGAAGCCCTCCTGCGCGACCTCTCGCCGCAGGACTGGGAGACGCCGACGCGCTGCGAGGGGTGGTCGGTGGGCGACGTGGCGCGCCACGTCGTCGGGACCATCGCCGACGTGTCCGCCGGCCGGATGGACCGGCTCGGCTCGGGCGCCGAGGTGCGCGAGCGACAGGGCCGCGGCCCGGCCGACCTCGCCGCTGAGTGCGCCGACGTCCGCGCGCAGACCTCGAAGCTGCTGGCGCTGTTCGACGACGCCGCGTGGGTGCTGCCGGCGCCGGCGGGCTACGACGGTCAGCTGGGCGACGGCGTCGAGGCGCTCTGGTACGACGCGTTCCTGCACGCCGACGACATCCGCGACGCGCTGGGCATGCCGACCGTGCTCTCGCCGGGGCTCGCGGCGGCTTGCTCGCACGTGCAGCTCGAGCTGGACAAGCGCGGCTGGACCGGC
>DASZYF010000030.1:0-27870 GCA_035545535.1 Mycobacteriales bacterium | reverse complement strand
GTCGACATCGGACTTGTGGCGGGTTTCCGGCCCTCGGATCTGCCACATCGCCGATGTCGACCAGGTCGGTAAGCGGATCTCGGTTCGCGCGGGTCGGGGTGACGGGACACTGCACACGTGCGTGAGGGTGCGGTGCTGCGGCTGCGTCGCGGCATCGCGATCGTCGCCGTCCTGATCGCGCTCGTCAGCTTCGCCCCCTGGTGGACTGCGGTGAACGCCGCGGCCGACGTCCGGTTCGAGACGCGCGCCAGCGCCGACGTCTGGTGGTCGTCCACGCCGTGGTCCGAAGCGGTCGTCGTCGCGGTCGTCGTCGGGCTCGGCACGTTGTGGTTGCTGCCGAAGCTGGCCGGCCCGCCGGGGACCTGGGTGTTCACGCTCGCCGCCCTGGCGCTGCTCGGCGTTGCGATGCAGCGCGACGTGCACCAGTGGCGCCTCGCCTACCCCGACCCGAAGTCGGTGCACACCGCCTACAGCGTCGAAGCGTCGTACGGCATCTTCGTCGAGCAAGCTCCGCGGATCCATGCGGAGGTCGTGCGCAACCGACTGCTGTCCGTCGGTCCGGATGCGGACCACGCGGCCTGGGGCGCCTACGTCGGCAGCGGACTCATCGGCGTCGAAGGTCTGCTCACCGCCGCCGCCGGCCTGACCGCCCACCGCCGGCCTCGCGACGGAGAAGAGCCGGATCCCGGCGCCTGACCTTTCGTCGACATCGGACTTGTGGCAGGTTTCTCGCCCTCAGATCTGCCACAACCCCGATGTCGACCAGGGCGCCCGCCGGCCGACATCGGACTTGTGCCGGGGTTCTGGCCCTCAGATCTGCCACATCGCCGATGTCGACCGGGGTGCGGGGGATGATCGACCGGTGGGGGACGGCGCGCGCATCGCGACGGCGGCCGACGCCGCTGTCGTGGCCGAGCTGCTCGACGCGTTCAACCGCGAGTTCGACACCCCCACCCCGGGACCCGCTGTGCTGCAGAGGCGGCTCTGCCATCTGCTGAGCGGTCAAGAGGTCTACGCAGTGGTGGCCGGTGAACCCGTGACCGGTGTCGCGCTCGTGACGCTGCGGCCCAACGTCTGGTTCGACGGCCCCGTCGCGCTGCTCGACGAGCTCTACGTCGTGCCCCCGCTGCGGGACCAGGGCATCGGCACCGATCTGTTGCACACCGCGGAGCGCGTCGCGCGCGAGCGTGGGTGCGAGCTCTTCGAGGTCAACGTCGACGGCGAGGACACCGACACGCGGCGCTTCTACGAGCGGCACGGCTACCGCTGCGTCGAGGCCGGGCAGTCCGAGCCGTCGCTGTATTACTTCCGCGCGGTCTAGTTGGCGAAGAGGTAGTTCGGGGTGAAGTCGCAGATGAAGCCGGTGGGTGGGTCCACCGGGTCACGGACGAACTTGCCGTCCTTGATGTCGACGAACAGGTAGCAGTTGGGCGGCTGCTTAGCGCCGGGGTTGTCCGTCGCCACCATGCCGCCGCCGTCGAACTGCGTGACCTTCCGCAGTCCGGCGAGCAATGACTTCTGGTCGAGCGCGCCGCCCTTGTCCAGGCCTTCGATGAACAGCAGCCCGGACATCCACGCATACATCGCGTACTCGTCCGGGGGCGTGTGGTATAGCGCCTGGTACCACTTGTTGAAGGTCCCGACCATCGGCACCGCCGACGCGTCCTCGCCCTGGTACAACGCCTCGGGCAGGTAGATCACCGAGCCGTTCGCGGCACTGCCGGCTTGCTGCACGAAGGCCGCGTCGTAGGCCGTGGTGCCCCACAGCGGCAGGGGGAACGGATCGATGCCCGCGTTCTGGATGGCCTTCGCGGTGTTGGCCATGACGCCGGCCGTCGCCGGCCACTCGATGCCCAGCGCGCCGGCGGACTTCATCGCCTGCGCGTCGGAGCTGAAGTCGGTCTGCGTGGGCTCGACGTTGGGGTCGTCGTAGACGAACTGGAAGCCGGCCTTCTGCATCGCGGCCTTCTGGTTCAGGTACGTCGCGTGCCCCGTCGGCTGGTTCGCACCGAGGATCGCCATGTGCGTGATCGCATCGCCGTACTTCTTCTTGAGGAACAGGTAGGGCGCGACGTTCCAGCCCGCGATCGGCTCCGGCGAGAAGTTGTTCGGCAGCGTGAAGCGTTCCTTCGAAAGCGCTTCGCCGATGTCCGGGACGCCGTTCGCCTTGAGGACCGACGCGCCGCCCTGGTCATCCGCGCTGAACGAGCCGATGAACGCGAACACCTGGCTCGACAGCTGCTGGGTGGCCGCCGCGTTCTGGCTCACCTGCAGGTTGTCGTCACCGCTCTTCACGACGAGCTTGCGTCCGCAGATCCCGCCGAGGCTGTTCACGTAGGTCGCGAACGCCTGCAGCGAGTGCACCGCGCCGAGGAAGATGCCGGGGATCGGGCCGGTGAGCGTGCTGACGTTGCCGACGTCGATCTCGGTCGCGCTGATGCCGGGACCGCTGGCCGGCTTCGCGCAGATCGCCGGATCGATGGAGATGGCACCGGTGGCCTTGTCGATGCCGTACGTCTTGGCGGTGGCGGGCGTGCTGCTGCCCTTCGCGGAGTTGGACGACGGCCCACCGGGGGTGACCGGCGCGGACGCGCCGCCGGTGGGGTTGGTCTGGGGTCCCGGGACCGGCCCGTTGGGCACGGTGACGCCACCGGTCGGCACTGCACCTCCGGTCGGTGTCGTGACACCGGGGACCGCGTCGGTGGGGGGCGTGACGCCGGGCCCGCCCGTGGCCGCCGGAGCGGCCGGCCCACCGTTGAGCTGCGCGTCGTACTTCGCCTGCTGCGCCGGGGAAAGGCGCGCCCCGCAGGCTGAGATGAGCACGGCGGCGACCAGCACGGTCGCACGCCGGAGGGTCCGGGCCGCGGGCATCATCGCTCTCTCCTCGCCGTCGCGCGTGAGAGTAGCCGTTCGGCTAGTGGCAGGTCGCGCGTCGACGGTTCAGAGGCGGTAGAGCTTCACCGCGTTCCCGCCCATGACCTTGCGCTGGGTCTCCTCGCGCAGCGTGCCGATCTGGGCGGCGACCTTCTCCAGCGGGTTCGGGTGCAGCGACGTGGGGTGCGGGAAGTCGGTCTCGAACATCACGTTGTCCTCGCCGACGCTGTCGATGAGGTGCTGCAGGTCGCCGTTGCCCTTCTCGAACCAGAACGTGGCGTACCAGTTGTCACGGAAGTACTGCGACGGCAGCTTCTCGAGCTTGTCGAACCACTTGGGCGCGTTCTCCTCGAGCTCGTAGTCCATCGCCTCGAGCATGAACGGCACCCAGCCGATGCCGCTCTCCACCGACACCATCTTGAGGTTGGGGTGCCGGTCGAACATGCCGGAGTAGGCGCTGTTGAGCAGCAGCTGCGAGTTGTTCTGGAACAGCGAGGCGCCACCGATGGCGGGCTTCACGTAGTCGTCCTGGCTCGGCCAGTACGTCGAACCGAAGTACGACAACGAGGTCTGCGAGGCCCCGATGTGGAAGTGCACCGGCAGGTCGAGCGCGGCGCACACCTCCCAGAACGGGTCCCACGCCAGGTCACCGAGGTCGGGCGAGCCGCTGTCCTGCGGGTGCGCGGTCATGTTCACGCCGCGGAAGCCCAGCGTCGCGGCGCGCTCGGCCTCGCGCACGCAACCGGCGATGTCCCAGGCCGGCATGATCGGCATCGGCAGGAACCGGTTGCCCGACTCGGCCTGCACCTCGGCCATCGCGTCGTTGTAGATCTGGATGCACATCTCGAGCAGGACCGGGTCCTTCACCGAGTTGGTGAAGTTCTGCCCGCCCAGGCCGATCGCGTTCGGGTAGAGCACCTGCGCGTCGATGCCGAGCTCGTCGAGCAGGGCGAGGCGCACCTGCGGGTTCCACGCGGCGGGGTGCACGTCCTCGATGCCCCACGAGCCGCCCTGGCTGTCGCGGTGGGGGTGCTTCTTGCCGTGGTGGTCGACCGTGCCACCGGAGCCGGCGCGGCCGAACGTCTTGCCTTCGACGACCCACATGTCCAGGCCGTCGATCTTCTCCACGTGCGGCACCCGGTCCTCGTAGCCCTTGGGCGCGCGCGAGGTGAACAGGTCGTGCACCTCGGTCATGTGCGAGTCGGCGTCGACCACGCGCAGGTCGGCCACGAGTCCGGTCATCAGGGTCTCTCCTAGCGATGTCTGCTGCTGCGTCTTCTGCTGCTGCGTCCGTCTTCTAGTGCGTCGTCGGCTGCTCAGTGGTGGTGCTCCACAGCGCGGCGGGGAGGCCGATGCTGCGGGGTTCGAGGAAGCTGGCCAGCCCTTCGGGTCCGAGCTCGCGACCGAAGCCCGACTCCTTGAACCCTCCGAACGGTACGAGGGGGAACGGCGGGAAGGAACCGTTGATCGCGATGCTGCCGGTGCGCACGCGCTTGGCCACGCGCAGCGCGCGCGCCGGGTCCGCGCTCCACACGCCGCCGGACAGCCCGTAGACGGAGTCGTTGGCGATGCGGACGGCGTCATCCTCCGTCCCGTCGTAGGGGATGAGGCAGAGCACCGGGCCGAAGATCTCCTCCTGCGCCACGCGCATGGAGTTGTCGACCTCGGCGAGCACGGTGGGCTCGACGTACCAGCCCTTGGGCAGGTGCGCGGGGCGGCCGCCGCCCGCGGCGACCCGGGCCCCGGCGTCGACGGCGAGCCGGATGTAGCCCTCGACGCGCTCGCGCTGCCGCTCGGCGACGAGGGGGCCGACCTCGATGCTCGGGTCGTGGGGGTCGCCGACGCTCACGTGCGCGGCGGCCTCGGCGGCGATGGCGACGGCCTCGTCATAGCGGGAGCGCGGGATGAGCGCGCGGCTGTGCGCGCCGCACACCTGGCCGGCGAGGTGCATCACCGCGTGCACCATCCCGGGGATGACCGTCGCGAGGTCGGTGTCGTCGAGCACGATGGACGCGGACTTGCCGCCGAGCTCGAGCGAGACCCGCTTCACCTGCTCGCCGCAGAGGCTCATGATGCGCTTGCCGGCGGCGGTGGAGCCGGTGAACGCGACCTTCGCGGTGTCGCGGTGGGTGACGAGGTGCTCGCCGACCTCACGACCGCCCGGCACGACGTTGAAGACGCCGGCGGGGAGGCCGGCGGCTTCCAGTGCCTCGGCAACCACGAAGGACGAGAGCGGCGCCTCCGGCGGCGGCTTGAGGACGACCGTGCAGCCGGCGGCGAGCGCCGGCGCGGCCTTCCACGCGGCAAGCGTCACCGGCGCGTTCCACGGCGTGATGGCCGCGACGACCCCGACCGGCTCCTGCGTGACGAGCCCGCCCCGGTCACCGGTGAGCACCTCGCGCTCGAACGGGTACGTGCGCGCGAGCTCGGCGTAGTAGTCGAACAGCGGCGCGACGAAGCCGACCTGTGCGCGCGGGGCCTGGCTGATCGCGCAGCCCATCTCGTCGACGGTGATGCCGGCGATGTCGGCCTCGCGCTTGCGCAGCTCGGCGGCGGCGCGGGTCAGGACCTCGGCCCGCTCGGCCGGCGGCAGCTGCGGCCAGGGGCCGTCGGTGAACGCGGTGTGGGCGGCGGCGACGGCGCGGTCGATGTCGGCGGTGGTCGCCACCGGGACCTCGCCGACCGGCTCCTCGGTGGAGGGCGAGATGACCGCCTGCACGGCGGTCCCGGAGGACGCGCTCCACCCGCCGTCGATGTAGAAGGCGCGCCGGTGCATCAGCCGCTCATCCACCCCGGCAGCCTACAACTATGTGATCGCTCACTTACACCCGGCTGAAGGTCGCAGAGGTGTACCGATCGGTACACCTTGCACAGAGAGGGGCGTTCTCCTAACCTGTAGCACCAGGTTTCCGGCCCGCGCGGGGAGGAGTCGGCCGACCGCAGGCGAACCTCGAGAGGGAGCGGCGAGCCCGTGAACCGCCGTAGGACTAGTGAGCGCTCACTTGATATGGTTCCGCGATCCGCCGGGACACCGCCGACCGTGCTGGGAGCCCTGAACCCGTGCTGACTCGCTCCGAGGTCCGTCCGCGCGCCCGGCTCCGGGCCCGCGCCCCGCTGGCCGCCGTCGCCGTGCTCGCGGTGCTCGCCGCCGCCTGCGGTGCCCGCCTCACGCCGGCCCAGCAAGCCCGGCTCGACGCGCAGGCGGACGGAGCGGCCGCGGCGGTTGCCCCCGGAGGCACGACGCCCACGGATGTCACCGGCCTCGGCACCGGCACCACCACCGGCACGGGCACCACCACCGGGACCGGGACCACGACCGGCACGGGCACCACCACCGGCACGGGGACAGGGACGGGCACCGGGAGCACCGGCACCGGGACGGGCACCGGCACGGGGTCAGGGACGGGGACGGGCACCGGCACCGGCACCGGCACCGGCACCGGCACGACGAAGCCCCCGACCGGCGGGCAGAGCAGCGCGCCGGTGAGCACCACGAAGACCTACGGCATCGACAGCAAGGCGGGCTCGGTCTCCGTCGACCCGGCGATCTGCAAGAAGCCGGCCAGCGGCACCGGCGTCACGTCCACCGAGATCGACCTCGGCAACGTCAGCACGCTCACCGGCCCGATCCCGGGCATCTTCCTCGGCGCGGTGCAGGGCGCGCAGGCGTTCGCGAGCTACATCAACAGCATGGGCGGCATCTGCGGCCGCAAGGTCGTCATCAAGCGCGGTGACGACAACCTGCAGACCAGCCAGAACGCGGCCGCGACGCAGCAGCTGTCGAGCCAGGTGTTCGCGTTCCTCGGCTCCTTCACCGCCAACGACAACGGCGGCGCCGCGGTGCTCAAGGCCAACGGCGTCCCCGACATCGGCCAGGCACTGTCGAAGGACCGCTTCAACCTGCCGAACAACTTCTCGCCGGAGCCCATCGCCGGCTGGAACGAAGCGCCGTACATGCTTTTCAAGAAGATGTTCCCGGACGCGTCGCAGCACATGGCGATCCTCGGCGCCAACCAGCCCACCGGCCACGCGCAGTACCTCGCGCAGAAGCAGGCGATGATCAACGCCGGCATGAAGTTCGTCTACGACGACCCGAACATCGAGCCGACGCAGACCGACTACAGCGCCGACGCGCAGGCGATGAAGTCCGCGGGCGCCCGCGGTGTCACGTTCGCCGCCACCGCCGGCCTCGACGCCAGCCTCGCGAAGGCCATCCAGAACGCGGGCATCGACCCCTTCGAGATCCCCACCTACGCCACCACGGCCTACGACCAGGCGTTCCTGCAGCAGGCGGGCAGTGCGGCCGAGGGCACGATCCTCGAGATCCAGGAAGCGATGTACCAGGGCGAGGACGCCAACGCCGTGCCCATGGTCGCGACGTTCAACAAGTGGTACCAGGCGCTGTACCACCAGACGCCGGACGAGTACGCGATGTACAGCTGGATGTCCGGGCTGCTGTTCATCCAGGGCCTCAACAACGGCGGGGCCATCGACCAGAAGTCGCTGCTCGCCGGGTTGAAGAAGGTGACGCAGTTCGACGCAGGCGGCATGGTCGCGACGGACAACCCCGCGGGCAAGAAGCCGCCGCTCTGCTACCTGATCGTCGATGTGAAGGGCGGCAAGTTCGTCCGCGACCCGTCGGACCCGCCCACCGGCTTCAACTGCCAGTTCGCGCCCAACTACTACTACACGCCGAGCTGATCTCCCGTGGGTGAGTTCATCGGCCTGTCGATCGCCGGTCTGTCGCTCGGCGCGATCTACGCGATCGCCGCGTGCGGCCTCGTCGTGACCTACACGACCAGCGGCGTCTTCAACTTCGCGCACGGCGCCATCGGCATGTTCATGGCCTACGTGTACTGGGAGCTGCGGATCCACCAGCACTGGGCCGGCCCGTGGGCGCTGATCATGACGTTGCTCATCATCGCGCCGGTGCTCGGGCTGATCATCAGATGGGCGCTCGTGCAGTTCGTGAACGTCAACGACACGGGGCTCATGCTCGTCGTGACGTTGGCGGTCCTCGTCGCGCTGATGGGCCTGGCGTTCACCATCTGGCTCCCGACGCAGGGCCGCTTCCTGCCGGTGTTCTTCGGACCCGACGCGCACATCTCCGTCGACGGCCAGCGGGTCAGCTACGAGGAGCTCATCGCGATCGGTCTCGCGGCCGCGCTCGCCGTCGCTCTGCGACTGTTCTTCTTCCGCACGAACATCGGCATCTCGATGCGCGCGGTCGTCGACGACCGGCCGCTCATGGGCCTCGCCGGTGGCTCGTCGAAGCTGCTCGACTCGCTGTCGTGGGTGATCGGTGCCGCGCTCGGCGCGCTGGCCGGCATCCTCACCGCGACCACCTACTCGCTCGACGTCATCAACCTGACGCTGCTCGTGCTCAACAGCTTCGCCGCCGCGATGCTCGGGCGGTTGCGCAACCTGCCGCTGACGTTCCTCGGCGCGATCATGCTCGGCCTGGCCGAGGCCTACGTCACGGGCTACGTCCGGCTCACCGGCACCCTCGCCCACCTGCGGCCGGTGCTGCCCACGCTGTTCCTGTTCGCGGTCCTGCTGTTCCTGCCCAGCGTGCGCCTGCGCGCCGGCCGGCCGGCCGTCGCCGCGGCCATCCGGGTGCCCACGGCCCTGGGCAGCCTGCGCAACGGCGTCGTCATCGTCATCGCAGCGCTCATCGCCGCGCCCATGCTCTCCGGTACCAACCTCACCGCCATCGAGGCCGGTGTCGCGCTTGCGATCGGTGCGCTCTCGATCGTCCTGCTCTCCGGCTACGGCGGTCAGGTCTCGCTCGCGCAGTACACCTTCTTCGGCTTCGGCGCCTTCATCTACTACAAGACGGCGGGGCACGGCGGCAGCGCCATCGGGCTGCTCGCCGCGGCCGGAGCCGGTGCCGTCCTCGGCGTCGTCGTGGCGCTGCCCGCGCTGCGGCTGCGCGGTCTCGAGCTGGCGCTCTCGACCCTCGCGTTCGGTCAGCTCGCCTACTACATGTTCTTCCTGCAGAACGGCGTGATGGGCCGCGGTGACATCACCATCCCGCGCCTGCACGTGCCCGGGCTGAACCTCAACAACGACCGCACGAACCTCGTGTTCCTCGCGGTGGTGTTCGCGCTCCTGTCATCCGCGCTCCTGTGGGTGCGGCGCGGGACGGCCGGCCGGGTGCTCAACGCGACGAAGGACAGCGAGGCGGCGGTCGCCACGATCGGTCTGTCGATCCGGGTGACGAAGATCGCGCTGTTCTCCGCGTCGACCGCGCTGGCCTGCTTCGGAGGCGCCCTCTACGGCTCGACGACGAAGGCGGTCACCAGCGACAACTTCCAGTACATCCAGAGCTTGTTCATCGTGCTGATCGTGTACTTGTGGGGCGTCTCGACCCCGGGCGCCGCGCTGGCCGGTGCGCTCTCGCTGGCGATCTCGCCGCTGACCGCGGTGCACCTCTCACCGCGGTTCCAGTCGCTCACCTACCTGATGACCGGGTTCGGTGCGCTCGTCCTCGTGCTGTTCCCGAACGGGATCATCCCCACGGCCTCGGGCTTCTTCCACCGACAGTGGGCGCGGATGCGCGAACCGCGACCCCCGCTCGTCACCCTCGGCCCGATCGAGCCGCTCTACGCGCAGCAGCAGGCGAGCTGACCGTGGCGCTGCTCTCCGCCGAGGACGTCGTGATGCGCTTCCGGGGCGTCACCGCGCTCGACCACGTCTCGATCACGGCCGAACAAGGCGTCGTCACCGGACTGATCGGCCCCAACGGGGCCGGCAAGACGACGATCTTCAACATCATCACCGGGCTGCAGAAGCCGACGTCCGGCCGGGTCCGCATCGACGGCGTCGACGTCACGTCGCTCGCCGTGCACAAGCGGGCCCGCAAGGGCCTGGCCCGTACGTTCCAGCGGCTCGAGGTCTTCTCCTCGCTGACGGTGCGCGAGCACATCCAGGTCGCCGGCGAGATCCACCGCTTCACCTCGCGCGAGCGCTTCGACATCAAGGCCCAGACGAACGAGATCCTCGAGCGGTGCGGTCTGACCGCGCTGGCCGATCAGCCCGCGGAGTCGCTGTCCACCGGCTTCGCCCGCATGACCGAGCTCGGCCGGGCGCTCGCCAGCCGTCCGCGCATGCTGCTGCTCGACGAGCCCGGCTCCGGCCTCGACAGCGCCGAGTCCAAGGCGTTCGGCCGCCTGCTCGGCGACCTCGCCGCCGGCGGTCTGGGCGTCCTGCTCGTCGAGCACGACATGGACCTGATCATGGAGGTCTGCACGCACATCCACGTGCTCGACTTCGGCGTGCACCTGATGAGCGGCACGCCCGACGAGGTCCGCAACGACGTGCGCGTGCAGAAGGCCTACCTCGGTGACGCGCCCGACGACGCGCTGCACTCGCCCGACGAGACGCCGGCGCCCGCCGCCGAGCGGCAGCCCGACCCGTTCCTCGACGACCCGCTCGAGGAGCGCAACGTGGTGGTGCTGCCGCCGCGTGGAGCTCCCGCGGCGCGGCCCCCGGTGAAGCGGACGCCCGCCAAGAAGGCGCCGACGAAGACCGCGACGAAGACCGCGACGAAGGCGCCGACGAAGGCGGCGGCCCCGCGGCCGGCGAAGAAGGCGGCGCGATGAGCATCGGCACCACCGAGGCACCGACCGAGGCGACCACGGTCACGCCGCTCGCCGTGCAGCTCATCAACCTGCGCGCGGCCTACGGCAAGATCGAGGTCCTGCACGGCGTCGACCTCGAGGTTCCCGCCGGCACCGTCTTCGCGCTGCTCGGCCCCAACGGCGCCGGCAAGACGACGACGCTCAAGGTCATCGACGGCCGGCACGTGCCGAGCGACGGCTGCGTGCACATCGCCGGCCGGCACATGAACGGCGCGTCGGCCAACAAGCTCGCGCGCGCCGGGGTGTGCAGCGTGCCCGAGGGCCGCGGTGTCTTCCCGAACCTCACGGTCGAGGAGAACGTGCGGATGATGCGCCTGTCGAAGTCGCACGTCTCACCGCGTGACATGGAGGAGCGCGTCTACTCGCGCTTCCCGATCCTCGCCGAACGGCGCAAGCAGGTCGCCGGCACCCTCTCGGGCGGCCAGCAGCAGATGCTCGCGATGGGCCGCGCGGTGGCGGTCGACCCGGCGCTGCTGCTCGTCGACGAGCTGTCGATGGGTCTGGCGCCGCTCGTGGTGCGCGAGCTGTACGACGCCCTGCAGACGCTCGCCGCGGACGGCATGACCGTCCTGCTCGTGGAGCAGTTCGCCCACACAGCCCTGGCGATCGCCGATCGGGCCGCCATCATGGTGCACGGGCAGATCGAAGCCGTCGGCCGTCCGGCCGACGTCGAGAAGGAGCTCGGCGCATACCTGGGAGCGAGCGCATGACGTTGCGATCGAAGGGCGCGCTGCGCCGGACGCGCACGCGCTGGGTGCTGCGCGGCGGGCTCGCGGTGAGCCTGGCGAGCAGCGCCGCGCTCATGGGCTTCTCGGCCTCGGCCGCGCACGCCGACAGCCCGCTGCTGGCCTACACAGCGCAGGCCGACGCCAACACCGTCGACATCGTCGTCGACACCGCGGCCGGCCTCGCCGGCTTCCACCCTCTGACGCAGGCCGACATCCCGGAGAACTCCTCCGACTACGAGACCGGCCCGACCGGGCGCTCGTTCGCCTCGTTCCTCTGGCCGGGGGCCGCCGCCGGCAACCTCGGCTCGCTGGCCGGCGCGTTCGGAGCGCCCGACCAGCTGGCGCCCCTCGCCGACAAGCTCAACGACCCGGTCCGGGCGGAGGCGACCTACCCCGCGGGCAACGGCGATGTCACCTACCCCAGCGGCGGCGCGACGCCGGTCGCGGAGATGCACGCTCACGCCGACGCGAACAAGACCACGGCCACGGCCGCGTTCTCCGACCTCACGTCGCCGCTGTTCAACGTGCAGGGCGTGCAGGGCGCGACCGAAGGCGCCGCGACGAGCGCCGCGAAGGCCACGTCCAGCGGATCGTTCTCGGGCTTCAGCCTCCTCGGTGGTCTGGTCACGGTCGGCGCCACGTCGTCCACCGCGTCGGCCACGAGCGACGGGAAGGTGCCGAAGGCCTCGAGCACCACGCACATCGGCGCGCTCACCGTCGGCGGCTACCAAGCGAGCGTCGGCAGCGACGGGCTCGTCCTCGGCCCGGCCACGGCCACCGGCCTGGGTGCCCTGCTCGGCCCGACGCAGGACCAGGTCAACAACCTCATCAAGCTGCTCAACCTGCAGATCACCACGCTGCCCGAGGTCAAGAAGACCGACGTGCCGGCCGCCTCGGTCACCTCGGGCGCGCTGCAGATCACGTTCCAGCTCCCGTCGCAGCTGAACCTCAACGTCGACTGCGGCGCCCTCAAGAACCTGCCGCAGCAGCTGCAGACGGTCACCATCCTCTGCACGCTGCCGGGGCTGCTCACCGGGGCGACCATCACGTTCACGCTCGGTCGCGTCACCGCGCAAGCCGTCGCATCGCCGCCGTTCGACGACGACCTCTCGGGTCCGGCGCCCTCCACGACAGCACCGTCGTCCACCACGCCGGCCAGCACCGGGTCCACGCCGGTGACGCCCGTCGACAACAGCGGCGGCGGTGGCGGCGGGACGATCCCCGGCGGCGTGACGTCGCCTGGAGACGTGACGACTCCCACCGAGGCGGCGCCGCCGCAAGTGGCGTCCGAACCGCCGGTCACGGGCTTGCCCGAGGAGAAGGTCGCGCTGTCCAAACCGGTGAGCGGCGGAGTGCTGTTCGGCCTGCTGCTGCTGGCCGCGCTGTGCGGCGGTCTCCTGCTCTGGACCAGCGCGTTGCTCGACGGCGCTCCGGCTACCAGCTGCCCCCTCGAGGATCCCCAGTGACGACGAACCGGACGGTGACGCCGTGACGACCATCAGCACGCCCATCTCGGACGCGCCCACCGGTCCCATCGACGCCGGCGCGGTCCGCGCCTCGTCGCGCTTCGCGACGCTCGCGTCCGCGATCAGCACCGTGCGCCGGCGCGGCCGCGGCGACGAGCGCATCGCGAAGGTGATGCGCGTCGTCGGTGCATTGCTCCTGCCGCTGGGCATCGCCGCGATCATCACCGGCTGGTACGGCGCCTCGCACACCGGCAAGATCTACGAGCAGAACTCCTACCTGATCTCGGGTGGCATCTTCGGGCTCGCGCTGGTCTTCGCCGGCGGCTTCCTCTACTTCTCCTACTGGCTCACCCGCCAGCTCGAGGTCGCGCGGGCGACGCAGCAGCAGAACCTCGAGGCGAACCGCCGTCTCGAGCAGCGGCTCGACCAGCTCGCGGCGGCGACGCAGACGCTCGCCGCGGCGGTCGCCGCGCAGCAGCCGACCGCGCCGCGCAGCTCGACGTCGCGCCCGCGCTGACGATCGGTCGACGCCGGGGCAGGGGTCAGGCGGCGACGTAGAGCACGAGGATCGCTAACGACAGGACGCCGAGCCAGGCGTCGGTGAAGACCTTCAGCCACCGCGGTGCGGTGCGCACGTCCATGAAGCTCTGGATGATCAGCCGCACCTTGACGGCGGCCAGCACGAGGCCGATCACGGCGACCGCGGTGCTCGGCTTCGCGTGACCGCCGTCGACCGCGATGGCGACCGCCCACGAGACGACGGTCAGCAGCGCCGCGGCGATCCATGTCGTCGTCAGCCGACGGGCGACCCCGGCATCGGGGGCATCAGGCGTGGTCATCGGTCACCTCATCACGTACAGGAGGGCGAAGATCAGCACCCACAGCAGGTCGACCATGTGCCAGTAGATGCCACCGGCCTCGGCGAACCACGCGCGCGGCTCCGGCCGCCGCAGCTCGCGCAGCACGATGCCGAGCACGATCAGCCCGATCATCACGTGCAGCAGGTGCACGCCGGTGAACATGAAGTAGCAGGCCAGGAACGTGCCCTTGCCGAGGGTGTGCCCGTCGGAGATCTCGACGCTCCACTCCGCGACCTTGATGAGAGCGAACAGCACGCCGCACGCGGCGCCGGCCCGCACGAGCCTCGTCGCGCGGGCCACGTCGCGCTCCTTCACCGCCTGCACACCGCGGGCGACGAACCACGAGCTGGTCACCAGCACGAGCGTGTTCACCGCGCCGGTCGTGACGTTCAGGTGGTGCTGCGCTACGACGAACGCGGCGTGCTGCTTCACCCGGTAGGCCATGAACACCAAGAAGTAGATGCCGAAGATGACGAGATCGCCGAGCACGAACACCCACATGTGCACGTCGCCGGGCACGCGCGGTCCCTGCTCCGGCGCGACCTCGGTGGGTACCTCCGCAACCGCGGTCACGGCTGGATCACCTCACCCGCGGGCTGGGCCTCGATCGCCTTGCGGGTCGTGTAGATGAGCGCGACGAGGAAGACACCGAAGATGGCGGTGCCTTCGTAGAACGCGAGCGCCCCGTTCCACGCGAACGGGCCGGTGCGGTAGATGAAGCAAGGGACGGCGATGACCTCGGTGACGATCTGCCAGATGCCCACGTAGGCGAGCCACTTCGGGTAGATGCCGTTCTTGTCGAGCAGGATCGCGATCGACAGCACGAGGTAGTTCGTCGCGAAGCAGCCCAGAGAACCGACGAACGTGAGGAACGTCGTGTCGTACAGCAGGTGCTGCAGCTGCGGGTCGCGGTCGGGCCGGAACGCGCCGACGAGGAACGAGAACGCGCCGAGCAGGCACCCGGGGACGCCGCCGACCGCGAGCGTCGCGATGTAGCTGTAGGCCAGCACGGGGTTCACCGACATGCGCTTCATCTGGTACGCGACGAGCCCACCGCAGATGCCGGCCCCGCTGATGAAGATGAGCAGGAGGACGAAGCCGACCTGGATGCCGGTGCGGTGTTGGGCGAAGAAGCTCACCACGCCGTCGGTCGACCTGGTGGGTGACTGCGGCGGCATCACGCGCGTGAGGGGCACGAAGACGATGCCGAAGATCAGGTAGAAGAACGGCATCACCCACCAGCACACCCAGAGGTCACGGTTGACCTTCGGCGGCTTGACCTTCTTGGTCCGTGCCGCGGTCGCCGGCGCGGCGACTGTGGTCACGCGGCACCGTCGATCTCGGCCTGTTCGCGGCGGATCGCCCGGCGCAGCACGAAGAACATGACGACGAGGAACGTGGCGTAGCTGATCACGCGCAGCCAGAACGAGATGAAGCCGTTCCACGCGAGCGGCCCGGTGCGCACCGCGGCGGCGCACGCCGCCGGAACCATCAGCGCGGAGATGACGACGCAGAACGGCGCCACCCACTTCGGGAAGATGGGCTCCTCGTGCTTGTCGAGCCACACCGCGATCGCGATGCAGAGGCACTGCCCGACGATCATCCCCACGGGCGCGGTGAACACGATCCATGCGAAGTCGTTGAGCATCTGGATGATGTTCGGGTCGCGGTCGGGGCGGAACGCCGCGATCAGCCAGAACAGGTCGGCGATGGCGAGCAGCGTCGCGCCGCTGGTGACCGCCGACAGGTAGCAGTAGGCGAGCACCTGCGTGTCGGTGGCCATGCGCTTCAGCTGGTGGACGATCACCGTGAAGAACGGGATCAGCATGATCGCGCAGACGTTGAAGATGATCATGCTGGCGCGGATGCGGTCGGTGTGGTCGGCGTAGAACTGCGCGACGCGCGCCGCCGACCACGAGGCCGGCATCGGCGGGAAGAACCCGGGGAAGAGCAGGAACGCGAGCAGCAGGAACCCGCCGAAGACCGCCGAGATCCAGAGGCTGATCGTCTGCGCCGCTGTCGAGGCGGGCGGCGCGGTCGTGCGGGCGGGACGGGCGGGCGATGCGTCGGCGATCGCAGTGGCCACAGGCTCCTCCTCGGGGATAGCCGATCGGCTATCTGACGAGCGAGGGTAGCCGATCGGCTACGAAAGGCAAACCTCCGGCCGACCCGGGTGGAGGCTCCTACGCGGGGATGTCGAAGGTGCGCCGGGCTACCTTCAGCAGGGTCTTCTTGAGCGTCGCGTCGTCGAGGTCGGCAACCAGCGGGTGCACGAGGGACACGCCCATCGCGCCGGACAGCAGGGCGACGGAGACGCGGGCCTCCGGGGTGGTGCTGCCGCCGATGAGCACGCTGTAGATCTGCGTGAGCACCGACGTGAGCGCCTCGTCGCTCGCGAGCAGGCGGACCATCATGGGGTCGTTCTGCAGGGCGCGCGCCCAGCGGCGGCGGTCGACGGCGATGTCGATGACCTGCCGCAGCAGCAGGTCGCGGGCCTTGGCCTTCGAGCGCTCACGGAGCGCGGCCTCGAGGGCTTCCTCGAGGTGCCGGAACTCGTGCTCGGCGACTGCGAGGACGATCTCGTCCTTGCTCTTGAACTGGTGGTAGACCGCCGCCTTCGTCACGCCGATGTGGTCGGCGATCATCTGCAGCGACGTGCCGCTCACCCCGTGGTCGGCGAACAGCTCGAGCGCGGCGTCCAGCACGCGCAGCTGCGCCGCGCTGCGCTTCACGTCACGCAGCCGCCGGCTGACGTCGGTGGCGCGGGCGGGCATGCGGGGACGTTACCGGTGGGGCCCGCCCCGCACATCCGGAGGCGCTCGTCAGGTGGTGTCGATCCACACCGACTTCGTGTTGAGGTACTCGTCGAGGCAGTCCTCGCCCATCTCGTGGCCCCAGCCGCTCATCTTGTAGCCGCCGAACGGCACCGCCGGGTCGAAGAGCAGCGCGGTGTTGATCCACACCGTGCCGGCCTGCATCGCCGCGGCGAGCCGGTGCGCCTTGCCGACGTCGCGGGTCCACATGCCGGCGGCGAGGCCGAACGTCGTCTCGTTCGAGCGCGCGGCGACCTCCTCCATCGACGAGAACGGCATGACGCAGGCGACCGGTCCGAAGATCTCCTCCTGCGCCACCCGCATGTCGTCGCGCACGTCGGCGAACACCGTCGGCGGGACGAAGTAGCCGTCGGCGAGGTCGCCGTCGGTGAGGCGGGCTCCGCCGGCCGTGGTGCGCACGCCCTCGCGCGGGCCCAGCTCGAGGTAGCCGGTGACCCGCTCGAGCTGCTCGGCCGAGACGAGGGGGCCGATGGTCGTCTCGGGGTCGAGAGCGTTGCCGACAGTCAGCGTGCCGGCGAAGTCGGACACGCCCGCGACGAACTCCTCGTACACCGGCTCCTCGACGTAGATGCGGGTGCCCGCGCAGCAGATCTGACCGGAGTTGGAGAAGACGCTCATCGCCGCGCCCGGCACGGCCTTGTCCAGGTCGGCGTCGGCGAACACGACGTCGGGAGACTTGCCGCCTAGCTCCAGCGAGACGCGCTTCAGGTTGCCGGCGGCCGCGCGGATGATGTGCTGTCCGGTGACGGTGGACCCGGTGAACGCGACCTTGTCGACGTCGAGGTGCCCGGCCAGCGCCGCGCCGGCCTCGGCGCCGCCGGTGACGACGTTGACCACACCGTCGGGCACACCGGCCTCCAGCAGGAGCTCGCCGATGCGCAGCGCCGCGAGGCTCGCCTCCTCGGCGGGCTTGAGGATCATCGTGCAGCCCGTCGCGAGCACGGGGGCGATCTTCCAGATGGCGTTGCTGATGGGCCGGTTCCACGGCACGATCGCGCCGACGACGCCGACCGGCTCCTTGAGCGTGTAGCTGAACACGTTGCCGGGCAGGGAGTTCGGGATCGTCTTGCCGTGCAGCTTGGTCGCCCAACCCGCGAAGTAGCGCAGCACGGTGGCTTCCCACGCGGCGGCCTTCTTGCCCGGGCGGCGCTTGCCGATGGGGGAGCCCATCTCGAGCACCTCGAGCAGCCGGAGCTCCTCGTAGTGCGCCTCGAGCGCGTCCGCGACGGCCCACAGCAGGTTCTGCCGCTGCGCCGGCCGCATCGTCCGCCACGGACCCGCGAACGCCGCCCGCGCGGCCGCCACCGCGCGGTCCACGTCGGCCGTGCCCGCCTCGGCCAGCTCGGCGATGACCTGGCCGTTCGACGGGTTGTGCGTCGCGAAGGCCCGGCCCGACTGTGCGTCGACCCAACCGCCGCCGATCAGCAGCTGCTTGCGCGGCTCGCGCAGGAACGCGACGTCGGGGGCCTCGATGACGGCCGTCATGGCGCCCTCTCTCTGATCCGGCCCGCGGGGTACAACGGAGCCTGCAGGCTATCGTCTGCGCAGGTGTAGGTGAGTGCTCACTCAGTCTAGTGAGGGACGAGATGGCGATCGAGACGGTCAACCCGGCGACCGGGATGGTGGTCAAGAGCTTCCCGGCGCTGTCCGCCGCGGAGGTCGAGGCCCGCATCGCCCGCGCCCACGTCGCCTTCGCGGACTACCGCCGCACGACGTTCGCGCAGCGCGCCGCGTGGATGCGGGTCGCGGCCGACCTGCTCGACGCCGAGAAGCACGACATCGCCGCGACGATGACGCTCGAGATGGGCAAGACGCGGAGGTCCGCGGTGGCCGAGGCCGAGAAGTGCGCCAAGGGCATGCGCTTCTACGCCGAGCACGCCGAGGCGTTCCTCGCCGACGAGCCGCTCGCGGACCCGGCCGCGGTCGGCGCCACCGCGGCGCGCGCGGTCTACCAGCCGCTCGGCGTCGTGCTCGCGGTCATGCCGTGGAACTTCCCGATGTGGCAGGTCGTGCGCTTCCTCGCGCCGGCGCTGATGGCCGGCAACGTCGGCCTGCTCAAGCACGCGTCCAACGTGCCGCAGTGCGCGCTGTTCCTCGAGGACCTGCTCGCCCGTGCGGGCTTCCCGGAGGGCGTGTTCCAGTCGCTGCTCATCGGGTCCGGCGAGGTCGAGTCCGTGCTGCGCGACCCGCGGGTGGCCGCGGCGACGGTGACCGGCAGCGAGCCCGCCGGCCGTGCGGTCGCGGCGATCTGCGGCGACGAGGTGAAGCCGACGGTGCTCGAGCTCGGCGGCAGCGACGCGTTCGTCGTCATGCCGTCGGCCGACATCGCGAAGGCCGCGCAGGTCGCGGTCGTCGCACGCTGCCAGAACAACGGGCAGAGCTGCATCGCGGCGAAGCGGTTCATCGTGCACGCCGATGTCTACGACGAGTTCGCGCAGCACTTCGTCGACGGCATGTCCGCGCTCGTCGTCGGCCACCCGATGGAGGACACGACCGACGTCGGGCCGGTGGCGACCGAGAGCGGCCGGCAGGACCTCGAGGAGCTCGTCGAGGACGCGGTGAAGAACGGCGCGCGGGTGCTCTGCGGCGGCTATGCCGTCGAAGGACCGGGCTGGTTCTACCCGCCCACCGTCGTCGCCGACGTCACGCCGGCGATGCGCATCCACTCCGAAGAGGCGTTCGGGCCGGTCGCGACGCTGTACAAGGTGCCGGACCTCGACGCGGCCATCGCGCTGGCCAACGCCACCAGCTTCGGGCTCGGCTCGAACGCGTGGACCACGGATGCCGCGGAGCAGGAGCGCTTCGTCGCCGAGCTCGAGGCCGGCGCGGTGTTCATCAACGGCATGACCACGAGCTACCCCGAGCTGCCGTTCGGCGGCGTGAAGCGGTCCGGCTACGGCCGCGAGCTCGCCGCGGCCGGCATCCGCGCGTTCTGCAATCTCAAGACGGTGTGGGTCGGCTGATCGGCTCGCCGCCGCTGTCCTCGAGGGCGGTCGTCTCCAGCGCGGCCGTGCGCGTGGAGAAGCGCGCGGCGGTGGCCATCGCGACGAGCAGCACGATGGTGCCGGTCGCGGCCGCCCAGTGGATGCCGTTCACGTAGGCGTCACCGGCGACCCGGCGCGTGACGCCGGCGAGGCCGGCCGGCAGGCGGTCGGCCACGGCGGACGCGGCGCCGATCTGGTCGTGCACCGGTGCGCGGGCCGGCGCGGGCAGCTGCGCCAGCGGGCCGGAGAACGCGTCCTGCACCCGCGACCGGTAGCGCGTCGCCGCGATGCTGCCGATGACGGCAACGCCGAAGGAGCCGCCGAGCAGCTGCACGGCGCTGCGCACGCCGGACCCGGCGCCGACCTTCGCCATCGGGAGGCTGCTGACGATCGCGGTCGACGCGGGCGCGATGGCCAACCCCAGGCCGAGACCGACCAGCGAGAAGGCGATGCCCAGCGGCAGGTAGGACGAGGTGGCCGTCACCGACGTGTAGACGATGGCCTGCGCCGTCGCGAGGATCGCCATCCCCGCGAGCAGCATCGGCCACAGGCCGAACCGCTTCACCAGGACCGTCGAGAGGAAGCTGCCGGCGATCGTCGTCAGCGCGATCGGCAAGAACCGCACGCCGACGCCGAGCGGTCCGTCGCCCTGCACGAACTGCAGGTACTGGCTCATCAGGTACTGCACGCCGAACAGTGCGAAGAACATCGCGCTGATCGCGCCGAGCGCTCCGGAGAACGTGCGGTTGCGGAACAGGCTGAGGTCGAGCAGCGGGCGATCGTCGCGGGTGTCCCACTTGCCGAACGCGACCAGCACCACGACGCCGCCGGCGATGGTGCCGAGCACCGTCCCCGACAGCCAGCCGTGCGTCGGCGCATCGATGGCGCCGTAGGTCAGCAGCGCCATGCCACCGGCCGACAGCACCACCGCGAGCGGGTCGAGCCGCGGCTTCACGTCCGCCTTGCTCTCGGTCATGGCGCGGACACCGACGACGACCGCGCCCAGCACGAGCGGCACGTTGATGAGGAAGATCGAGCCCCACCAGAAGTGCTGCAGCAGCACACCGCCGATCACCGGACCCGCTGCGGTGCCGATGCCGTTGACGCCCGCCCAGATGGCGATCGCGTGCGCGCGCCGCTCGGGCGCGAAGGTCGAGGCGATGATCGCCATCGTCCCCGGCATGATCAGCGCCGCGCCGAGGCCCATCACGACGCGGACCGCGATGAGCGCGCCCGTCGTGTGCACTAGCGCACCGCCGAGCGAGCCGGCTCCGAAGATCGTCAGCCCGAACAGGAAGATCCGCCGACGGCCGAAGCGGTCGCCGAGCACGCCGCCGAGCAGCAGCAGCACCGCGTTCGTGAGCGTGTAGCCGTCCGCGATCCACTGCAGCTCGGCGCTGCTGGGGTGCAGCTCACGCACCAACGTCGGCAGCGCCACGTTGAGCGCGGTCTGGTCGAGGCTGATGACGATGGACGCGACGCAGATGACGCCGAGCGCGATCCAGTCGCGCCGCTCCGGGCCCCTGACCGCGGTCGCCGCGACCCCCGAAGCCACGCAGGGACTCTGTCATGACGGCGCCGTCGATCGCGCGGGAGCGCGTCCGATCGCCCGTAGAGAGTGATCGCTCACCCTGTTAGGCTGCGCGGCATGGCGCCGGCGCTCACCGATGAGTGGGTGACGCAGCACTTCGACTACCTGTCCGAGGACCTCGCGCCGGAGCTGCCGGAGACGCTCGCGCGGATGCGCGCGCAGTGCCCCGTGGCGCACAGCGACGCCTACGGCGGCTACTGGATCGTCACCAAGTACGAGGACGTGCTGCGGGTCGCGCAGGACTGGGAGACGTTCAGCTCCGCGCACGGCCTGTCGGTCGGCGGCACGGGCTCCTCCGGCGTGGTGCGCAGCCTGCCCGTGCAGGTGGACCCGCCGGAGCAGCGCTTCTTCAAGAAGCTCATCAACCCGTTCTTCACGCCGAAGGCGATCGAGCCCTACGAGAAGCCGGTGCGCGAGCTGTGCAACCGGCTCATCGATGCGTTCATCGACGACGGCACGTGCGACTTCATGGACGCGTTCGCGCGCCCGTTCCCCAGCCTCACGTTCTTCGAGCAGGCGCTCGGGGCCGATCCGGCCGATCTCGAGCACGTCGCGAAGATGGCCTCGGTCTCCTCGATCCCCAACCACCCCGAGTCCCGTGAGTGCTGGATGGGTCTCTACCAGTGGGTGAAGGCCTTGCTCGAGGCACGGGAGGACGGCGGGACATCGCGCGGTGACGTCGTCGACGCGGTGCTCGCGGCCGAGAAGGACGGGGCGCCGCTGCCGGAGGCCGACCGGATCGGCATCGTGCAGCTGCTCATCCTCGGTGGGCTCGAGACCACGGCAGGTGCGCTCGGGCTGATGTTCCACCGCTTCTGCGCGCAGCCCGAGATCCCCGCGCTGCTGCGCACACGGCCCGACCTCATCCCGCGGGCGGTCGAGGAGCTGCTGCGCCTCGACACCTCGTTCCTCGCCGTCGCGCGCACCGCGATGCGCGATGTGGAGCTCGGAGGCTGCCCGGTGAAGGCCGGCGACAAGGTGCTCCTGTACTGGGCATCCGCCGGTCGCGACGAGGACGAGTTCCCGAACGCCGACACGTTCGACCCCGAGCGCGATCGCAACCCGCACTTCGCCTTCGGCGCCGGACCGCACCGCTGCGCGGGCTCCAACCTCGCCCGGCTCAACCTGCGCATCGCGCTTGAGGAGCTGCTCGCCCGGCTCGACGACATCCGTCTCGCCGACGGCGCCGACGTGCACTTCCACTCCACGCTGACCCGCGCCCCCCTGCACCTGCCGATCACGTTCACCGCCCGGACCGCTGAGGCCCGCTCGCCGGCTCCCGGCGCGGGTGCTGACTCGGCCCGCTCGCAGGCTCCCGGCGCCTGACCCGCGACAGACTCCGCGCATGGACTTCGAGCTCGGCGAGCGGGCGGACGCACTGCGTCAGCAGCTGCGCTCGCTGATCGCGGAGAAGATCCCCGCCGACTTCCTCGGTGCGTTCACCCCCGACCCCGCCGACCTCGCGATCGCGCAGGACTTCTGCCACACCCTCGCCGACGAGGGCCTGCTCTGCCTCGCCTGGCCGGAGGAGTACGGCGGGCGCGGCGCGTCGTTGTGGGAGCAGACCGTGGTGCGCGAGGAGATGTGGGCGCACCACGAGCCGCGCGGCGCGCAGTACATGGGGGTGAACTGGGTCGGGCCGACGATCATGCGGCACGGCACCGATGCGCAGAAGGCGCAGCACCTGCCGCCCATCGCGGCCGGTGACGTCATCTGGTGCCAGGGGTTCAGCGAACCGAACGCGGGCTCGGACCTCGCATCGCTGCGCACCGCGGCCGTGCGTGACGGCGATGGCTACGTGGTGAACGGCCAGAAGATCTGGACCTCGTACGCGTCGATGGCGCAGTGGTGCTTCCTGCTCGCGCGCACATCGCGCGGCGAGAAGAAGCAGCAAGGGCTCACGATCTTCCTGGTGCCGATGGACTCGCCCGGCATCGAGGTGCGGCCGATCCCGAGCATGCTCGGTCCGCACCACCTCAACGAGGTGTTCTTCACCGACCTGCGGGTGACCGACGCCGACGTGCTCGGCCGCGTCGGTGACGGATGGTCGGTCGTGCAGGAGGTCCTGTCGTTCGAGCGGGTCGGCATCGCCCGCTACGCGCGCGCGGAGCGGCTGCTGATGCTGGCGCCGGCGGTGCTCGGCGAGGAGTGGGCGGCGCTGCCCGCGGAGCTGCACAGCCGGTGGGCGCGGATGCTCGTGCACGCCCGCCGCGCGCGCCTGCTCGCCTACCGCGTCATCGCCCAGCAAGGCAGTGGCACCGTGCAGCCGCAGGACACCGCGGCGTACCGCATCGCCGTCACGCGCTTGGACCAGGAGAGCGCGGACGTGCTCGCCGACATCGTCGGGCTGGCGCTGCTCGACACCGATGCGGGCCGGCGCTACCGCCGCGCGGTCGAGGACCACGTGCGGTACGCGGTGTCGGCGACCGTCGCCTCCGGCAGCATCGAGATGCAGCGCGTCCTGCTCTCCCGCGCCCTCCTGGCGAGCTCATGACCCCGTCGACATCGGCTTTGTGGCTGGTTCAGGGGGCGGAAAGCGGGCACATCCCCGATGTCGGCCGGGTGGTGGTGTCCGGCGTCGTGGACGGGGTGCCCGGTACCTGGTCGAGATCGGCTTTGTGGCTGGTTCAGGGGGCAGGAACCGGGCACATCCCCGATGTCGGCCGGGTGGTGGTGTCCGGTGTCGTGGACGGGGTGTCCCAGACCTGGTCGAGATCGGCTTTGTGGCTGGTCCAGGGGGCGGAAAGCGGGCACATCCCCGATGTCGGCCGGGCGGTGGTGAGGTGAACGGCGACCTTGGTGCTGACGCGGTCGGGTTCGGGCGGGTCGTGCGGGATGCGCTCGCATCGGCCGGTGGGGACGAGCTCGCCATCACCGCCGAGGCGGAGCCGGCCAAGCGGGGCGCGCTGATCGCGCCGGTGCTGGGGGAGCTCGGCGTCTGGGATCTGCGCCCGCGCGAGGACAGCGAGGAGGCCGAGGCCGCGGCGGCGGCGTGCCGCAGCGCCGGCTGGTGGGGGCTGCCCTACCCGGTGGCCGAGCGGCTGGCGAAGCCGTCCGACCTCGACGCGGACGGGCTCGTCGTCGTCGCCGACGTGCGACCGACCGCACTGGCCGCGGGGCTCGACGACCTGCGCTGGGCCGCGGTCGCGCTCGACGGCCGGCGCTTCACCACGACCGTCCTGCCGATGACCGACACCGTGCGCAAGATCGGCTTCGCCGCGCCGCTCGCACTTGCCGAGCTCGACGCGCAGGGCGACGGCGATCTCGCGCTCGCCCTCGTGCTGCCGATCTGGACGCTGCTCGGGATGCTCGACCGGGCGATGGCGCTCACGCTGCAGCACGTGCGCGACCGCGAGCAGTTCGGTCAGCCGCTCGCCGCGTTCCAGGGCGTGCAGTTCCAGCTCACCGACGCCGAGGTCGAGCGCGCCGGCCTCGAGGAGCTCGCGAAGCACGCGCTCTGGACGGCGCAGACCGCGCAGCCGGGCGCGGTGGACGATGCGCTCGCACTGCGGCTCGCAGCGGTCGAGGCGGCCGACGTCGTCTTCCGCATCACGCACCAGCTGCACGGTGCCGTCGGGTTCTGCGACGAGACCACGCTGTCGTGGATCTCGCGCTCCAGCCAGCCGCTGCGCCGCATCCCGTTCGGGTTGTCGGGCACGCGCGACGCGCTCACCCGGCGCATCACCACCCGCGGCCTCTCCGGCCTGTTCGGCCCCCGCCCGTGACGCTGCCCCGGTCGACATCGGCTTTGTGCCGGGTTCTGGCCGTCCCCGCCTGCCACAACCCCGATCTCGACCGCGCTGGCCTGACGTGGTGAGCGAGCTCGGGGAGCTGCGGGGGGCGGTCCGGGACTGGTGCCGAGCGAACATCCCGGCGGACTGGCGGCGCGCGCAGACCGGCGTGAGCGAGGAGGAGTTCGCCGCGTTCCAGAAGTGGTGGTTCCAGCAGCTGCGCACGCAGGGCTGGGCGGTGCCGCACTGGCCGGCCGAGTGGGGCGGCGGCATGAGCGTCGCCGAGCAGGCCGTCCTCTACTCCGAGCTCGCCGCGCACGACGCGCCGCGGTTGGTGCTGCAGTTCGTGTCCATCCACCACGCCGCGGCGACGCTGCTCGGCGCGGGCACCGACGCGCAGCGCCAGCGGCACCTGCCCGCGATCCTCGAGGGCGAGATCTGGGCCCAAGGCTTCAGCGAACCCGACGCCGGCTCCGACCTCGCATCGCTGCGCACCACCGCCCGGCGCGACGGCGATCGCTTCGTCGTCAACGGGCAGAAGCTCTGGGCCAGCGGCGCGAAGCACGCCGACTGGTGCCTGCTCCTCGCCCGCACCGCACCCGATGCGCCGAAGCGCAAGGGCATCTCCTACTTCCTGCTCGACCTCGACTCGCCAGGGGTCGACGTACGGCCGATCCGCAACGCCATCGGCGACGCGCACTTCTGCGAGATCTTCCTCAACGACGTCACGATCCCCGAGGCCAACCTCATCGGTGCGGAGAACGACGGGTGGGCCGTCGCCCAGCAGACCCTCGGCGCCGAGCGGGGGCTCACGATGCTCGAGCTCGCCGAACGGCTCGGCAACGCGGGCTTCGCCTGGCTGCTCGAGCAGTGCCGGCAGCCGGCGATCGGCGGTGGTCGCCTCATCGACGACCCGCTCGTGCAGGACAAGGTCGCGGCGCTCGAGATCGACATCACGGCCTTGCGGTCCCTGTGCCGCAGCGTGATCGACAAGCACGAGAACGGCACCGCCGGTCCCGCGGACGCTTCAGTGGTGAAGCTCTTCTACAGCGAGTTGCTGCAGCGCACGATGGACCTCGGCGCGCAGCTCGGCGGTCTCACCGCGCACACCGTGCTGCAGAAGCCTCTGTCGAGCGGGTGGGAGTCGGGCGCTTGGGCGCTCGACTTCATCGGCTCGTGGGAGTGGACGATCCCCGGCGGCAGCAGTGAGATCCAGCGCACGATCATCGGCGAGCGCGGCCTCGGCCTCCCGCGGGAACCCGCATGAGCGCCCGATCGACATCGGCGTTGTGGCGGCTTCGGACCGCGCGGATGCGGCACAAGTCCGATGTCGGCCGGCGGGGCGGTCCCGATGAGTGACGCGGAGCTGCGGGACGAGCTGCGGGCCGTCGCACGTGACCTGCTCGGCAGCAGCCGCACGGACGCGGGCGCGCCCGCGACGCCCGGCTGGCCGGCCCTCGCCGACGCGGGGTGGCTGGGCCTCGAAGTGACCGAGGACCTCGGCGGCAGCGGCGCCACGTTCGCCGAGACGGCGGTCGTGATCGAAGAGCTCGCGCGCAGCGCCGCGCGTACGCCGTTCCTCGGCGCGGTCGCGCTCGGTGTCGGGCTGCTGGACCTGCTCGAGCCGAGCGACGTGCGCGACGGGCTGCTGCGCATGGTCGCGGCCGGCGAGGTGCGGGTGGCCGTCGCGGTGCGCAGCGACGAAGGGTTCGACCCCGCGTTCGCCGTGACCGGATCCCACGTGACCGGGCGGGCGGAGTTCGTCGCCGATGCCGGTCAGGCGACGCGGCTGCTGCTCGTGGCGAAGGACGAGGAGGAAACCCCCGTCGTCGTCCGCGTCGCCGCCGAGGAGCTGGCGATCACCGCCCAGCCGGTGCTCGACGAGACGCGCCGCTTCGCCACGGTCGCGGCGGACGCGGTGCCGGTCGATCCCGCGTCGGTGCTGCGCTTCCAGGGCGACCCGTTCACCGCGCTGCGGCGCATGCGCAGCCGGGCGGCCGTCGCGATCGCCGCCGACGCGCTGGGCGTCGCGGAGGCGATGCTCGCCGCGACCGTCGCGTACGCCAAGGTGCGGCACCAGTTCGATCGGGCGATCGGCTCGTTCCAGGCCGTGAAGCACCAGTGCGCGGACATGCTCGTGGCGGTCACCGTCGGCCGCGAGCTGCTCGATGCCGCCGTCGACGCACTCGTCGCCGACGACAGCGACGCCCCCCGAGCCGCCGCGCGCGCGAAGGCCTACCTCGGCGACGCGGCTGTCGACGTTGCCGGCAAGGCCATGCAGCTGCACGGCGGCATCGGCTACACCTGGGAGAGCGGCGTCCACCTCTACTTGAAGCGGGCGATGCTCGACCGCGCGCTGTTCGGCTCGCCGACCACGCACCGCCGTCGCCTCGCCCAGCGCTGGATCTGACGCCGTCGGCGGGCGGTGCGGCTCGCGATCTGCCCGGCGCACCGCGGCTCCGGCGCCGACCGGTAGGAAGGACGGGTGGTGCGCGTCGGGGTCATCGGCACGGGGTTCGGAGCACGGGTCGTCGCGCCCACCTACGAGGCGGCCGGCGCGACCGTCGTCGACGTCGTGTCCGCCCGCGACGACGACGCGGTGCACGCGCTCTGCGGGCGCGGTGACGTCGACCTCGTCTCCGTGCACTCACCGCCGTTCCTGCACGTGCAGCACGTGCAGTGGGCGTGCGCTGCCGGTCATGCCGTGCTGTGCGACAAGCCGTTCGGCCGCAACGCGGGGGAGGCGGAGCAGCTGGTCGCGGCCGCCGATGCGGCGGGCGTGATCAACCTCGGCAACCTCGAGTTCCGGCACGAGGCCGCACGGGTGCAGGCGAAGCAGCTCATCGACGACGGCGCCATCGGCGCGGTGGAGCACGTGCAGTGGTCTGTGCAGAACGCCGGCTCACGCAACCCGTTGCGCCCCTACGGCTGGCTGTTCGACCGCTCGCTCGGCGGCGGCTGGGTCGGTGCGTGGGGGGCGCACGGCGTCGACACCGTGCGCTGGATGTTCGGCGAGATCGTCGACGCCCACGCCCGGCTCACCACGGCGATCACCGAGCGGCCCGACCGTGACGGCATCCTGCGCGCGTGCGATGCGGACGACGGCTTCACCGCACTGCTGACGGTCGCGGGCGGGGCGACCGTCACGTTGGACACGTC
>DASZYF010000029.1:0-13277 GCA_035545535.1 Mycobacteriales bacterium | reverse complement strand
GTGGCGGCGAAGGATGCGTTGGGGACCCCGGAGCTCGGCGAGTCGGTCGGGGGCATCGTCGACCTGATGATCGGGTTCCCGCGCGCGGACGCGTCGCGGACCTATGACTTCATGAAGCCGGCGTTGAGGGAGCGCGACCAGGACACGTCGCAGTTCCCCGCCGGCTACATGTTCAAGGACGTGCCGAACAAGCTCGAGTCCGAGGCCGATCCCATCGAGGAGACGCTCGCGGCGATGGACCGCTGCGGCATCGCGATGGGCCTCGTCGGTGCGCACGGCGACGTCGCGAAGCACGCGCTGAAGACCTACCCCGACCGCTTCAAGGCGAGCATCGAGGTCGACGCCAACGACGTGACGAAGGCGGTGCGCAAGATCCGCGCCGCGAAGGAGGAGTGGGACATCAAGGCGGTGACGACGTTCCCCGCCGGCCTGCACCCGCAGGTCGCGGTGAGCGACGCGAAGTACTACCCGATCTACCAGACGTGCATCGACCTCGGCATCCCCATCGTCACCAACGCGGGCATCGCCGGGCCGCGCGTGCCGAGCGCGTGCCAGGACGTCATGCACTTCGACCAGGTCTGCTACGACTTCCCCGAGCTGGTCATCGTGATGCGGCACGGCGCCGAGCCGTGGCAGCAGCTCGCGGTGAAGCTCATGCTCAAGTGGCCTGGCCTGCACTACATGACGAGCGCGTTCGCGCCCAAGTACTACCCGCGCGAGATCGTCGACTACGCGAACACCCGCGGCATCCAGAAGGTCATGTACGCGGGGTACTACCCGATGGGCCTCTCGCTCGACCGCATCGCGAACGAGCTGATCGACGTGCCCTTCCGCGAGGAGACGCGCAAGGCGTTCCTGCGCGACAACGCCGTGCGCGTCTTCAAGCTCCTCGACTGAGCAGGAGCAGCCCGGCTACTGGGCGCGGTGGGCGGGGAGCAGGGCGCCGACGACCTGCAGCGCGCTGTCCTCGACGACCGAGCGGATCTCCCCCGCGAGCCCGGCGACCATCGCCTTGAGCTCGACCAGCTGCGCGGACAGGTCGGTGACCTGCAGCGACAGCGCCTTGATCTGGTCCTGGCCGACGCCCTGCTCGGGAGCGAGCTCGGTCACCTGCGCGGACAGGTCGGACACCTGCGCCGCGAGCGCCGCGATGGCGGTGTCGGTCGCGGGGGTCACCGGCGCGGGCGCGAGGTCCGACAGCTCCTTGAGACGCTCGGCGAGCGTGCGCGTCTCCTGCGTGCTGACCGTCGGCGGGGCAAGCGTCATGTGCCCATCGTGCGACGTGCGGGCGCCGGACGCACACCGATCGCGCACGTTTGATGCCGTGTTGATCGAGGCGGAGGGCGAAGCGGGACGAACCGGACGCGCATGCTTTCAGCTGGGTTGCACCGCGCGCATCTCACCGACCGCGATGCCGTGGCCGAGCACCGGTTGGCGGGTGAGCGGCGCGAGCGCGTCCGCGTCGACGCCGTGCCGGATGAGCGCCGCCGTCGCCGCGAGGCCGGCGGCCCGGTCGGCTCCGTCCTCGACCTTGACGACGACCGACGGCCCGCCCGGCAACGCCGCGACGTAGACGCCTTCCGCACCGTCCTTCGCGAGCAGCCCGGGCACCGCGCGCATGAGCGACGTGACGTGGCGGCCGGTCCCGCCGACGAGGTCCGGGTGCGCACGCATGGCGTCGGCGACCCGCCGCTCCGGCGTCCCGGGATCGGCCGCGACGACGTTCGCCAGACCGCGGGCGAGCGGCTGCAGGGGCACGCCGAACAGCGGGGCGCCGCAACCGTCGACGCCCACCGACTCGACCGGCGCGTTGAGCGTGTCCTCGATGCTGTTGCGCAGCGCGACCTGCAACGGGTGGTCGGGGTCGCGGTAGCCGTCGGTGGGCCACCCGTTCAACACGGCGGTCACGAGCATCGCCGCGTGCTTGCCACTGCAGTTCTGATGGATGCGGTCCGGTCCGCCGCCCGCGAGCAGCAGCGTCTGCGCCGCCTCCGGTCCGAGCGGCAGCCCGGCGGTGTTGTCGAGCGCCTCGGGGCCGAGCCCGGCGGTGGCGAGCAACCGGCGCACGCCGGCGACGTGCACCGCCTCCCCCGAGTGGCTCGACGCCGCGAGCGCGAGCAGCTCGTCGTCGACGTCCAGACCCGCGCGCACCATCGCTACGGCCTGCAGCGGCTTCATGCAGCTGCGCGGCCAGATGACCGCCCACGGATCACCGACCGCCTCGACCAGGACGCCGCCCGCGTCGAGCACCACGAGCGTGCCGCGGTGCACGCTCTCGACGAGGCGGCTGCGCACGACCTCGACGAGGATGGAGCTCACTCCGCGATCCTCACGACGCCAACCTCACGCCGCCATCCTCGCGCGGCCGGCGCGGGCCCCGCGTCGACCGAACGTGGGCTACTCGCCCGTGCTGGCCAGCCCACCGAGGCGCTCGAGCGTCTCGGCGCACTCGGTGATGAGGTCGAACACGACCTCGCTGGCCGGGCGCACGCGGTTCATGCGACCGACGATCTGGCCGACCGGGAAGCCGACGAGCTCCTTCGCACCGGCCTTGGTGAACTTGCGCGCGGCCTCGTTGTGCAGGATCCCCTGCAGCGGCATCGGCAGCGTGCCCGGACCGTTCGGGTCGTCGAACGCCTCGGTCCACGCGCTGCGCAGCTGGCGCGCGGGCTTGCCGGTGTAGGCGCGGGAGCGCACCGTGTCGCGCGACGTCGCGTTGAGCATGTTCTCGAGCGCGATCTGCCCGGTGTCGGCCTCGGCGACCGTGAGCCAGATCGAGCCGGTCCACGCGCCCTGCGCGCCGAGGGCGAGCGCGGCGGCCATCTGCCGGCCGGTGCCGATGCCACCGGCGGCGAGCACCGGCGTCTTGTAGCCGACCTGGTCGACGACGTCGGGGATGAGCACCATCGTCGAGATCTCGCCGCAGTGGCCGCCCGCCTCGGTGCCCTGCGCCACGATCACGTCGACGCCGATGTCCACCTGCTTCTGCGCGTGGTGGGCACTGCCGACGAGCGCACCGACGAGCACATCGTGCTCGTGCGCCTTGTCCACGACCTCCTTGGGCGGCGGGCCGAGCGCGTTCACGAGCAGCCGCACCTTCGGGTGCGCGAGAGAGATGTCGACGTTCGCCCCGGCCTGCAGGTCGACGCCGAGACCGGCGGCGACGACGTCGTGCTCCTCGACCTTCAGATCCTTTGGGACGCCGTGCTTCTCGAGCAGACCGTCGACGAAGTCGCGGTGGCTCTGCGGGATCATCGCCTCGAGCTGGGCGGCGGTGGGCGCCTGCGCGTCACCCTTGCCGATGTAGGTGGACGGCATGACGAGGTCGACGCCGTAGGGCTTGCCGTCGGTGTGGTCGTCGATCCACGTGAGCTCCATCTCGAGCTGCTCGGGCGAGAACGCGAGCGCGCCGAGCACCCCGAAGCCGCCGGCCCGGGAGACCGCCGCGACGGCGTCCCGGCAATGGCTGAAGGCGAAGAGCGGGAACTCGATGCCGAGGGTGTCGCAGATCGGGGTTCGCACCGCCGAAGGTTACCTGACGACCCGTCAGGAGATCCATACCCTCTGCATGGGCTCTACCCGCCGAAGAGCGCGAGGACCCCGTAGACGGCGGCGGCCACCGCGGCCGCGGCCGGGATGGTGAGCACCCAGGCGGCGGCGATGTTGCCGGCGACGCCCCACTTCACCGCCGAGAGCTTGCGGGTCGATCCGACGCCCATCACCGACGACGTGATGACGTGGGTCGTCGAGACCGGCAGCGCGTAGTGGCTCGTCGTGAACAGGATGATGCTGGCCACGGTCTGCGCCGAGAAGCCGGCCGGGTTGTCGAGCTTGATGACCTTGCGGCCGAGCGTGCGCATGATGCGCCAGCCGCCGGAGTACGTGCCGGCGCTGATCGCGCCCGCGCAGGCGAGGACGACCCACAGCGGGACGTGGAACGAGTCGAGGTGTCCGGTCGTGACCAGCGCGAGCGTGATGACGCCCATCGTCTTCTGCGCGTCCTGCAAGCCGTGGCCGTAGCTCATCGCCGCCGCGGCCGCGATCTGTCCGTACTTGAACCCGCGCTGCACCTTGTGCGGGTTCGCCCGTCGGAACGCCCACAGCACGGCGAGCATCAACAGGAAGCCGAGGACGAAGCCGACGATCGGGCTCGCCACCATCGGGACGAGCACCTTCTCCTTCACGCCGTGCCACTTCACGTGGGCACCGGACGCGAGCGCCGCACCGACGAGACCGCCGATGAGCGCGTGCGATGACGACGACGGCAGCCCGAAGTACCAGGTGACGAGGTTCCACACGATCGCGCCGGCGACGGCCGCGAACACGAGCACCAGCCCGTGGTTGCCCTTCGGCGCCGCGATGATGCCCTTGCCGACGGTGCCGGCGACCTTGGTGCTGATGACGGCGCCGAGGAGGTTCATCGCCGCTGCGAGCACGAGCGCCATGCGCGGTGTGAGCGCGCGCGTGCTGACGCTCGTCGCGATCGCGTTCGCCGCGTCGTGGAAGCCGTTCGTGTAGTCGAACCCGAGCGCCAGGACGACGAGCGCGACCAGACCGAAGGTCGTCACGCCTCAGCTGTCCTTGACGGCGATCGTCTCGACCTGGTTGGCGACGTGCTCGAGTGCATCGGCCGCGGCCTCGAGCTGGTCGACGACCTCCTTGAGCTTCAGCACCTCGAGCGTCGGGTAGCGGCCGGAGAAGATGTCGGCGAGGAAGCGCCGGTACAGGCGGTCGGCGTCGTTCTCGATCTTGTTGGCCTCGACGAAGTAGTGCTCGAGCTTGGCGGGCGTGCGCAGCTGCGCGAGCGCCTCGCGGGCGAGGTAGGCGCCCTGCACGATCGTGTCCGCGATCGTGACGAGCTCCTTGGGCATCTCCTCGATCTGGTAGAGCACGACGAGATCGCCGGCGGCCTCCATGAAGTCGACGACGTCGTCGATGCGGCTGGCGAGCCGGTAGATGTCCTCGCGGTCGAACGGCGTGACGAACGTGGCGTTGACCTGGTTGAGGATGTTGTGCGTGATGTCGTCGGCCTCGTGCTCGACGGCGCGCAGCTTCTCCTCGAGCTTGATCCGATCGATCATCGAGGCCTCGACCAGCTCGCGCAGGACGGTCGCCGCCTCGACGAGCTTCGCGGCCGCCTGGGAGAACAGGTCGTAGAAGACGTTCTCTCGCGGCGCCAGCCGGAACCTCACGGAACCTCCCGTTCGACTGCCGTTCATCTGTCGTTCACCTTGTCCCGCACCGGTCGTTCACCGGCTGGACGGGCAGACCTTACGGGCCGTTCACCGAGTGGAGCGCGGTGACCCCGCGCCGGGCGTGGCGAACGTGCGAGTGGAGCGGCAGTGGGCCCGGCCGCGGGGTCAGCGCGGTGCGACGTCGGCGTTCACGACGGCGTGCAGGGCGACCCGGCCGTCCGCGGTGAGGACGCGGGACTCGGCCATGGCGACCGCCCGGCCGGGCTTCACGACCTCGGCCTCGACGTTGACGATCTGGCCGACCCGGCCGGTGGTGCGCAGGTAGGAGTAGGTGGCGGTGAGCGGCTGGTAGCGCTCACCCCCGAGCGCGGCACCGGCAGCGAGGTCCGCGATGAGCGCGCCGACCCCGCCGTGCAGTGTGCGCAGCCGGTTGCAGAAGCCGGGCCGCGAGCGGAGCCGCAGGCGGGCGCCGGGAGCTTGCGAGCGGGCCCCATCAGTGCGGGCGCCGTCAGCGCTGCCGTCGGCGCGGATGAGGCCGAGGTGGTTGCCGATGGGACCGAGCCCGGCGTCCGGCCCGTCGAGCGGGCCGGGGTCCTCGCCGAACCCCTCGTCCGGGTCGTCCCACGAGATCGGCTCGGCCACGCGGCCGACCAGCAGGTTGAACCAGGCGCGGACCTCGGCCACCTGACGGCCCGCCTCGTCGCGCACGTCGGCGGCCATGAGCACGTGCGGCTCGTGCCGGGCGATCAGGCGGCCGGTGCACTCGAGGTGGCCGCTGGTCGGCAGCTCCTCGACGGTGGGCTCGAGCGTCAACGTGACGGTGACGCTGGGCCGGGCGAAGTCCGCGCGCTCCATCGCCACGGCGAGCGAGCAACCGACCGCGGAGTCGGCGAGCACGGCGACCACCCCCGCGGGCAGGCGCCCCCGCGCGTCGAGCAGGAACGGCTCGAGCGGGAGCCGGATCGTCGCGCCGTCGTCGTCGGCGCGCACCGCCTGCATCCCGAACGTCCGCCACACCGGCAGGCGCTTGGCCCGGCCGTCGGCCCACGCGGTGAAGTGCTCGCGGAACCCGCGGGCTGTCACGGGCTCCGCCACACCGCACATGGTGCCGCACCGCCGATCCGGCTCCGGACTGTGAGGATCAGCCCATGGTTCTCATGAACCCCACTGATGCGGTCTTCCTCATCCCCGAGACCCGCCAGTCCCCGATGCACGTCGGCGGCCTGCAGGTGTTCGAGCTGCCGCCCGACCACCAGCCCGACCACGTGCGCAAGATGTACGAGCGGCTGCTCGAGGCCACCGACGTGGCGCCGCTGTTCCGCCGCCGGCCCTACCGGTCCGTCACCACGCTCGGCCAGTGGGCGTGGGAGGAGGACGACGAGATCGACCTCGAGCACCACGTGCGGCACTCCGCGCTGCCCCACCCGGGCACCGTGCGGGAGCTGCTCGCTCTCGTCTCGCGCCTGCACGGAACGCTGCTCGACCGGTCGCGTCCGCTGTGGGAGGCGCACCTCATCGAAGGCCTCGAGGGCGATCGCTTCGCGGTCTACACGAAGATCCACCACGCGCTCGCCGACGGCGTGAACGCGTTGCGCATCGGGCTCATGGCGCTCTCGCTCGACCCGGACGACCCCGAGATGCGGGTGCCGTGGGCCGCACCGCCCAAGGAGGACAAGCGCCGCCTGCCGAGCCCGAGCGTCATCACGTCGCTGCCGGGTCAGGCGGTGTCTGCGGCGACCGACCTGCTCGGACTCGGGCCGCGCTTCGCGAAGCGCGCCGTCGAAGCCGTGATCCGCGAGCAGGCGAACGCGCTCCCGAAGCCGGCGCCGAAGACCATGTTCAACGTCAACATCACCGGCGCGCGCCGCTTCGCCGCGCAGTCGTGGGAGCTGCCGCGCATCAAGGCCGTCGGCAAGGCGGTCGGTGGTTCGGTCAACGACGTCGTGCTCGCGATGTGCGGCGGCGCGCTGCGCACGTACCTCATCGAGATGGACGCGCTGCCGGACTCATCGCTCATCGCGATGGTGCCGGTGTCCCTCGCGCCGGCGACCGGCACCGGGGGCAACGCGGTGGGCGCGACGCTGTGCCCGCTGTCGACCGACCTCGACGATCCGGCCGCGCGACTGCGCCTGATCCACGAGGCGCAGCAGCGCAACAAGGAGTCCTTCGCCGGCCTGTCGCAGCTGCAGGCGACGGCGGTGTCGGTGCCGGTGATGGCGCCGCTCACCCTCAACGCGATGATCGGGCTGCACAAGCTGGTGACGCCGTTCAACCTCGTCATCTCCAACGTGCCCGGCCCGCCGATGCCGCTCTACTGGGGTGGCGCGCACCTGCAAGGGATGTGGCCGCTGTCGATCCCGATGGACGGGCAGGCGCTCAACATCACCGTGCTGTCCAACGACGGCAAGGTCGGGTTCGGCCTCACCGGCTGCCGCAGCAAGGTGCCGCACCTGCAGCGCATGCTGACCTACCTCGACGACGACCTCAACGCCCTCGAGACAGCACTTCTCTAGGAGAGGCGGGCGCCGGCGCGGCCGCCGTCGCCGCTGGGCAGCGTGGCCTCGACGCCGGCGGCGCGCACCGCCGCCTCGGCCTTCGCAGCCTGCTGCGCCGCAATGCGGTTGCCGAGCAGGAACGGCACGAGCGTGCGCGTCCAGTACACGGCGGGCAGCCACCACTGCGCGTAGACGTGCAGCTTGCGCTTCTCGATGCCGTCGGCGATGCGCTCCACCGCCGGCGCGAGCGGCGCCGTCTTGTTGAACGGGTACGGCAGCGACCTGCGCATGGACTCGAGGCCCGGGTTCTCCGCGATGCCGCGCACCATGTCGGTGTCGGTCCACGTGAGGTAGGCGACACCGGCGTCGACGCCGTGCGGCTTGAGCTCGCCGCGCAGCGAGTGCGCGAGCGCCTCGACGCCGGACTTGCTCGCGCAGTACGCCGACAGCATCGGGCCGGGCACGAGCGCGGCGAGCGACGCGACCTGCAGCACGTAGCCCTTGCTCTCGACCAGGTGCGGCAGGAACGCGCGGAACGTCCGCACGCTGCCGAGCACGTTGACCTCGATGACGCGGTCGTAGGTGGCGGCGTCGGCGAGCAGGAGCGGACCACCTGCGGCGATGCCGGCGTTGGCGACGACGACGTCGACGCGACCATGCTGGCCGACGACCTCCTCGGCCGCCTTCATCAGCCCGTCGGAGTCCGTCACGTCGACGACGTGGAAGGTCGAGCCGGGGATCGAGGACGACACCTTCTCCAGCAGGTCGGGCTCGAGGCCGAGCAGCGCGACCGTCGCGCCCCGTTGCGCGAGCGTGCGTGCGAGCTGCGCGCCGATGCCGCGGGCGGCTCCGGTGATGACCGCGACCTTGCCGTCCATGCTCGTGCTCATCGGGCCTCCACCAGCTCGGGCGCGGGCTGCGGCGCGTGGACCGACAGCAGATGGTCACGGGCGTCGATCGAGGACAGTCTGCTCTTGAACCGGAAGGTGAAGTCGGGCCACAGGGTGGTGTTGCGCCCGCGGGCGTCCAGGTACCAGCTCGCGCACCCCCCGGTGGTCCAGACGCTCGTGGCCATCCGCGCCTGGATCTCCGCGTCGTCGCGGGCCACCGCGTCGGGTCGCACCTCGAGCGTCGTCGCGCCGTGGGAGTCCATCAGCTCGAGCGCGCGCAGCACGTAGCCGATCTGCTGCTCGATCATGAAGACCTGCGACGTGTGACCGAGGCCGGTGTTGGGGCCGACGAGCAGGAACAGGTTCGGGAACCCCGGCACGGTGGTGCCGCGGTGCGCGAACATGCCGTCCTCCCAGTGCTGCGCGAGCGTGCGGCCGTCGGTGCCGTGCACGTGCTGCGCGACCGGCATGTCGGTGACGTGGAAGCCGGTGGCGAAGATGATGGTGTCGACCGCGTGCTCCGCGCCGTCGTGGGTGCGCACGCCGGTGGGCGTGATCTCGGCGATGCCGTCGGTGACGACGTCGACGTTCGGCTGCGCGAGCGCCGGGTAGTAGTCGTTGCTGATGAGGATGCGCTTGCAGCCGATCGTGTAGGACGGTGTCACCTTGGCGCGCAGCTCGGGGTCCTTGATCTGCTTCGCGATGTGGGACAGCGCGAGCTTCCTCGGCAGTGCCAGCAGCTTCGTGTTGCGCGTGAACGCCACGGCGTAGGTCTCCCGGCCCCAGTAGATGAGGGCGCGCGCGAGGCGCTGCACGGCGGGGATGCGCGCGTAGAGCCGGCGCTCGACTCGCGTGATCGGCCGGTCGTGCCGCGGGATGACCCACGGCGCGGTGCGCTGGAACAGCGCGAGGCGCGCGACCTTCGGCTGGATCTGCGGCACGAGCTGGATGGCCGACGCTCCGGTGCCGACGACGGCGACGCGCTCACCGGTGAGGTCGTGGCTGTGGTCCCACCGGGCGGAGTGGAAGACGGTGCCGGTGAACGACGCGAGGCCCGGCAGGTCGGGGATGGTCGGGTCCGACAGCGCGCCGGTCGCCGAGAGCAGCACCCGCGCCGAGAAGTGCGCGGGGCCGTCGGGGGTCTGCGCGACGACCTCCCAGCGCCCGGTGGGGTCGTCCCAGCGCGCGTCGGTCACCGTGTGGTGGAAGCGGATGCGGTCGCGCACGCCGAAGCGGTCGGCGACGCTTCGCAGGTAGGCCTGGATCTCCGGCTGCGGCGAGAACGACCGCGTCCACGTGGGGTTGGGCGCGAACGAGAACGAGTAGAGGTGGCTCGGCACGTCGCAGGCCGCGCCCGGGTAGGTGTTGTCGCGCCAGGTGCCGCCGACGTCGCCGCCGCGCTCGAGCACCACGAAGTCGGGGCGGCCGGCGCGCTGCAGCTGCACCGCCATGCCCAGGCCGGCGAAGCCGGTCCCGACGATGAGCACGTCGACCTCGGTGCGGGTGTCGCTCATGGCGCTCCTTCTACCTACTTCGAGTAACTTACTTGTGGTAGGTTATAGATCATGTCAACGCCCGATGTCAAGGAGGTCGCACCCCGCAAGCGGATGGCCCGGGCCGACCGGGAGCGCCAGCTCCTCGACGTCGCCGAGGAGCTGTTCGCCGAGCGGGGCTTCGCCGCGACGTCGATGGACGAGCTCGCCCAGCGCGCGGGCGTGACCAAGCCGGTGGTCTACGACCACTTCGGCTCCAAGGACGGCGTGCTGGCCGCCGGCATCGCCCGCGGCCGCGCGCAGCTGGCCGCGCTGACGCTCGCCGCGGTCGAGGGGGTCGACGACGCCGGTGAGGCGCTGCGCCGCGCGCTGCACGTCTTCTTCGCGTTCGTGGCCGAGCGTGGGCGGGTGTGGACGCAGCTGATGACCGAGGCGGGCGGCAGCGGTGCGGCTGCGCAGGGCCTCGCGGAGGCCCGGGCGCAGCAGAGCGCGCTGACCGCGCTGATGCTGGCGCAGCTGCACCCCGAGGCCGACAGCACGTCGTTGCAGATCTGGTCCGAGGCGATCGTCGGCGCGTGCGAGCGGCTGTCCATCTGGTGGGGCGACCACCCCGAGGTCTCGGTCGACGAGGTGACCGAGCGGCTCACCGCGCTGCTGCTCCCCGCGCTCGCATGACAGGCTGTCGTGCGTGAGTGAGGAGAACGTCACCATCGCGGACGCGCCCGAGCGGAACCAGTACGAGATCCACGTCGACGGCACGCTCGCGGGCGTCGCGGTCTACACCCGCACACCCGGCGAGATCGTCTACGAGCACACCGAGGTCGAGGACGCGTTCGAAGGTCGCGGTCTCGCCGGCCGGCTGGTGAAGTTCGCGCTCGACGACAGCCGGGAGCGCGGTGAGCACGTCATCGCCCGCTGCCCCTACGTGCGCGACTACATCCGCAAGCACCCCGAGTACGCCGACCTCACGCATCGGCACGCATGAACAGACCTCGTAGCGTCGCCGCGCTGTGCGTGGCCGCCGCGGCGTCGCTCACCGCGTGCGGCAGCAGCACCCAGGCGCCGCCGGCCGTCACGCCGACGCTCGCGTCGGCCTGCCCCACGGTGAGCGTGGCGCCGGTCGACTGGCCGAAGATCCTGCCCGCCGACCTGCCGAAGCCGCCGGGTGCGGTGCTCACCGGCGAGACGGTGCAGAACAACGTCGTGTACCTGCGGTTCAACACCTCGAGCTCGCTGCGCGAAGGTTTGCTCTACATGCTCCGCGAGCTGCCGAAGGCCGGCTACACGATCGGGCGCGGCGACGCCGAGGTCACCGAGGCCGACGTGCCGTTCACCAACCCGGCCGTCATCGCGGCGCTGCGCCTCACCGTCGCGGGCACGTGCGCGACGAGCTGGATCCTCGCCGTCGGCCGGCGGGCGGCGTCGACCGGCGTGCTGCAGCCGAACAGCCTGATCCCGCACACCGTGCCGGCGGGTGCGTCGCCCCTGCCCTTCGGCTGAGGCGACGCACCCGGCGTCAGCGCGTGAGCTCGCTCAGCTCTCGAGCGTGATGCGGACGGTGACGAGGCCGGCGCAGTCGCTCGCCTGGCGGACGTTGATCGAGCCCTTGTGCGGGCCGCTGAACTCGCCGTCGGCCTCCTTGCCCTTCTCCTGGTCGGTGTCGTCCTTCTTGTAGCCGGCCGCGATGAGGCTGTTGAGCTCGGCGTCCCGGATGTCGGTGAGCTGGTCGGCCGTGCCCGTGACGTGGATGTACTCGATCTTCGTGGCGCCCTGCGTCTCGTGCTTGTAGGGCGTGCCACCGGAGGGCAGCGGGAAGTCGGCCGGGAGCACCGACGCGGTGTCGATGGGCGGCGGCGTCGCACAGCTCGCGGTCGCGACCGGCTGCGGGTTGCTCTCCTTGTCCTTGTCGTCGTCCTCACCGCAGGCCGCGAGGCCGAGCGCCAGGGCGGTCCCACCGAGCGCGACGATCGCGGTCAGTCGGTACCGTCGTCGCGTGCCTGAGCTGCTCCAGGTGCTGCTGTCGGGGCTCGCGGCGGGCAGCGTCCTCTCGGTCGTGTCGCTGGGCATGTCTCTGGTGCTCGGCCTCACTCGGTCTCTCCCCTTTGCTCACGGCGACGTCGTGGTGGCGTCGTCCGGTACCGCGGTCCTGCTGGTGCTTGGTTCTACACCGGTCGCCGTCGCTCCTGCCGCGGGCCGCTCCCTCCTGGTCGTCGCGGGCGCGCTCGGCATCGCGGGCGCGATGTCGCTCGCGACGTACGGGCTCGGGGTGCGGCCGCACCTGCGCGCGGACGCGGCTCGGCCGGACCCGGTGCGGGCGATCGCGGCGGCGCTCGGGCTGGCCGTGCTCTTGCGCGCACTGGTCGCGCGGCTGTTCCCCCACCCGCCCACCGTCATCCCCGACGCGCTGCACATCTCGTCGGTGACCGGCACCGGCGTGCTGCACCTCGGAAATGGGGTGACCGTGCCGTCGCGCACCGTCGGCGTCATCGCCGTCGGCATCGCGGTGGCTCTCGTCGCCGAGCGCGCGCTCGTCGGGGGACGGTTCGGGCGTGAGGTGCGCGCGGTGTCGGACGCGCCGTCGCTCGCGGCGCTGTCGGCGATCGACGGCCCGCGGACGGTGGCGCGCGCGTTCGCCCTCGCCGGCCTGCTCGCCGGCTTCGCCGGCCTCCTCGGACTCCCTGCAGCGCAGGGCATCTCCCCCGACGACGGCATCGCACTGGGCATCGGTGCGGCGGCCGCTACGTGGGTCGCGGGCGCCGGGCGCCTGCGCGGTGCGGTCGTCGCCGGGCTCGTCATCGGGGTCGTCGAGGCCGCGGTCGCCCAGCTCGCCGATCCGGGACCGCGGCTGTCCGTCCTGGTGCCGGCGGCGATCCTCGGCGGCGCCGTGCTCGCGCGCCCGCTGGCCGCCCGCATGCGGCTGGCCGTCGCATGACTCCGGCAGCGTGGACGTCCCGGCACGCCCGCGTGACCGTCTGCACGCACGGGACGGTCGCGTGAGTGCGACGGGGCTCGCGCAGCAGCTGTGGCTCGTCGTCGGTGCCGCCGGCGTCACGACCGCGTTGCGTGCGGGTGTCCCGTTGACCGCCGCATCGGTGCCCTACGCGCTCGGTGCCGTCGGCACGGGCGTCTGGGCGCGGCACCTGCCGCTCCCGGCCGCGGCCGTGCTCGCCGTCGCGGTCGCGGTCGCGGCCGGCGCGGCGCTCG
>DASZYF010000028.1:0-4356 GCA_035545535.1 Mycobacteriales bacterium | reverse complement strand
CTGTCGGACTTCCCGGAGGTCGCGAAGGGCACCACGCTCTACAGCGTCACCGGCTTCACGGCCAGCGCTCTGGTGCCGCTCGGCGGGAACCCGGTCGGGCTGTTCAACCAGCTCGACGCGACCTCACCCGTCGACCACGTGGTCGGGGCGGTGGCGGCGCCGGCCCCGGCGACCAAGCCGATCAGCAAGCCGCGCAAGCCGGGCACGAAGCCGCACAAGCCTCCGCACGTCAGCAAGCCCGGCGGCTCGCTCGCGGCGACCGGGCTGCCCTACGGCCTGCCGGTCGTCGCGCTGCTCGCGTTCGGCGTCGGGCTCTTCCTGCGCCGGCGGCGCCGACCGAACGCCTAACGTCACCCGCGTGAGACGTGCGGGGCTGGCGGCGGCGGTGCTGCTGCTCGCCTCGGCCGCTCCGGCAGTGGCGGCGACGCTCCCGCTGCCGGCGCCCACGCCGCCGCAGGTGCTGCCGCCCGGCATCGGCGCGACGAAGGACCGGCTGCGGCACACCGTGCTGCCCGCCCACGGCACCGCGCGCGATGCCGAGAAGGTCGACGTCGCGATGGAGGGCGACGGCACGCCGAGCACGGTCGTCGTGGACCAGCAGCTGCACCTCACGGGCGTCGGTGACTTCGTCGTCATCGAACGCGGTCCCGCCCGGCACGCGGTCGCGCTCGACGGCACCGATCCGCCGACGCTCAAGTTCGGGGGTGTCATCTACTCCGGCTACGTCCCGCCGAAGGGCCGCGACCTGCACGCGCGGCTGACCCTCGACCCCGCGCTCGAGCAGCCGCGCCTGCCCTTGGTGGCGACGCTGTCGTTCACCCCGCGCGGCGGGAAGACCGCCGGCCCGCTCGGCCCCGGTGGCGCCGTCCCCGGCCCGGGCACGGTCAGCGTGCAGCTGCGCAACGCGACCTCCACCCCGGTCGCCATCCGCGAGGGGAGCGCCGCGGCGACGGATCTCGCGGGCCCGCTCGATGCGCTGCGCAGCTCCGCGCAGAAGGGCGAGCGGCCGCCCACGGTCGGAGCCGGGCTGCCCGCGGCCATCGACGCGACCAGCGTCGCCGACGAGTCGACGGTCGATGTCACGGTGCCGTTGCGCGTCACCGGCTCGATCACCGGGCCGTCCGGTGCGCGGCTGCACGGGCCGGCGGTGCGGCCGGTCGCCCAGGGGGGCATGCTCGACGGCACGCTCGCCGGCACGGCCGCGTTCACGCTGACCGTGCCGCGCGCCGGGAACGTGGCGGTCGACCTCACCGCGCACCCGACGCTGGACCCGCGCACGCTCGTCCCGCCCGGACACGCCACGAGCTGGCACGTCTGGGCGCAACAGGCGCACCCGCCGAGCGAGCTCGCGGCCGCGACGTCGACGCTCGTGCTCTCGGCCGCCCGCAGCGCGCACCTGCGCGACGTGTCGCCCTACCTCGTCACCGACCTGTCGGGACAGGTGACGACGAGCTTCCACCTGCATCTCGCCAGCCCCGAGGCGGCACCGGCGGTCGTGGTCCCCCTGCGGGCGCGACCCGGTGCGATCGCACTCGCGCTGTTCGCGCTCGCCCTCGTCGTCGCCGACGTCGTCCTGCTCCGCCGCCGCTTCCTCGGCCTGCCCGTCAGCCTTGGTCGACCGTCGGCAGCCCTTGCAGCAGCACGTCGTCGGTGACCGGTGCGAACCGGAGGCCGTGGAAGCGCTCGAAGCACACGTCGTCACCGATGACGCCTTCGCGGTTGCCGTCGGTGAAGCCGCGTTCGTCGCCGTTCGCCCCGGTGATGACCGTCGTGTCGAGCGCACTGACCAGCGGGGCGCCGGCCCCGCCCGCGTTCTCGTAGGCCGCGGCGATCAGCTTCACCGCGTCGTAGGGGTACTGCGCCCACGTCGGCGGCACCGTGACCTCGCGGCCGCCGTCGGTGAGCCCGAGCTTCTCGACGCCGAACAGCTTCGTGTACGCGGCGCGCCACGCGTCGTACGGCTTCGGCCCCTGCTCGCTGGTGATGCGGCCGGACACGAACGTCAGCCCGTCGATCCAGTCCGGGTGCTGCGCGAGCTGTCGCCGCACGTACGGGTCCTCACCGTCGGGGCTGGTGTAGAACGACGGCGCCCACCCGGCGCCGCGCGCGGCCTGGATGGTCTGCGCGATGATCGGCGCCGAGCCCCACACGACGACGGTGTCCGCTCCTTTGCGGCGCGCGGCGACCAGCGCCGGTGCCGCGCCGACCGACGACGTGACCTCGGCGTCGGCGAGCACCGGGATGCTGTCGCGGGCGAAGGCGGCGCGCAGCTGGGCGGCGCCGTCGCGGCCGTAAGGCGATGCCTCGACGATGAGCGCGACCTTCGGGTGGTGCCCGCTCACGTAGTCGGCCAGGTGGATCGCCATCGGGTGGTCGGCCGGCGCGATCCGGTAGACGTGCTTGAACCGGGCCGCGTCGGCGGCGTTCGCACCGCCGTCGAACACGACGAACACCGGCACGTTCGCCGGCTCCGTGATGGCGTCGACCGCGTCGGTGGCGGTGCCGTCGGTGATGAGGGCGAGCGCGTGCTCCGCTGCCGCCTTGCGGGCGGCGGTGGCGACGTCGCTCGCGGTGTCGCCGGCGACGACCTCGACCGGCACGTCGCCGCTCTTCAACGCGCCCTTCGCGCCCAGCTGGGCGCCGTGGGTCATGAAGTCGGCCACCCACGGCGCCGTCGCCCGCGGCACCGCGACGACCACCGGCGGGACACCCGGGGCGGAGCAGCTCTTGGCACCGCCGCACCCGCCGCCGCTGCTGCACGCAGCGAGCGGAGCGGCGAGCAGCACCGCGACGAGGGCGGCCCGCACCCCGTTCGACATCGGCTTTGTGGCGTCCTGACGGGCCTCGGACCAGCCACAAAGCCGATGTCGGCTGGGGTGGAGACGGCTGGGGTGGAGACGGCTGGGGTGGGGGCGGCCGGGGTGGGGAACGCCGGGGTGGGGAACGCCGGGGTGGGGAACGCCGCGGTGGCGGCTCGGTGCTGCAGCGGGCTTCGGGTGACGAGCGTTCACGGGCGGACTCCGGCGTAGGCGGCGAGGACGCGGGGGTCGGCGAGCACGTCGGCGGTCGGGCCGCTCGCGATGACCCGGCCGCGGTCGAGCACCGTCGTGGTGGTGGCGACGCGGCGGACGAACGCGAGGTCGTGCTCGATGACGAGCACGGCACGGCCGCTGCGCGCGAGCGCGGTGATGGCGTAGCCGAGCTCGCTCTGCTCGGTGGCGTCGGTGCCGGCCGCCGGCTCGTCGAGCAGCACGACACGCGCGCCGGTGGCGACCGCGCGCTGCAGCGCGAGCGGCCCGCTGCCGCCGGCGACGCTCATCGGGTCCGCTCCACCGGCGACGAGCCGGGCGATGGTGCCGGGCTTGTCGATCGTGCGGGCGGCGACGCGCAGCTGCGATGCGGCATCGAGGCCGGCCGCGTCGTCGTGGCGCTGCAACGTGCGCACGACTCCGCGGCGGACGCGCACGGGTTCGCCGCCGTGCAGCACGTCGTCGTCGAGCCGCACCGCGCCCGACCGCGGCACGACCTCACCGCACACCGCGCGCAGAACCGTCGTCTTGCCCGAGCCGTTGGCACCGACGAGTGCGTGCACCTCGCCGCCGCGGACCTGCAGCGACAGCTGCTCGAGCGCGAGCGTGTCGCCGTAGGCCACCGACACGCGGTCGAGCGTGAGCGTCGCGGGGCGCACGCGAGTGACGGGCCGCGGGGCGGCGGAGCGATCGGCCGGCGTCGCGGTGCGCTTCGGCGCGGTGGCGGCGGCGAGCAGGGCCAGGCCGACCGCGACGCGCAGCGGCACGAGGTCGGTCGCCAACCAGATCGCGCCGACGCCGGCGAGCGGCCCGCACCACGACCGTCCGAGGAACGTGAACGCGAGCAGCCCGGCGGCGAGCAGCCGCAGTCCGACGAGCACACCGACGTCTCCGGGCCCGACGACACCGGACGTCACCTCGGTGCCGGCGCCGGCGACGGCGAGCACGCCGCAGGCGGCCGCGACGGTGACCGACGTGCGCGCGGTCACGCGCACGCCGAGCGCGGCGGCGAGCATCGCGTCGTCGCGCACCATCGCGAGCTCGTCACCGGCGGGCGTCGCGTCGATGCGCCGCAGCACGAACAGGACGAGGGCGACGATCACGAGTGCGACGAGCACGAGCGTGCGCGGCGTCAGTCGCCAGGTGAGCCCGAGCGCGGGTGAGCGCAGCGCCGGCGGCCCGGTGAGCGCGACGTCGGTCGCGCCGCTGCGCCCGGCCGGGAAGAGCGTGAGCACCTGCTCGGTGACGAACGCGAGCGTGAAGCCCAGCACAGCGCCGGGGACGAGCCCGACGGCGCCGAGCGCGCCGCCGAGCGCCGCGCCGGCCG
>DASZYF010000027.1:0-31140 GCA_035545535.1 Mycobacteriales bacterium | reverse complement strand
CAGCGATCACCACCACGCTGCCCGCGATCCCGGCCTCGGCGCCGCCCGATGTGCTCGCGGCCTGCGGTGTGCGCCTGCAGGACACGGTCGCCTGTCGCGCCGCGCTCGCCGCGGCGCACCTCGACGCGCTTCTGCGGCTGCTGCCCGGCGTCGCCCCGAGTGGTGTCCCGACGCTGCCCAGCACTGTGCGCACCACTCTGCCCAGCACCGTGACCACCACGGTGCCGCCGGTGACCCCGCCCCCCGTCGTCCCGTCGACGGGCTCGGCCTCCGTCGGATCGCTGCTGCCTTCGGGGACCCCCTCCCTGCCGTAGCACCGCGCCCGCCGCGGTCGGTCCGCCGGTCCGCGTCGGATCGGCTGCCAGGATGTGCGCCATGCCGGAGCGCGCCCTCGCACAAGGCGCCCCGAACGCCGCCCCCGACGCCGCGGCGGACCCGCCGCCTCCGCGCCGGATCACGGCCCTCGACGGGATGCGGGCGGTCGGCGTCCTGCTGGTCGTGGCGTTCCACTCCCGGGTGCCGGCGTCGAGCGCCGGCCGCCTCGGCGTCGACGTGTTCTTCGCGATCTCGGGCTTCGTGATCACGCAGGTGCTCACCAACGACCTCGACCGCGGCGCGCTCGACCTCGGACGGTTCTGGTTGCGCCGCTTCGTGCGGCTGTTCCCGCCCCTGCTGGCGCTCGTGGTGCTCGCGGCCCCGCTGGCGACGCGGCTCCCGCCGACCTACACGCTGCGGGGCTACGTCAGCTCGGCGATCGAGGCACTCACCTACACCAAGGACTACACCTCAGCCAACGCGCACGGCATCTCGGACGGCCTCGGCCACACCTGGTCGCTCGCAGTCGAGGAGCAGTTCTACATCCTGTGGCCGCTGCTGCTGATGCTCCTCCTCCGGCGCCGGCTCGCCATCGCACTGACGGCGCTCGTCGGGCTCGCCACGGCGAGCGCGGTCGCGCTCGCGACCCCGCACGACAAGCACCTCTCCACCTACTTCGAAGGTCACGACCGGCTGACCGCCCTCCTGCTCGGCGGCGCGATGTTCCTGCTGCTGCACGGCCGCGCCGGGGCCCGGCAGGTGCTCGCGCGTCCCGCGGTGGGTCTGGTCGCCGCGGCCGGGATCGTCCTCGGCGTCGTGAGCGCCAGCACGTCGACCGGCCAGACCTACGTGCACGTGCTCCTGCGGTTCGCGATCCCGATGACGGACGTCAGCTCCGCCGTGCTCGTCGGCCACCTCGCCGCCGCCGGGTCGTCGCCGCTCGCGCCGTTCCTCGACAGCCGCGTCATGCAGTGGGTCGGCAAGCGCTCGTACTCGATCTACCTCGCCCACCTCCCGGTGGTCACGCCCATCGTCTACGCCGCGCACCTCGGCCTCGGCTGGGCCTGGCTCGTCGCGGCGCCTGCGGGGATCGCCGCCGGCGCCTTCCTCTACGCGATCGCCGAAGCACCGGCGCTGCGGTGGAGCGGCCGGCTGCGCGTCACGGCGCCCGCGCGGGACCGGTGGGTGCACATCGCCGGAGTCGCCATCGCGGTCGCGGTCGCCGCCGCGACGGCCTGGTCGGCCGCCCAGCACAGCATCGGGGTCTTCATCACCGACCGGTGGTGAGGCCGTGCGATGCTCACGCCGTGCTCGCACTCGTCGGTCACATCCGCGCGGCGGTGCTGCGGGTGCGCCTGCTGGTGTGGCTCGCCACGACGCGGCTGCGCCTGCGCTTCCACGGCGTCGATGCCGAGCTGCGCTTCGGTCGGCACGTGCGGTGGGCCGAGCTTCCCGGCGTGCGGGTGACCGGTGGTCGCGGCGGTCGGGTCGCCATCGAGGTCGGGGACAACGTCGACCTCGGCCGGCTGATCCTCATCGACGTCGACGGCGCGGCGCGCTCGACGCTGCGGATCGGCTGCGACGCGATGTTCGAGCACGCGGTCCGGATCCAGCTGCTCGGTGGCTCGCTCACGCTGGGCGACCGCTGCGAGGTACGCGACAGCGCGGTGCTCAAGGTGTCGTCGCCCGACGCCCGCCTGACGATCGGTGATCAGGTCAAGATCGGCCGCGGGGCCGCCGTGCACTGCCACACCGAGGTCACGGTGGAGGAGCTGGTGACGCTCGCCGAGCGCATCACCGTCGTCGACTCCTTCCACGACGTCGACGGCAGCGACACCTGGACGATGCTGAGCCCGCTCGGCTCCGCGCCCGTGCGCATCGAGCGCAACGCCATCGTGCTCAGCGGCGCGGTCATCGTGCACGGCACGACCATCGGGCGCAATGCCGTGGTGTCCGCCAACGCCTTGGTCCCGAGCGGCACCCACCGGCCCGGTGTCGTGCTGTTCGGAAACCCGGCCCGCACCGTGCGCACGCTGCCCGCCGCACCCCCGCCCGCGCCGGAGCCCACCGATGCCTGAGCACGCGTACGACCCGGAAGAGCACTACGACTTCATCACCGACGCGTGGGCGCTCTTGCTCGGCGACGACCTGCACTACGGCGTGTTCACGACCGGCGACGAGCCCCTGCCCGTGGCGACGGCCGCGCTGACGCAAGAGATGCTCGACGCAGCGCGGGTGTCCGCGGGCGCACGGGTGCTCGATGTCGGGTGCGGCACCGGGCACGCCGCCTGCCGGCTGGCGGTCGAGCACGGCGCGGACGTCCTGGGCATCACGCCGAGCACCGTCGGCATCGAGCGGGCCACGGCCCGCGCGGCGGCTGCGGGCGTCAGCGATCGGGCCCGGTTCGAGGCCCGCGACGGCATGGACAACGGCTTGCCCGACGCGAGCTTCGACCGCGTGTGGGTGCTCGAGTCGTCCCACCTCATGCCGCACCGCGACCGGCTCATCGCCGAGTGCGCGCGGGTCCTCGTGCCCGGGGGGCGCGTGGCGCTGTGCGACATCACCCGCCAGCGCGACATCCCGTTCCTCGAGCTGCGCGGGTTGACGAGGGAGTTCGCGCTGCTGCGCGCGGCGTTCGGCAACGCGCGCATGGAGCCGCGCGCGCACTACGAGGAGCTGATGACGGCCGCCGGCCTCGTCGTGGACACGTCCATCGACCTCACCGCACCGACGCGGCCGACGTTCGCCCGGTGGAAGGAAAACGCCGAGCGGCACCACGACCGGGTCGTCGCCGAGATCGGCGAGCCAGCGCTCGACGCGTTCGTCCGCTCGTGCGACGTGCTCGATGCCTTCTGGGGTGACGGGACGCTGGGCTACGGGCTCGTCGCCGCGCACAAGCCCGCGTGAACGTCAGGCGCTGAGACCGCCGTCGATCACCAGCACGTGACCGGAGACGAAGCCCGCCTCCGGTGAGGCAAGGAACTGCGCCGCCGCCGCGACGTCCTCGGGCTGCCCGAGCCGTCCCGCCGGCGTGCGCCGCACGATCTGCCCGAGCTCCTCGGCCGTGAGGCCGTGCGACATCTCGGTGGCGAGGTAGCCCGGAGCGATCGAGTTGACCGTGATCATGCGCGAGCCGAGCTCGCGGGCGAGCGCCCGCGTCATTCCGTCGAGCGCCGCCTTCGTCGCGCTGTACACGGCGAGGCCCCGGTAGCCGGACAGGCCGACGACCGAGGAGATGTTGATGATGCGGCCGCCGTCGCCCTGCGCGAACATGCGCCGCACGACCGCCTTGGTCATCGCCAGCGTGCCACGCAGGTTGAGGTCGATCACCTGATCGGTCTCGGCGTCGCCCATCGTCGCGAGCACGCCCTCCTGCGCGACGCCCGCGTTGTTGATCAGCACGTCGACGCGGCCGTAGGTCGCCACCACGTCGCGCACGAACGTCTGCACGGCGTCCCGGTCGGACAGGTCCACGTCGCGGTGCAGGAAGCGGTCCTTCGTGTCCGGGTCGGACTCCCACCGGTCCACGTTGTCGGTGCGCGACCGGCTGCACGAGCTGACGCGGTCGCCCGAGGCGAGGAACGAGGCCACGAGCCCGGCCCCGAGGCCGCGGCTGCCGCCGGTGACGATGACCGAGCGGCCGGTCACGACGGCTCCGTGGGGCGGCGGAGCTTCTGGTTGCGCACGTCGAGAGCATCCACGATGCGGATGCTGCGCGGGCGGTGCGCGTCGGGCAGGGCGGTCACCGCCGCGCGGATGCGGGCCTTGAGGTCGTCCGCGTCGACACCTTCCGCGGCAACCACCTCGGTCGCCACCACGTTGCCCGTGACCGCGTTCGGGCGGCCGTAGACCACGGCGGCGACCACGCCGGGCACCGCACTGACGACCTCCTCGATCGGCAGCGGCGCCACCTTCACCCCGCCGACGTTGATCACATCGCTGGTGCGGCCGACGAACCGGATGCGGTCGTCGACGATCTCGACGAGGTCGCCGGTCGGGTGCCAGCCGGCGTCGCGATCAGCATCGCCGTGGTAGCCGACCATGCCCACCGACGACCGCGCCTGCAGCTCGCCGTCGACGATGCGCAGCTGCACGGGCGCATCGTCGCTGCGGTCGAGCACCGACAGCGGGAGCCCGGGCCTGCCGTCGCGCACCGACACGCTCGACCCGAACTCCGACGAGGCGTAGATCTGCGAGATCCGCGCGTCCGGGAACAGCGCGACGATGGCGGCGAGCACCGGCTCAGGGATCGCCTCACCGCCCAACGTGACCTGTTGCAGCGCGGGCCGCACCGCGCCCGGCTCCTGGAGCAGGTGCGCGGCGAACCGCCAGAACGTCGGCGTCGCGCTCGCGTGCGTCACGCCGTGCACGCGCATCGCCTCGACCGCGTGCCGGGGTTGCACTGATGCCGGCACGACGATGGCGGCACCGCTCGCGAGCGCCTGCAGCACCACCTGCAGGCCCGCGAACTGGTTCATGTTGTACGCGAGCAGCCAACGCTGCTGCGCGCCCTCCCCGGCCTGCACGACCGTGAGCAGGCGGCTCCAGCGGTGCCGCGTGCCCTTGGGCCGTCCCGTCGTGCCCGAGGTGAGGATCATGACCGCGTCGTCGGGTGCGTCGGGCAGATCGGCCGCGCCGCCCCGGAGCGCCCCTACGGGCAGCGCACCTATGTCGGAGAGCGGTGCATCGTCGACGACGACCACCTCGTGGCCCAGCTGGGCCGCGAGCTCCCCGCGGGCCGTGGCGTCGCCCTGCGGGTACACGCAGGGCTCCACCCCGGCCGCCGACGCGGCGATCAGCAGCACGATCGCGGTCGCGGGGTCACCGACCGCGATGCCCACGCGTACGTGGCCGGCCGCCCGCAGGCCCCGGGCGAGGTCCTGCGCCTCCTCGGCGACCTCGGCGTACGCGCGGGTGCGGTCGGGAGTGATGAGGAACGGCCGCTGCGGGTCCGTGCGGACGACGTCCAGCAGCAGGTCGAGCAGCACGGTCACACGCCGCCGGTCATGGGCCGCGCGTCAGCCGTAGAAGGCGACGAGCTCACCCACGGTGCGCGGGACGATGCCCTGCGAGTACGGATCGGTGCCGAGCTCGTCCTCGAGCAGCACCGAGAGCTCGGCGACCTCGAGCGAGTCGAGCTCGAGGTCGGCGTAGAGATCGGTCTCATCGGTGATGACGGGAGCAGCGGTCGCCGTCTCGCGACGGCTCAGCAGCTCCACGAGCGCCTTCTGCACCGTGTCCTGCACCGTGTCCTGCGCGGCGGCCAACACCCCTCCGATGTCCTGAACGTCGTGACGAGCGTACGGGGTCCGCCCCGACGATCGCTCGCCGCGACCCCGTCCGGCAGGCATGCTTGCCCGGTGACCGCCGCCGCCACCCGTGAGGCGTCGCACGAGACGATCGGCCGCGGGCGCAACCACAACCTGGACGCCCTGAGGGGCGTGGCGGTGCTCCTCGTCGTGCTCGGCCACGCGGTGCTCATGTCACGGCCGAACCCCACGATCGTGACCACCGACCCCGAAGACGTGCTCACCTACGTCGGCGCGTCCGGCGTGTACCTGTTCTTCGCCCTGTCCGGCTACGTCATCACCAAGCCGTTCGTCGACGCGCTGCTCCGCGGAGAGCCACTGCCCAGCGTGCGGGCGTACGCGACCCGCCGCGTGTTCCGCATCATCCCGGCGTACTGGCTCGCGTTCACGTTCGTGATCTTCGACAACCCCGGCCCGCTGCCCAGCGGACCGGTGCTGCTCGTGCACTACCTGTTGATGCACAACCTGTGGCCCGGGCAGGAGCAGGCGATCTACTTCTCGTCCTGGACGCTCACGCTCGAGGCGCTGTTCTACATCCTGGTGCCGGTCGCGGCGGTCGCGCTGCGCGCGCTGCGACCACGCGCGATCGACCCGCAGCGCTTCATCGTCGGGCTGGTGCTCGTGGGCCTGCTCAGCGCCCTCTGGAAGGTGGGGGCCACGCAGGTCTCCGGGACCGACGGCGTGTGGCTCGGGCGCGTGCTGCCGGCCCAGCTGTTCCTCTTCGTCCCCGGGATCGTCGCGGCCGCCACCACGCACCCGCTGCGCTCGGCCGGCTTCCGGCGGGCCCTCGTCACGGGTCCGTCCCGCGGCCCGGTACGCATGCTTCCCTTCACGTTGGCGGGCGTGGTGCTGGGCGCGACCTGCATGAACCTGCTCCCGCTGTCGGTGGCGCACCGCGACGTCATCTACGCGACCAACGAGGTCTGGTACGCCATCGGCTACGGCGCGCTGCTGCTCGCTGCCGTGCACACCGAGCAGTGGGAGCACGGCCTGGCCCGCTTCCTGGCCTGGTTCGGCGTCATCTCCTACAGCCTGTACCTCGTGCACACCGCCCTCATCCGAGACCTGTTCCGGCTGGCACCCCACATCCCGGGCGGCGACTCCCACTACCTGGTGGGAGCGGCGATGATGCTCATCGCGAGCGTGCCACTGGCCCGCATCATGTGGGCCGTGGTCGAGCGCCCCACGCAGCAGCTCGGCGCGAAGCTGGGCCGGCGGTTCACCACCACGACCCGATGAGGCCGGACCGGCGCGGCCGGCTGGCACGATGACGCCATGACCGTGTGGGACTGCATCCTGCTCAACGACGAGCTGGACCTGCTCGAGGCCCGCCTGCAGATCATGGGCCCGGTCATCGACAAGCTGGTGGTCGTCGAGGCGGCCATGACGTTCACGGGCAAGCCGAAGCCGCTGCACCTGCGCGAGGCCTGGGACCGGTTCGCTCCGTGGCACGACAAGCTCGTCCCCGTCGAGGCGAAGCTGTCGGAGAAGGTCGACGACGTCTGGGATCGCGAGCACGAGCAGGAGGCGGCGACGCTCGACGGCCTCGTCGACCTGAAGCCGGAGGACCTGCTGCTCATCGGCGACCTCGACGAGCTCGTCCACCCGCACGTCGTGAAGCACCTCGCGGCGAACCTCGACGAGCCGCTCCGGCTCGTGCAGCGGCACGCGATCTACCGCGCGAACTGGGTCGTGCCCGAGCCCTGGGAGGAGGGCACCTTCGCCTGCCGCGGCTCCGACCTCGACAACCCGATGCTGCGCTGGCACCTCGGCGAGGGTCACCTCCCCGACCTCCGCGCCATCAACTACACCGAACCACTGCTCCTCGACGCCGGCTGGCACGTGTCCTACCTCGGCGACGCCAACGCCGTGAGGGCGAAGTTCGAGGCGTTCACGCACCAGGAGTTCAACAACGCGCGGGACAACGACCCCGCGCACCTGGCGCGCCTCATCGAGAACCGCGTGCACTTCGTCGGACGCATCGCGCTCGAGGTGCTGCCGCCTGAGCAGCTCGACTCGACCTTGCGGCACCTCCTCGAGCTCCGGCCCGAGTGGTTCGACTTCGCGAGCCCTCCGCGCTGGCGTCAGCACGCGTACACGAGCTGGGTCTGGCTGCGCCGGTCGCCGCGGGTCCCTGAACGCCTCGTGACCACGCTCGACCGCCAGGGCCCTGCGTACAGCGCGCTCGTGCCGGTCCTGCTGGCGCTCGACGCCATGCGGCGTCGCAAGCGCGCGCGGAAGGTGCCGGACCCCGAGTGGAAGGTGGCGCGTCGCATACCCGCGCTGCCGTTCCCGCCGGCGTAGTGAGGGCGCGAGACCTCGCGTTCACCGTCAAGCGCGGGGTCGCGTTCGGCGTGCGTGATCACGCCCCCGTGCCGCGGCCGCCAAGCGTCGTGCGCACCGGGCAGGCTCCCACCGCGTCCGTATACGCGATCAGCCGTCGGCGCAACGAGCCGACGCTGCGGCGCCTCATGGACGACGCGCAGCGGCACGGCTGGCCGGCGCACGTATGGGCGCTGGACGGCACCGACGGCGGCCTCGGCCCCGTCGTGCGCGGCACCGGCTCCGGTGACAAGTTCACGCTGCTGCAAAGGCTTCTCGACGAGCACCCTCCGCGCGAGGGCGACCACGTCGTGATCGCCGACGACGACGTCACAGTCGTGCACGGCGATCTGTCCCTGCTGCTGCGCTACCAGCGCGCCGCCGGGCTCGACCTCGCGCAGCCCGCGCACGCCCGGTTCCACAACGTCAGCCACGGGACGACCGTGCGGCGGGTGCTCACGCTCGTGCGACACACGACGTTCGTCGAGATCGGCCCGCTGTTCGTCATCGCGCCGCATGCGCGACCCAAGATCCTGCCCTTCCCGGCCGACGCGGGCATGGGGTGGGTGCTGAACATCAGCTGGGTGGCGCGGGCCCGCACCGACCTGGTCCTCGGCGTCGTCGACGGTGTGCTCATGGAGCACCACGGCAAGATCGCGGTCGAGTACGACGACCAGCGCGACGCGCTCGAGGCCGGGCTGGCGGCCGCGCTCGCCGCCGCGGGCTACTCCGACCTCACCGACGCGCAGCGCCGGCTCGGGAGCTGGTACCGCTGGCAGCGCACCGCCCCGTGGGTGCGCTGAGCCGACGGTCAGCGCAGCGCGTCGCGGTGGGCCTCGAGGTAGGCCCGCCCCCACACCTGCTCGGGTTCGAGGTGGTTGCCCTCGGCCCACTCGTTCCACGCGTTCACGAACAGCAGCCGCTCGCCACCGGCGGTCCGCGGCGCCTGGGCGATCGCGCGCCGCACCCACGCGCCGTAGGCGTCCGGGGTGCTGTGCCGCACGATGAGCGCGTTCTTGCTGCGGCGCGCGCTGTTGTCGAAGCGCGGCATGACGCACGGGAAGCGCAGGTAGTCGGCATCCTCCTGCAACGCGATGCCCTGCTCGACGATCTCGTCGTACTCCACGACCCGCTGCCCGAACACCCCGCGGGACCGCAGCGCCTTGCGGGCCAGCCGGAACGGGATCGCGGGCGGCGGCAGGAGGTCCATGCGCGGCGAGAACCCGCACGCCGCGTCGAACCCGAGCGGCACCGGATCGCCCGTCTCCCCCGGCTGGCTCTCCACCCGGACGAGGAACAGGTCACCGAGGCCGGCCTTCTGCACCTCCGCCCGCCATCGCTCCGCCGTGCGCGCCGGCTCCGGCAGCTCGCCGAGCCGGTAGACGAGGAACAGCGGCTTGCCGTCGACGCGCACGTAGCGCGGGTCCGCGAACGCCGGCAGCAACGACCGGATGTGCGCGATGTCGTCGGCCGCGTCGTAGCGCTGCTGCATGAGCACGTCGCGGCTGCCGCCGTCCCACACCCGCGTCCAGTTCTCGTTCGCCCAGCACAGCGCGAACGGCCGGTCCGGAGCACCGCTCGACAGCACCTCCGTGAAGGGCCGCTCGAGCAGGCGCCGACCGTTGAACCAGTAGTGGTAGTAGACGAAGCCGTCGATGCCGTGCGCGTGGGCCAGGGCGGCCTGGGCGGCCCGCACCACGGGGTCGCGCAGGTCGTAGTAGCCGAGCTCGCCGGGGACGCGCGGAGCCACGTGGCCCGGGAACAGCGGACGCGCCTTGCGCACGTTCGTCCACTCGGTGAAGCCCTCGCCCCACCACTCGTCGTTCTCCGCGACCGGGTGGAACTGCGGGAGGTAGAACGCGAGGCAGCGCAGCGCGTCCACGCAGCGACCGTAGCCTCAGCGGCGTGCGCCCCCGCGACGATCGTTCGCTCGCCGTCGCGTACGTCCCCACGCTCTGGCTCCAGAGGTCCGAGACGTTCGTCCGCCTGGAGGTGCGCGAGCTCCGGCGCCAGGGCGTGCGCGTGGAGGTGCTGGCCCTGCGGGCCGGCGACCTCGGAGCCGACGGCGAGGGCGCGGCGACGGTGATGGAGCGCGACCGGCCCACCGCAGCAGTCGCGCTCGCGGCCCACGCCACCTGGCTGGTCCGCCACCCCGGGCGCTACCGCGCGTTCCTGCGCCTGCGCCGGCGGCTCGGCGACGGGGAGGCGCGCTGGCGGGACCTGGCCTACTGGGCCCGTTGGATCGGGCGCCGAGACATCGACGTCGTCCACGCCCACTTCGGCTGGTCCTCGGCGACGCGGGCGTGGGGGCTGGCGACGCTCACCGGCCTGCCGTGGTCGATGACCCTGCACGCCAACGACATCTTCGGCGAGCCGGACCACCTCGAGGACAAGATCGCCGGCGCCGACGCGGTCGTGACGGTGTGCGACTACAACGTGCGCACGATGGGCGCGCTGCTCGACCCGGCCCGCGCCGTCGAGGTCGTGATCTGCGGCGTCGAGCTCCCGCCGGACACCCCGACGACCCGCGACCTCGACGTCGTGGCGGTCGGCCGGCTCGTCCCGAAGAAGGGCTTCGACCTGCTGGTGCGGGCCTGGCCGACGGTGCTCCGGCACGGGCCCGCCACGCTCACGATCGTCGGCGACGGTCCGCTGCGCGCCGAGCTCGAGGCGCTCGCCGTCGAGCTGGGCGTGCGCGACGCGGTGCGCTTCACCGGGGCCGTCGACCACGACGCCGCGCTCGGCCTGATCGCGCGCGCCCGGGTGTTCGCCCTCCCGTTCCGCATCGCGGCGGACGGCGACCGTGACAGCATGCCGGTCGTGGTCAAGGAGGCCATGGCGCGCTCGGTCCCGGTCGTGTCGACCGACGTGGTGGCGGTCCCGGAGATGGTCGATGACCGCAACGGCTGGCTGGTCCCCCCGGACGACCCTGAGGCGCTCGCCCGGGCGCTCGTGACCGCCCTCGGCGATCCCGCCGAGGCCGAGCGGCGCGGCCGCGCGGCCCGGGCGCGGGTGGAGCGGGAGTTCACGCTGACCGCCCAGGTCGGCCGGCTCCACGCGCTGTTCGACCGCCTGGCGGCGCGGTGACCCGCGCCGCGGTCGCGGTCATCCTGCCCGTCCGCGACCAGGCCGAGCTCCTGCTCGCTGGGCTGCCCGCGTTCGTCGGCCAGGCCGGCGCGTTCGGCGCCGAGGTGGTCGTGGTGGACGACGCGAGCTCGGACGGCGTCGCCGACCGGGCCGCCGCCGCCGGGGCCCGGGTGCTGCGCCGCGCGCAGGCCGGAGGGCCGTACGTGGCCCGCAACGAGGGCTGGCGGTCCTGCGCCGCCGACATCCTCGTCTTCAGTGACGCGCGGTGCCGCCCCCGTCCGGGCTGGCTCGAGAACCTCGTGACGCGAGTGGTCGAGTCCGGGGCGGGGATCGTCGGCGGCGAGGTCGTGGCGCTCCCCGGCCGGTCCCGGGCCAGCGCATCCTTCGCCCGCAACCAATGGTTCTCACCTCGACGCATCGCGGGTGATGCGTACCGTCCGTTCGTGGGCACGTGCAACATGGCTGTGCGACGCCCCGTCCTTGAGACCCTCGGCGGGTTCGTCGAGGTGCGCAGCGGTGGTGACACCGACCTGTGCTGGCGGGCTCAGGAGCAGCACGTGTCCGAGATCGGGATCGCCGACGACGCCGTGGTCGAGTGGATCCCCCGCGAGGGCCTGCGGGCCACGCTCGGCCAGTTCCGGCGCTACGGCAGCGCGCGCCGGTGGCTCGACGTCCGGCACGCCACCCCCGAGGTCGGACGCGACGTGCCGAGCGCGCTGCGCAGCGTCGTCCGCGCGGTGAAGGACGCGCCGGCCGTGCGCCGCCGCGACGGTCAGCAGAGCTGGAGCGAGGTCGCGCTCGACCAGCTCTGCAACGTGGCCTGGTGGGCGGGCTACCGCCAAGCGGTCCGCACCGAACCCTCCGCGCCGAGCGGCCCGGGATGATCCGCCGCTTCGCCCACCCCCGAGCACTGCACGCCCCCGCGATGATCGCCCTGGGCCTGCTGGTGATCGTCGCCGTCGAGCTGCGCGCGGCCGGTCATGCGAAGCTCGTCTCCGAAGCGATCCTCGGCGTGCTGCTGGTCACCGTCATCTCCCGCCGCCCGGCGGCGTGGATCTCCGTCCTCATCGTGCTCGTGCCGCTGCAGTTCGTGATCTTCGGGCTGCTCTACCGACTGCACGTCCCGACCGCCGCGCTGCGCGCGGGCGGCGCGCTGAAGGACGCGATCGTCGCGGGCGTCGTCGTCGCGGCCATGCGCGAAAGCCGGAGCCACCGGCGGAAGCCGGACCGCCTCGACGTGTTCGCCTTCGCCTTCCTGCTGATCGCGACCATCTACCTGCTCGTGCCGATCGGGTTCATCTCCCAAGGGCTGTCGAACCGGTCGCTCGCGTGGCGGTTCGACTGCGAGCCGGTCATCGCCCTCATCGCGTGCCGGCGCCTCGACCTCGGCGACAGAGGGCGACGCCTCGTGGAGCGATCGTTGCTCGTCACCGCAGCCATCGTGATCGGCTTCGGCCTGCTCGAGTTCATCAACAAGGACGAGTTCTACCGCGTCATCGTTCACGTCTTCTACGTGCGGGTGTACGCGGCCGCAGTCCTGCACAGCTTCAACCTGCTTATCGTCGACCAGAACACGGTCGCCGGCACGACCGTCGTGCGCGTGGGCTCCGTGCTGTTCTCACCGTTGTCGCTCGCGTTCTGGATCCTGCTTCCGAGCTACGTCGCGTTGCGTCGCGCGGCGGACCGCGTGCGCGACCCGCTCGTGCTGATCGTCGCCATCGGCGGCCCGGTCACGCTGGTGCTCACGCAGACGCGCAGCGCGATCGCGGCCGGCATCATCGGAGCGCTGTTCATGCTGGGCCGCAGCGGAGGACCCGCCCGCGCCCGGCGGCGGCTCGCGTTCGGGCTGCTCGCGAGCACGCTGCTCCTGGTCCCCGTCGCGGCCGCGACCACGCTGTCCGTGCGCGTCGACAACGGCTTCTCGGCGTCCGACGTCAGCACGCAGGGTCACATCGACCGCACGACGCAGGCTTGGCACATCCTGCTCGACCATCCGTTCGGCCTCGGGCTCGGGACGAACCCTGAGGTGCTCGGCAGCGGTCACACGAACTTCGTGAGTGAGGACTTCTACCTGCAGGTCGGCAACGAGACCGGGCTGTTCGCGATGCTGGCCTACACCGGTGCGCTCGGGCTGCTGGCCCTGGCGCTGTGGAGACGGGCCCGCGACGGGACGCCGGAGGCGTCGGGCCCGTTCGCGGCGGGCATCGCGCTCATGCTCATCGGCCTCGTGCTGCACTCGCTCCAGGTCCCCGCCGTCGCCCTCACGTTCTTCGCGATCGCCGGCCTGGGCCTCGCCGCGCCCGGTCCGCAAACCCGCACCGATGCGCTGGACGAGGCCGATGCGTCGGTCGACGCCCCCGCCGGACCGGTGGTGCACCGATGACACGCGTGCTGCACGTCCTCGAGGCTCTGGGCGGCGGGACCGCGCGCCACCTCGTCGACCTGGTGCGCCACGTGCCTGACGTGCACCAGTCGGTCGCCGTCCCTCCCGTGCGCATCGGCGGCGTTGCCGACCCCTACGCCCACGGCCGGCTCGTCGGCGCCGGCGCCGACGTGCACCTGGTCGAGATGCGCCGCTCACCGGTCGCACCCGCGAACGCCCGCGCGCTGCGCGACCTCGTGCGGCTGTGCCACGCGGTCAAGCCCGACGTGATCCACGGGCACGCATCCGTCGGGGGTGCGCTCGCCCGCGTGGTCGGCGGCATCGTGCGCCGCCCCGTCGTGTGGACCCCCCACGGCGTGCTCGTGCACCCGGTGGCGACCCTCGTCGAGCGGAGCCTCACCCGTCTCACGAGCACGGTCATCGCGCTGTCACCCAGTGAAGCGACCCTCATCGCGAAGCTGCGCCTCGCGCCGCACGGACTCATCATCACCATCCCGAACGGCGTCGAGGCCGATGTCGACCGCACGGGCGTGCTCGACCTGCGCGCGCACCTCGGCATCCCCAAGGACGCACCGCTCGTCGGGACGGTCGCGCGGCTCGTCCCGCAGAAGGCGCCCGAGATCTACGCACAGGCATGGGCTCGAGTGGCCGCCGAGCACCCGGACACTCACAGCGTCCTCATCGGACAGGGCTCGCTCGCCCCGGAGTTCGACCGCATGGCGGCCGAGATCCCGCGCCTGCACCGCATCGCGTCGGTGCCGGACGCCGGCGCGGTCATCGACCAGCTCGACGTGTTCGTGCTGACATCGCGCTACGAGGGCGCGCCCTACGTCCCGCTCGAAGCGATGCGCGGAGGTGTGCCGGTCGTCCTGACCGACGTCGTCGGCAGCTGTGACTGCGTGCGGCACGACGACACCGGCCTGCTCGTGCCCGTGGACGACCCCGTGGCGCTGGCCGCGGCGATCAACGACCTGCTGCACGACACCGAGAAGGCCCGGCGCATCGCGGTGGCCGGCCAGAAGCACGTGGCCGAGCACTACAGCATCGACACGATGGCCCGCCTGACCGGCGCGGTCTACGCCGACGTCGTGGAGCGCAACACGAAGAGCTCTGGGCGCGATCGATGAAGGAGCGTGCCGCATCGGCCCGGACCGGCGGAGCGCACATCAACCGCCGACTACCCTCTCGCACATGGGCCTGAGCACGTACCTGTCCGTGCTCAGGCGCCGCGGCTACATCGTGCTGCTGTGCCTGATCGCCGGGCTCGCCGCGTCGGCCTACCGCGTGCACACGACGCCGCGCGCGTACCGCGCGGTCTCGACGATCATCGTGACCTTCCCGAGCCAGGGCTCGGCGTCCCAGGACTTCAACGCGCAGACGCTCACATCCGGCAACCTCAAGACGTACGCGCGCCTCGCGACGACGCGACAGACGGCGGCCAACGTCGCCCAGCTGACCGGTCTGCCCCTCGGCGCCGTGGCCGGACACATCGCTGCGCTCAACGAGACCGACACGTTCTTCATCGACGTGAGCGGCACGAGCAGCGACCCCGGTCAGGCCCGCCAGATCGCGGACACCGCCGCGCAGGTCGTGAGCCAGCGCATCGACGCGCTGCAGGAGGGCACGTCGACCAACATCCACGCCGAGATCCAGGACCGCGCGGCGCTCCCGGGCGCGCCGTTCAAGCCGAACAAGACCCAGGAGCTCGCCCTCGGCGGCCTGCTCGGCCTGCTCGTCGGCATCGGCATCGTCGTGCTCCTCGAGGCACTCGACCGCTCGGTGCGCGGCGTCGACCTCGCGCAGCAGCTGGCCGACGCGCCGCTGCTCGCGCTCGTCCCGCACCGGCGCGGCAGCCAGGCGGCGCGCCTCGTCGTCGCCGACGCCGTGGCCGAGCCGTACCGCACCCTGCGCGCCGCGGTGCGGTTCCTGCGGCCCGACGCGGTGCCGCAGGTCCTGCTCGTCACGAGCTCGGCGCCCGGTGAGGGCAAGACCACCACGGCGGCCAACCTGGCGACCGCCATCGGCGAGGCCGGCCAGCGGGTGCTGCTCATCGACGCCGACATGCGGCGCGCCAGCCTCTCGCGCGCGCTGGGCCTGTCCGGCAAGCCGGGGTTGTCGAGCGTCATCGCCCGCCAGGCCGACATCGACACGGTGCTGCACTCCACGGGCACCGTCACCGTGCTGCCCAGCGGGCCGCTGCCCCCGAACCCCTCCGAGCTGCTCGGCTCACAGGTCACGGCCGAGCTCATCGAGCGCCTGCGGGCCTACGCCGAGGTCATCGTCATCGATGCGCCGCCCGTGCTCGTGGTCAGCGACGCCATCGCCCTCGCGCCGCAGTGCGACGTGACGATGCTCGTCGTGCGCCACGGTGAGACGACCCGGGCGTCGCTGGCGGAGGCGTCGCGCCGGTTCGCCCAGGTCGGCAGCCCGGTCGGCGGCCTGGTCATGAACGACGTGCCGCGCTCGGAGTCGACCGGGTACTACGGCGACTACGTGTACGGACCGGTCAAGCGGGCGCGCTTCCTGCGGCGCCGCGCCGCCTGATCAGGCCGGCTCGCCCTCTTCGTCCGCTTCGTCGGCACCTTCGTCCGCACCGTCGGATGCGTCGACCTCCTCGGCGGCCTCGTCCTCGGGCTCGTCGTCCTCGAGCTCGTCGTCCTCGAGCTCGTCGCCCTCTTCGGCGTAGCCGGCCAGCTGCGCCTCGATCCGCTCGATGCGACGCTCGAGCAGGTCGAGCGTGAGCTCGAGGCGGCCGACCGCGGCGAAGACGCTGGTGGTCACACCGCGCTCGACCTCGCTCGGCACCGACGACGACGAAGACGCGCCGGGGGCGTCGGGACGCCGCGGCTCGGCGGGACGCAACGGCACCGCGGGCGGTGACGTCGGCACGTCGGTCAGCTCGTTCCGGCGGCGGCGCATGGGCTCCCCTTCGTTGGAGTCAGGCCGAAGCCTAGACAGAAGCCACACAGGGACGCGACAGGAGATCGCACGCGGCCCACTAGTCTCAGCGCGTGCCCGGATCGCTCACCACCGTGGTGCTGTGCGGCGGCAAGGGCACCCGGGCATGGCCCGCCACGGCCGAGGTGCCCAAGCCGATGCTCCCCGTCGCCGATCGCCCGGCGCTCGCCCACGTGATCGAGATCTACGCCCGCCAGGGCGTGCGCCGCTTCGTGCTGGCCACCGGGTACCGCGGCGACGTCGTCGCCGACTGGGCCCGCACGCTGCCCTCCGACCTCGAGGTGATCGCGCACGACACCGGAGAGGAGAGCAACACCGGCGAGCGGGTGCGTCGCTGCGGCGAGCTCGTGGGAGACACCTTCTTCGCGACCTACGGCGACGGCCTCGGCAACGTCGACATAGGGGCGCTGCTCGCCACGCACCGCGCCGCCACCGAGACCGGTGCGCTCGCCACCGTCACGACCGTCGCCCTGCCGAGCCAGTACGGCACCGTCGACACCGACGGCGAGGGCCGCGTCACCGGCTTCAACGAGAAGCCGCTCCTGCACGACCACCGCATCAACGCCGGCTTCTTCGTGTTCGAGAAGCGGGCGCTCGAGGCGTGGGCCGGACCGGACCTCGAGCGCGACGTGCTGCCCGACCTCGCCGGCCGGCGCGCGCTGCAGTCCTACAAGCACCCGGGCTTCTGGAAGTCGATGGACACCCAGAAGGACGTCGCCGACATGACCCGTCTCGCCACTGAAGGGGGCAGCCCGTGGCTGCAACTGCCATCGACCCAGCGCTCCTGAAGGGCACGCGCGTCCTCGTCACTGGGGCGTCGGGGTTCATCGGGAGCCACCTCACCCGCCGGCTCGTCGAGGACGGCGCGGTCGTGCACGCGCTCACCTCGACGGTGAGCTCGATCTACCCGCAGCGCATCCTGGACATCCGCGACCAGATCACGCTGCACGAGGGCTCGCTCGACGATCGCAGTGCGATGGACGCGCTCGCGGACGCGGCCCGACCCGAGTACGTCTTCCACCTCGGCGCGTACACGCACGTCGGCAAGAGCTGGCAGCGCGTCGACGAGTGCATCCAGGTCAACGTGCAGGGCACGGTGAACCTGCTGCAGGCGCTCGCGCCGCTCGGCTACAAGAAGTTCGTCTACACCGGGACGAGCGAGATCTACGGCGACGTCGACGTGCCGTTCCGCGAGGACGGCCCGGTCAACCCGATCTCGCCGTACTCGGTGAGCAAGTACGCGGGTGAGAAGTACTGCCGGATGTTCTTCCAGGGCAAGCAGTGGCCGATCGTCATGGTCCGGCCGTTCAACGCGTACGGCCCGGCGCAGTCACCCGACCGCGTCATCCCCGAGATCATCGTGCGCGCGCTGCGCAAGCAGCGGCTTGCTATGACCCAGGGCAAGCAGACGCGCGAGTTCAACTACGTCACCGACATCGCCGACGGCTTCGTGCGCGCCGCGCTGTTCGGCGAGCCGGGCCGGTTGTACAACATCGGCGGCGGTCAGGAGGTCGAGCGCAGCATGCGCGACCTCGCGACGACGATCCTGCGCCTCATGGGCGACCCGATCGAGCCCGAGTTCGGTGCGCTGCCTGAGCGGCCCACCGAGATCTGGCGCATGTACGCGGCTTCCGAGCGCGCCCGCACGGAGCTCGGCTGGGCGCCCCAGCTGACCTTCGAGCAGGGCCTGCAGAACACCATCGACTGGTACACCGAGGAGCTGTCCCGGCAGGACTCCTCGTTCGCCATCACGTCCTGATCGTCCGGTGACCGACGGCGCGGCTGTCGCCGTCGTCATCACGACGTACGGGCGCGCGGATCTTCTGCCCCGGCTCGCGACCGCGCTCGATGCGCAGGAGGTCGACGGGCCGGTCGAGGTCGTCGTCTACGACGACGCGAGCGTCGACGACACACCTCGCGTGCTCGCCGAGTGGGCCGCCCGCGCACGTCACCCGGTGACCGTGCTGCGCGGTGAGGCCAACCGCGGGCCGTCCGCAGGCCGCAACGCCGGCTGGCGAGCGACGACGGCTCCGCTGGTCGTGTTCACCGACGACGACTGCGTGCCGGCGCCGGGCTGGCTCGCGGCGCACGTCGCGGCGGCCGCCGGAGCGACGCGGGTGTCGGTGGGCCGCACGCAGCCGGCCGAGTCGCAGCGGGCGCACGAAGGGCCGTTCTCGCGCACGCTCCGGGTCGACGACGCGCGCTACTTCCAGACGTGCAACGTCGCGTACCCCCGCGCGCTGCTCGAGCGGCTGGAGGGGTTCGACGAAGAGCTGCGCACGGGCGAGGACGTCGACATGGGGCTGCGCGCGACCGAGGCCGGCGCCGGGGTCGTGTTCACGCCGGAGGCGTTCGTCGAGCACGACGTGCGGCCGAGCAGCCTCGCGCTCGCGCTGCGCGACGCCACACGTTGGGTCGACATCCCGCGGGTTGTGCGCAAGCACCCGGCGGCCCGTCGGGAGTACCTGCACCGCAGCATCTTCTGGAAGGTCACGCACCTCGACGCCCTGCTGCTCGTGGCCGGTGCGGCGCTGGCCCGGCGGCAACCGCTGGCGCTCGCGCTGGCGCTTCCGTGGCTGCGCCGGCGCTCCGGCCCCTGGCGGCCGGCGGGCACGTCGACGCGCCGCCTCGTCGTCTCGCTGCCGGGGTTGCTGGCCGTCGACCTGGTGGAGACCGCGACGATGGTGCGGGGTTCGATCAAGCATCGCAGCCCGATGCTCTGATCGGCGCCGCGCCTCCGGTGCGCTCAGCCGCGGTACATCGCGAGCAGTCGTGGGACGAGCGCGCTGTCCCAGTCGTGCTCCCGGGCGACCTCTCGGCAACGGTCGGCGGTCTCCGGATCCCGCGCCAGCTCGATCGCCTCCGCGAGCGTGTCGGCGAGCGCATCCGGTCCGTCCCCCGCCCCGAGGACCGCGTGGTCGCGCATGAGCTCGGCGCTGCCGCCACCGCCACGCAGCACGACGCCCGGCGTACCCGACGCGAGCGACTCGACGATCGCGAGGCCGAAGGCCTCGTTGATCGAAGGCAGGCAGGTGACCCACGACGAGGCGTAGAGCCGGCCGAGCGTGTCACGGTCGTCGAGGGCGGCCGACGCGACCGCGGCGCGCGCGTCGGCGGGTGCGGCCGCGAGCATCTCGGTCACGTCACCCGGTCCCGACAAGCGCAGCCGCACGTCGGGGATCCGCGCGCGCAGCAGGGACACCGCCTCCAGCAGCAACGGCACGTTCTTGCGCGACTCGACCAGCGATCCGCTGTACAGGACGGTCGGCGTCGCCGCGCGCGGCCCGGGCGCGAACGTGCGCAGGTCGATGCCGGCGCCCATGACCTCGCCGGGCCGGCCGAAGCCGTCCTCGAGGTAGCCGCGCGCCCACTCGGACAGGCAGAGGTAGTGGTCGACCGCGTCGACCACCCGGCGGTGCAGCCGTCGGTCGGGTCGTCGCAATCGCGACTCGCGGCCGGGCACGCCGAGGTCGGTGAAGACGGTGCGGAGCCCCCGGCGCACGGTGGCGAGCACCGTCGCGGATGCGGCGTCGGCCGTCCCGAGCGCGTGCCACACGTCGAACGGCCGCGCCGCCGCCCAGGCGAGCGACTGCACACCGAACCCGACCTCGCCGGCCAGCGCCTGGAAGCGATCCGGCATGAGCTCGCGCCGGCGCAGCCGGAGGACCGGGGCGCCGAGCACCGTGTCGCGCGACGCCTGCGGACCCGTCGAGAGGATCTGCACGTCGTGACCCGCGCGCACGAGCGCCGCACCCAGCTCGTGCAGGTAGCGCTCGCCGCCGCGCCGCACCTCCGGCCAGGAGAACACGTGCGTGAGCAGCACGCGCAGGCGCGCGTCCTTCGCCACTGCGGTCAGTCGCGCCGGCGCTTGGTCGCGCGCCGCGCCATGTCCGGATCGATCGCGAACCACAGCGCCTTCGCGGCCGCGCGCCCCGCGATGGCGGTCGCCAGCAGCGGCGCCGGGATGCGCGGCCCGTGCAGCCGGAAGTAGCGGTACATCCCCTTGTGGCTCGACCGCACCCAACGCCAGCCGCCGTGGACGATCGAGTGCGCGCCGACGTGCACGACCTGTGACGTCGGCGTGAACCACACCTCGTAGCCGGCGTCGCCGAACCGGGCGGCCCACTCGACGCCTTCCCAGTCGAGCCAGAACTCCTCGTCCTGCAGGCCGGCGGCGTCGATCGCAGCGCGGCGCACGGCGTAGGCCGCCTCCGCCCCGTGCCCGATGCGGACCTCCTCGTCGTGCGCCCAGCCGTCCCACCACCACGCGCCGGAACCGGGCCCGGCGGCCGTCACCTGGCTGAGGCGGCGTCCGCCGAACGCCTCGCGCAGCCGCGGCAGGTCACCGGCACTCGTCTGCAGGCTTCCGTCGAGGTGGGTCATCCGCGGGACGGCGATGGCCGCGTCGGGGTGCCGGACGAGGCAGTCCACCAACGCCGCTACCGAGCCCGGCGGGTAGATGACGTCGGGGTTGCTGACGATGACGATGTCCGAGCTGGTGGCCCGGATGCCTTGGTTGTTGCCCGGAGCGAGCCCGCGGTTGTCCGGGTTGGCGATGACCGTGACCCCGGGCACCGCGCGGGCGCGGGCGACCGTGTCGTCGGCGGACGCGTTGTCGACGACGACCACCTCGGTGACGCCCTCGTCGACCAGCGACTGCGCGCACGCCGTGATGTGCTCGGCCGAGTTCCAGGTCACGATCACCGCGCAGGTCGATGGCGTCACAGGACGACCTCTCCCTCCCGGACGCTGCCGACGACCAGCCACCAGACCGACACCGCATCGTGCACCAGCAGGCTCGCCGTCGCGCGCAGGTCGGACTCACCGAGGCCGTGCGGCCGGCGCAGCACGAGCCAGGGCAACGCCGCCAGCGCGGCCGCCGGCTTGCGCACCGCGAGCGCGAGGCCGAGGGCGGCCGCGATCACGTAGGGGTCCTGCTTGCGCATGAACGTCCGCGCGATGAGCTGGTCACGCACCTCCGGGCGACGGGACACCACCCGCGGCCACTGCGCGTAGTACCGGGCCCGGCGCACGTGCCACGCGAAGCCGGGGTGCGACACCTCGTGCACCACGACGGCGTCCGGTGCGAACACCTCGCGGCCCCCACGGGCCTTGACCCCGAGGCCGGCCAGCATGTCCTCTCCCCAGAACCCGATGCTGTCGTCGAAGCCACCCGCTTCGAGCAGCACCTCCCGCCGGTAGAAGACGTTGCACGTCTCGTAGATGCCGGTGAAGGCGTCGATCTGCTGCGTGGCGACCCAGCCACCGATCGGCACCGCCGGATCGGGGACGGTCCGCCCCTGGACGGTGGTCACGCCCAGCTCGAAGGCGGCCAGCCCCGCGGCGAGCCAGTCCGGCTCCGGCACGCAGTCGCTGTCGGTCCACGCCACGACGTCACCGGTGGCGGCCCGCAGCGCGAGGTTGCGCCGGACCGCGACCGGGCCCGGGTCGAGCAGCACCCGCAGCGGCACCGGGAAGCCCGCGACCCGGTCGAGCAACGCCTGGTGCACCGGCTCGGTCGAGCCCGCGTCGACGGCGACGACCACCTCGTAGTGCTCGACGCCCCGCTGCGCGGCGAGCGCGTCGAGGCAGCGCATCATGGCGTCCACGCGGTCGCGGACGACCACGCACACGCTCACCTGCGGTGCTACCGGCACGCGGGAAGCGTAGGCGGGCGCGCCCGCGCGAGGCCGGGCCCGGGATCTCAGAGCGCCTTGTTAAATCCGGACCTTCCCGGCATCCTCGTCACCACGATGCTCGATGTTCGCGGTGCCCCCAGCCGCGGCGACCGTCCGTCCCCCGCCGGCGAGCTCGCTGCACCGTTGCCTGCCCCCGCCTTCGTGGCAGCCCGGCCGGCGCGGCCCCACACCGTCCCTCGGCGTGCCTGGAAGTCGGTCGCGGACCCGTTGATGGCGGCCGTGCTCCTGCTCGTGCTGGCGCCCGTGTTCCTCGCCGTCGCGCTCGCCGTGCGACTGGGCTCGCGCGGCCCCGTGCTGTTCCGGCAGACCCGCGTGGGGCTCGACGGCCGGCTGTTCACGTGCCTCAAGTTCCGCACGATGCACCCCAACGCCGAGGCCGAGCTGGCCGCGCTGCTGGCCTTCAACGAGCACGACGGGCTGCTGTTCAAGATCCGCGAGGACCCCCGGATCACGCCCGTGGGACGGCGCCTGCGGCAGTGGTCGCTCGACGAGCTGCCTCAGCTCGTCAACGTCCTGCGCGGCGACATGTCCATCGTCGGACCCCGGCCGGCGCTCCCGCACGAGGTCGACCGGTTCGAGGCCGACCTGCTGCGCCGCCTCCACGTGAAGCCGGGCCTCACCGGCCTGTGGCAGGTCAACGGCCGGGCCGACCTCGCGTGGGATGACGCGGTCCGCTACGACCTCGACTACGTGGACCACTGGACGCCGTGGCTCGACCTCAAGATCATCGGACGCACGGTGGGAGCGGTCCTGCGCCGCGACGGGGCGTACTGATCGCGCCGCTCTACAGTTTCGGGCGACTTGCTGACCGTCGGACGGTCTCCCTGCCTCCGGCCCGCACCGCGATTGGTGACCCCCGTGCCCCGCTCCTTCGGCCGGCGGGCGAGCACACGCCCGTCGCTCCCCGTCACACCCACCCCGGGTGGCCTGGTGATCGAGCCCTCGTTCGCCCAGCCGCACGTCGAGACGCGCAGCATCCCTGACGCGTTCGCGTTCCTCGGGGGCGTCGACTACGACCTGCCGGACGACACGATCCACTGGTACCACACCATCGACCTGCCGGACGGCACCCGCACCCCGGGCCTGTTCGACCACAGGGAGCTCCTCCCGCACTACGGGTTGCCGGCGGACATGAGCGGCCGCACGGCCATCGACGTCGCCACCTACGACGGCTACTGGGCCTTCGAGATGGAGAAGCGCGGCGCGGTGGTGAGCGCACTCGACATCGCGTCGGCCGACCAGCTCGACATCCCGTTCCCCGCGCGCCCCACGATGGCCGGGCGCAAGCCGCAGCCCATCGGCATCGGGTTCGAGGCCGCGCACGCGGCGCTCGGCTCCTCGGTCGCGAAGATCAAGGCCAACGTCTACGACCTCGACCCGGCCGTGCACGGCACGTTCGACTTCGTGCACATGGCCGACCTGCTGCTGCACCTGCGCCGCCCGCTCGACGCGCTCGCGGCCGTGCGCTCGATCACCGGCACGGAGGCGCTCATCGTCGACGCGTTCGACCCCGCGCTGACGCGCGGTGCGATCGGGGCGCCGACGCAGTACGTCGGTGGCTGGGACGGCGTGCTGTGGTGGCTGCCGTCCTACGACGCGCTGGCGCAGATGATCCTCGACGCCGGCTTCGCGTCGGTGCACGTGAACCTCGTGTACGCGCTGTCGAAGGTGCACGAGACCGCTGCGCTGTGGCGGGCGAGCATCACCGCGAAGGTGTGACCGTCAGGAGAGCGCGGACGCGCTCTCCTCGCTGACGATCCGCAGGCCGTCGCCAACGGCGTCCACGTCCACCGTGACGGTGTCGCCGTCGCGCACCTGGCCGCCGAGGATCGCCTTCGCGAGCGGGTCGGCCACGGCCGTCTGGATCAGCCGCCGCAGCGGTCGCGCGCCGTAGACCGGGTCGAAGCCGCGGTCGGCGAGCCACGCCTTCGCGGCGTCGGTGACGTCGAGCGTGAGCCGGCGGTCGGCCAGCCGCTCGTTGAGCCGCTGCAGCTGGATCCCGACGATCGACGCGAGCTCGTCCTTCGCCAGCGGCGCGAACACGAGGATGTCGTCGAGCCGGTTGAGGAACTCGGGCTTGAACGTCGCGCGCACCACGTTGAGCACCGACTCGCGGCGCTGCTCGGGCGAGAGCGTGAGGTCGCCGGAGAACTGCGAACCGAGGTTGCTCGTGAGCACGAGGATCACGTTGCGGAAGTCGACTGTGCGGCCCTGGCCGTCGGTGAGGCGGCCGTCATCGAGCACCTGCAGCAGCACGTCGAACACGTCGGGGTGCGCCTTCTCGATCTCGTCGAGCAGCAGCACCGTGTAGGGACGGCGACGCACCGCCTCCGTGAGCTGGCCGCCCGACTCGTAGCCGACGTAGCCGGGGGGCGCACCGATCAGGCGCGCGACCGAGTGCCGCTCGCCGTACTCGCTCATGTCGATGCGCACCATCGCGCGCTCGTCGTCGAACAGGAAGTCCGCGAGAGCCTTCGCGAGCTCGGTCTTGCCGACACCCGTCGGGCCGAGGAACAGGAAGGATCCGGTCGGACGGTCCGGGTCGGCCACGCCGGCCCGGGCGCGGCGCACGGCGTCCGAGACCGCCTGCACCGCGCCGGTCTGGCCGATGACGCGCTCGGTGAGCGCCTCCTCCATGCGCAGCAGCTTGGCGGTCTCACCCTCGAGCAGCCGGCCGGAGGGGATCCCGGTCCACGACGCGACGACCGCGGCGACGTCGTCCGGCCCGACCTCCTCCTTGACGAGGAGGTCCGCGCCGTCCGACGCGGGTGCCGCGGACGCGGCTTCGATCGCCCGCTCGATGTCCGGGATCTCCTTGTGCCGGATCCGGCCGGCGGCCTCGAAGTCGCCGTCGCGTTCGGCACGCGCGAACTCGCCACGCAGCTCGTCGAGCTTCTTGGTGAGGTCACCGACCTTGTTCAGCTCCGACTTCTCACGCTCCCACCGCGCCGTGAGGGCGGAGAGCTCTTCGCGCTTGTCGGCCAGCTCCTTCTGCAGCCGGTCGCGCCGATCCTTGCTGGCGTCGTCCTTCTCGCCGGCCAGGGCGACGTCCTCGATCTCGAGGCGACGCACCGCGCGCTCGAGCTCGTCGACCTCGACGGGTCGTGAGTCGATCTCCATGCGCAGCCGCGACGCGGCCTCGTCGACGAGGTCGATCGCCTTGTCGGGCAGGAACCGCTGCGTGACGAAGCGGTCGGACAGCGTGGCTGCGGCCACGAGCGCGGCGTCGGTGATGCGCACGCGGTGGTGCGCCTCGTAGCGCTCCTTGAGGCCGCGCAGGATGCCGACGGTGTCCTCGACGCTCGGCTCGCCGACGAGCACGGGCTGGAAGCGGCGCTCGAGCGCCGGGTCCTTCTCGATGTGCTGGCGGTACTCGTCGAGTGTGGTCGCGCCGACGAGTCGCAGCTCGCCGCGCGCGAGCATCGGCTTCAGCAGGTTCGCGGCATCCATCGCGCCTTCGCCGGTCGCGCCGGCACCGACCACCGTGTGCAGCTCGTCGATGAACGTGACGATCTCGCCGTCGCTGTCCTTGATCTCGGTGAGGACGGCCTTGAGGCGCTCCTCGAACTCGCCGCGGTACTTCGCGCCGGCGACCATCGCGCCGAGGTCCAGAGCGACGATCCGCTTGTCCCGCAGCGACTCCGGGACATCGCCTTCGATGACGCGGAGCGCGAGGCCTTCGACGATGGCGGTCTTGCCGACCCCCGGCTCGCCGATGAGGACGGGGTTGTTCTTGGTGCGGCGCGAGAGCACCTGAACCACGCGCCGGATCTCGGTGTCGCGGCCCACGACGGGGTCGAGCTTGCCGTCGCGCGCGCGGGCCGTGAGGTCGGTCGCGTACTTCTCGAGCGCCTGGTAGGTCGCCTCGGGGTCCTGGCTCGTCACCCGGCGGTTGCCGCGCACGGCCTTGAGGGCGTCACGCAGCGCGGTCGCGCTCGGCAGCAGTGCGGCGACGTCCGCGCCGCCCGCCTCGGCGATCGCGATGGCGAAGACCTCCGCGGAGACGTACTCGTCCCCCGCGTCCTTCATCTCCGCCTCCGCGCGCTCGAGCACGGCGAGCAGGTGGCGGGAGGTCGCCGGCGCCGCAGTGGTGGAGCCCTGCGCGCGGGGCAGCTTCGCGAGCGCGGCGTCGACCTGCGCCGCGATGGTCGCAGGGTCGCCGCCCGCGGCGGTGATGAGCGGTCGCGTGACGCCGTCGGTGTCGGCGAGGAGGGCGCCGAGCAGGTGCAGCGGCGTGACCTCCGGGTTGCCCTCGATGGCGGCGCGGCGCACCGCCCCGTTGAGGGCCTCGGTGGCGCGCGTCGTGTAGCGGTCAGCGTTCATGCCTTGTCCAACGATCTCGAGGTCGGGTCGATTCCGGTTATGTCAGTTCGCGTCATGGTCAGCGCCGTCGCGGGCGTTGCCACAGCACCACCGCGTTGCGCTCCACCGGGACGAGGTCGCGGCGGTGGCTCGCGTGCGCGTCGGCGACGCGCTGCTCGGCCGTGGCGTGCGCCTGCGCGAGCTCGGCCATCAGCTCGCGCACCCGCTGCTGCAGAGCGGCCACCTGGTCGGTGAGCTCGAGGACCCGCTTGACGCCTTCGAGGTTGAGCCCCTCCTCCTGCGAGAGGCGCTGCACGTCGCGCAGGCGCTGCACGTCGCGGGCCGAGTAGCGGCGGCCGCGGCCGCTGGTGCGACCGGGCGAGACGAGGCCGAGCCGGTCGTAGGTGCGCAGGGTCTGCGGGTGCATGCCCGCGAGCTCGGCCGCGACCGAGATCACGTAGACGGGGGTTGCGTCGTCGTGGGTGGCGGTCACGACGTACCGCCGGCGGTCACCCCACCGAGCAACGCGTCGAGGTGCTCGCGTGGCGACTGCGGCACTTCGACCGCGAGCTTCTCCACCAGCTCGCGCGCCGCGGGATCGAGCTTCGCTGGGACAGCGACCTCGACCGTGACGATGAGGTCGCCGACCGCTCCGCCCTTGCCGGGGAAGCCCCGGCCCTTCACGCGCAAGCGCTTGCCGCTCGGGGTGCCGGCCGGCACCTTGAGCGAGACCGGGTCCCCGAGGGTCGGCACCCGCAGCGTGGCGCCGAGCGCGGCTTCGGGGAACGTGATCGGCACGGTGAGCGTGAGGTTCCGCCCGCTCCGGCCGAACACCGGGTGCGGGCGCACCGTGACGACGACCTCGAGGTCCCCGGGCGGGCCGCCGCGCTCACCGGGACGGCCGCGGCCCCGCACACGCACGTGCTGACCGTCGGCGACGCCGGCGGGGACGCGCACACGCTGCACGCGGTCGCGCGTGCCGGTGCCGTGGCAGGTGGGGCACGGCGTCTCGATGACCGTGCCGGAGCCGCCGCAGCGTGAGCACGGCTCGGCGAACGCGAACCCGCCCTGGTTGCGGGTCACGACCCCGCGACCGGAGCACACGGGGCAGGACGTCGGGTGCGTGCCCGGCGCCGCGCCGGTGCCGCCGCACGTGTCGCAGGCTGCGCCGCCGGACAGCCGCACCGAGATCTCGGCGCCGGTCATCGACTGCTCGAACGAGACGGTCACCGCGGCGACGACGTCCTCACCGCGCACGGGGCCGCGGGCCGCACCGCGGCCGCGGTTGAACAGCCCGCCGAAGATGTCGCCGACACCGCCGGCGGCGCCGCCGAACAGGTCGCCGAGGTCGACGTTCACGCCGCCGCGGAACCCGCCGCCGCCGCCCGGCATGCCGCCGGGCGCGAACCCGCCGCCGTTGCGGATCAGCTCGCGGGTCTCGTCGTACTCCTTGCGCTTCGCCTCGTCGCCGAGGATGTCGTAGGCACGGCTGACGTCCTTGAAGCGCGCCTCGGCCTTCGCGTCGTCCGGGTTCTTGTCCGGGTGCAGGTCGCGGGCGAGCTTCCGGTAGCTCTTCTTGATCTCGGCCGCCGTGGCCGAGGAGGAGACGCCCAGGACCTGGTACCAGTCCCGGTCGACGTCGTCACGGGACAGTGCCATGGCTCCTCCTCTCTCGGCTCAGCGCTCGCTTCTCGTGGGCGTGCTTCTCGTGGGCGTGCTTCTCGTGGGTTTGCTGCGGATGGCGGCGGGTTCAGACCGCGGGGTCGTCCGCGGTCTCGCCGGCGGCGTCGCCGAACGTGGCGGTCGAGGCATCGGCGGAGCCATGCGCCGGCGTCGCGACGACGACCTGCGCCGGGCGCAGGATGCGGCCCGCGTAGGCATAGCCCGCGCGGTAGACGTCCTGCACGGTCTCGTGCTCCGCGGACGGGTCTTCGACAGAAGTCAGCGCCTCGTGCCGGTTCGGGTCGAAGGGCTCGCCCTTCGCGCCGTAGCGCTCGAGACCGACTGCGGTGCAGACCTTCTCGAGGTGCTCGGACACCGCACGGAACGCGGGGTCGAGCTCGCCGTGCGCGCGGGCCCGATCGACGTCGTCGAGCGCGGGGAGCAGCTCGACGAGGACGCGGGCGGTGCCGATCTCCGCCGCGGCCGCGATGTCGCGCTGCGCCCGCTTGCGGTAGTTGTCGTACTCGGCCTTGAGGCGGAGCAGGTCCTCGGTCCGCTCGGTGAGCTCCTGCTCGAGGACGGACGGCTCGGTCCGGGTGACCGGAGGCGCGACCGGGTCGATGCCCCCGGTCGCCTCCGCTCCCTCCCGGACCGCGCCCGTCACCGGGTCGAGGCGGCGCTTGTCACGCACCACGACGTGCGGTTCGTCCTCGTGGCGCTCCCCCGCGGTCGGGTCCGTGGGGGTGGCCATCACTTCTCCTCGTCGACGATCTCCGCGTCGACGACGTCGTCGTCGGCGGCGCTGGACTCGGCGGACCCGCCGGCGGCCGCGGCGTCGGGTGCGCCGCTGTACATCGAGGCCCCCAGCTGCTGGCTCGCCTGCGCGAGCGCCTCGGCCGCGGTGCGGATGGCGGCGGTGTCGCTGCCACCCAGTGCGCCCTGCAGCGTGCTGAGCTTCTCGTTGACGTCATCCTTGGCGGCCTGGTCGACCTTGTCGCCGTTCTCCGCCAGGAACTTCTGCGTCTGGTGCACCAGCGCGTCGGCCTGGTTGCGCACCTCCGCGTCCTCGCGGCGCTGCCGGTCGGCCTCGGCGTACTGCTCGGCCTCGCGCACCATGCGCTCGACGTCTTCCTTCGGCAGCGCGCTGCCTCCGGTGATCGTCATGGACTGCTCGCGGCCGGTGCCCATGTCCTTGGCGGACACGTGCACGATGCCGTTCGCGTCGATGTCGAAGGTGACCTCGATCTGCGGAACCCCCTGCGGCGCAGGCGGAAGCCCGGTCAGCTCGAACATCCCGAGGCGCTTGTTGTCGGCCGCCATCGGGCGCTCGCCCTGGTAGACCTGGATCTGCACCGACGGCTGGTTGTCCGCCGCGGTGGTGAAGATCTCGGACCGCTTCGTCGGGATCGTGGTGTTGCGCTCGATGAGGCGCGTCATGACGCCACCCTTGGTCTCGAGACCGAGCGACAGCGGCGTGACGTCGAGGAGCAGGACGTCCTTCACCTCGCCCTTGAGGACGCCGGCCTGCAGCGCGGCACCGACGGCGACGACCTCGTCCGGGTTCACGCCCTTGTTGGGCTCGCGACCACCGGTGAGCTCGCGCACCAGGTCGACGACCGCGGGCATGCGGGTCGATCCACCGACGAGCACGACGTGGTCGATCGCAGAGAGCGCGACGCCCGCGTCCTTGATGGCCTGCTGGAACGGGTTCTTGCAGCGGTCGAGCAGGTCCTGCGTCATGCGCTGGAACTCCGCCCGGGTGAGCGTGAGCTCGAGGTGCAGCGGGCCCTCGGCGCCAGCCGTGATGTACGGCAGGTTGATCGAGGTGTCGCTGCTGGCGGAGAGCTCGATCTTCGCCTTCTCCGCGGCCTCGCGCAGGCGCTGCATCGCCATCTTGTCGATGGACAGGTCGACGCCGGTCTGACCCTTGAACGTCTTCACCAGGTGGTCGACGACGCGCTGGTCCCAGTCGTCACCACCGAGCTTGTTGTCGCCGGCGGTCGACTTCACCTCGATGACGCCGTCGCCCATCTCGAGCAGCGAGACGTCGAAGGTGCCGCCGCCGAGGTCGAAGACGAGGATCGTCTGCTCCTTGTCGCCCTTGTCGAGCCCGTAGGCCAGAGCGGCCGCGGTGGGCTCGTTGACGATGCGCAGCACGTTGAGGCCCGCGATCTCCCCGGCCTCCTTGGTGGCCTGGCGCTGGGCGTCGTTGAAGTACGCGGGGACGGTGATGACGGCGTCGGTCACCGGCTCGCCGAGGTAGGACTCCGCGTCGCGCTTCAGCTTCTGCAGGACGAACGCGCTGATCTGCTGCGGCGTGAACGTCTTGCCGTCGATCTCGCCCTTCTCGGGGAAGCGCCAGTCGTTCTCGCCCATGTGGCGCTTCACGGAGCGGATGGTCCGCTCGACGTTGGTGACGGCCTGCCGCTTCGCGACCTCGCCGACGAGGACCTCGCCGCTCTTCGCGAACGCGACGACGGACGGGGTGGTGCGGGAGCCCTCGGCGTTGGCGATCACGTTGGGCTCGCCACCCTCGAGGACGCTGACGACCGAGTTGGTCGTGCCGAGGTCGATGCCGACCGCGCGTGCCATGGACGTTCTCCTTCAGATGTCTGTTCGTGGTGGGGCCCCGCCAGTCTGCGGCGCCTGATGGGTTGAACGCAAGAGCCTTGAGTCTATTCCGCTCAACTTGATCGACAGAGCCACGCTCATCTCGGCGGACGTCACGGTCGGCGGTACCGTCGCCGGGTGCTGCCGGAGCTCCGCGATCACCGCGGGCAGCCCAACGCCAAGGTGCGCCTTGCCGCCCTGCTGGTCGTGATCGGGGCGGTGGTCGGCACCGCACCCATCGTGGTCGTGCCCGTGGCCGGCGCCGGCTGGCACCAGCTCCAACGCCTCTGGCCGTGAACCGGGCTCAGATCTGATCAGGCCCGATCAGGCCTGATCACGCGAAGCCGACCACGCCCCGGCGGGTCAGCTCCTCGCGGGCGCGGGCGTCCCCGCCCGCGGCGCGGGTGAGCAGCGCCTCGACCTCGGCGCCGGCGTCCTCGAACAGCGCCGCCGCGTCGGCCAGCGCGGCCGGGTCGCCCGCTGCCTGGGCCCG